>DATIVK010000100.1:0-17228 GCA_035465955.1 Anaeromyxobacteraceae bacterium | reverse complement strand
GGCGCGAGGGCCGGGAGGAGCACGCGGAACGTCGTCCCGCGCCCGAGGGTGCTCTCCACCTCGATCGTGCCGCCGTGGGCGGAGACGATGCCGTGGCAGACCCAGAGCCCGAGCCCGGTCCCCTCGCCCGCCGGCCGGGTCGTGAAGAACGGCTCGAACAGGTGGGCGCGGGCGGCGGGCGGGATCCCGCAGCCGTTGTCGCTCACCGTCAGGGCGACGCGCCCGTGGGCCGCCTCCGCCACCGCGATCCGCACCACGTTGCGGCCGGCGTCGTGGTCGGGCATCGCGTGCACGGCGTTGACGAGGAGGTTGACGAGCACCTGGGCGAGCCGGGTCTCGCTCCCCAGCACCTGCGGGACCTGCTCGACCGCGATCTCGAAGCGCGTCCGCAGGCCGAGCTCGGCGGCCGTGACCTGCATGGCGAAGTCCACGACGCGGCGGAGATCGACCGGCGCCACGTTGTCGGTCGCCGTCTCGCTCCGGGCCGCGCTCCGGAGGTCGCTCACGATGACCCGCATCCGCCGCGCGCCCTGCACGACGTCGCGGAGCGCGTGGATCACCTCGTCGCGCTCGCAGGCCGTCGGGCCCCCCTCCCGCGTCAGCCTGTCGATCGCCCACTCGGCGTTGGAGAGGACGAAGGAGAGCGGGTTGTTCAGCTCGTGGGCGACGCCGGCGGCGAGCGTCCCCAGCGACGCGAGCCGCTCGGAGCGCTGGAGCCGCTCCTCGGCCTTCTTCCGCTCGGTGAGATCGCGGCCGATCGCGACGCGCGCGGGGCCGTCCGGCATCTCCAGCCCGGTGGCGATGAACTCCACCGGCACGTGGCGCCCGTCGCCGCCGAGGAGGCGCCACTCGCGCGCCGGGAGCCGCCCGTCGGCCCGGAGCCGCTCCGCGAGCTCCGCGCGGTCGTCCGGGTGGACCCAGTCGAGCACGCGGGTGCCGGCGATGTCCGCGAGGGTGGAGCCCACGAGCGACGACATGGCGGGGTTGGCGTAGAGGACCCGTCCGGCGCGGTGGATGAGGACGAGGTCCGGGGAGGACTCGACGAGGGCGGTGAAGCGGGACTCGGCGTTCCGCACGATCTCGAGCGCCCGCCGGAGGTCGTCCTCGGTGCGCCTCAGGTCTTCGATGGTGTCGGACGGCGGCGGCGTCGTGGACAGGCGGATCTCCGGCCCCCCCCTGTGGGCGCGGCAAACGGGTGATTCCTTGTAGCGTCTGCACGCGCGGTGCTGCAAGGCCCGCGCGCGACGGGGCGTGCAAGCGCCCGCTTGCGCGGCGGATCAGCGGCGCGCCGGCACGAGGACCGCGGCGACCAGGACGACGCCGGCCACGATCGCCAGCTCCTGCCAGCCGAGCCGCCGGCTCAAGCCGAGCAGGCCGAGCAGCGCCGCGCCGCCGACGATCGCGACGCGGTGGCGGCGCCAGAGGCCGGACCGCGCGATCCAGCCGACGACGACGGCGGCGAGCGCCGCGAGCGCGAGGACGAGGAGCTGGGTCCGGGTCACGGGGTCCCGGCCTCAGGCCCGGCCGAGCGCGCGCAGGAGCGCCGCCCGCGCCTGGGCCAGCTTGTACTCGGCCTGGACGAGCTGCGCCTCGGCGTTCGTGCGGGCGAGCTGCGCGTCGGAGAGCTCCAGCGCGCTCCCGGCGCCGTTCGCGTAGCGCGCCTCGGCGAGCCGCAGGCGGTCGCGCGCGGCCTCGACCGCCTCGCGGTCGGCGTCGAGCAACGCGAGCGCGGCGACGACGCCGAGCCGCGCCGTGTCGACGTCGCCCCTGACCTGCTGGACGAGCTGGTCGCGCTGGGCGCGCTGCGCCTCGAGCAGGGCCCGCGCCTCCGCCACCTGGGCGCGCGTGAGGCCGCCCTGGAAGAGGGCCCAGGTCGCCGTCCCGCCCACGTAGGCGTTCCACGTCAGGTCGCTCCCGACCGCGCCGCCCTCGCTCGCCCCCGCCGAGAGGCCGACCTTCGGGAACCAGCCGCCCCGGGCGGCGTCGAGCGACCGCTCGGCGGCGGTCACCTGCGCGTCCATCGCCGCGACGTCCGGGCGCGCCGCGATCGCCTCCGAGAGGAGGGGGTCGAGCGGCCGATCCTCGCCGGGGATCGGCGCGAAGGGCGGGTCGGCGACCTCGTAGTCGGTCGGGCCGATCACCCCCATCGCCTGGTTGAGCCGGACGCGGGCCGTGGCGTAGTCGTTCTCGGCGCCGACGAGCTGCGCCCGGGCGTTCGCCCGGTCGGTGCGGGCCTGGGCGAGGTCGATCGGCGGCCGGAGCCCCTGCTGCACGAAGGCCTCGATCTGGCGGTAGTGGGCCTCCTGGTTGTCGAGCGCCGCGCGCGCGACGCCGACCAGCTCCTTCGAGGCGCGGGCCTGGAAGAAGGCCGTCCGCACGGCGAGGATCGCGTCGAGCTCGGCCGCGCGCGAGCTCCCCTCCTGCGCCCGGGCGCTCGCGCGCGCCGCGCCGTAGCGGGCGAACGCGGGGAGGTCGACGAGCGTCTGCGTGGCGGTCGCCGACAGGGAGAGTGAGTTGGCCATGTCCCAGCGCTGCCGCGGGCTGCCGAAGAGCGACGGGTTGGAGGTGGCGCGCTCCAGGCCGGCCGACCCCGAGAGCTGGAGGAGCAGCGGCGCGAGGGACTGGTCCGCCCGGGCGCCGGCCGCGTCCGCGCTGGCGCGCGCGGCCCGGAGGGCGGGCGCGTTCTCCCGCGCGAGCCGGACCGCGTCGTCGAGCGTGAGGGCCTGGGGCGCGACGGGGGCCGGCGGCGGCGTCGCGGGGGCGGCGGCGAGGAGCAGGAGGAGGGGAGCGACCGTCATTCGAACCTCAGGGCCTGGATGGGATCGAGCTTCGAGGCCTTGCGGGCGGGATAGAGGCCGAAGCCCACGCCGACGAGCGCGCTGAAGGTCACGGCGATCACGATCACGCCGGGCCGGACGAGGATCGGCCACCCGAAGGAGCTCGCGAGCCAGATCGCGCCTCCGAGCCCCAGCGCGACGCCGACCGCCCCGCCCGTGGCCGCCAGCGTCAGGGACTCCACGAGGAACTGGAGGAGGATGTCGCGCTGCCGCGCGCCGACCGCCATCCGCACGCCGATCTCGCGGGTCCGCTCGGTGACCGAGACGAGCATGATGTTCATGATCCCGATGCCGCCGACGAGCAGGGAGACGGCGGCGATGGCCGCGAGCAGCAGGGTCATCGTCCGGGTCCCCTGCTCGACGCCGCTCGCCATCTCCGTCAGGTTCCGGATGGAGAAGTCGTCGTCCGTCCCCTCGGGGAGGTGGTGCCGGTCGCGCAGGAGGGCGCGGACCTGCTCCTCCGCCTTGCGGGTGTTCTCGGCGGAGTCGGCGCCGATCATGACCGCGCCGGCGATCACGTTCTTGAGGCCGCTCTGGATCTTGGCGAGGAAGGTGGAGTACGGGACGAAGACCGAGTCGTCGAAGTCCTGCCCCATCGCCGACTGCCCCTTCGACTCGAGCATCCCCACGACGGTGAAGGGGACCCCCTTGATCCGGACCGTGCGGCCGACCGGGTCGATCCCCTCTCCGTAGAGCTGGGTCGCGACGGTCTGGCCGATGAGGACCACCTTGGAGCCGGCGTCGACGTCCGACGTGCCGAAGAGCGAGCCGGTCGCCGTGCCCCAGTTCCGGATCTGGAAGTAATCGGCCCCCACCCCGAAGATCGAGGTGGTCCAGTTCTGGTCCTCCGCGACCACCGGCGCGGCCGCGCGGAGGTTCGGGGAGACGTACCGGACGGCCGCCAGCTCGGTCTGGATCGCGCGGAGATCGTCCCAGGTGACGGTCGGGAGGGAGCCGAAGCCACCGCCCATCCCGCCGTGGGTCGTGGTACCCGGGAGCAGGATGAGCATGTTGGAGCCCATCGCCTCGAAGGTCTGCTGCACCCGCGCCTTCGCGCCGTCGCCGATGGTCACCATCGCGATCACCGCGGTGACGCCGATCACGATCCCGAGCGTCGTCAGGAAGGAGCGCGTCTTGTTGCGCAGGAGCGCCCGCCACGCGACGCGGAAGATCTCGAGCAGGTTCACGGCCGGGCCTCCGGCGCCGCGGGCGGCCGACGCTCGTCGGTGCGGACGGTCCCGTCGCGCATGGTGATCACCCGGTCGGCCCAGCCGGCGATGTCCTGCTCGTGCGTGACGAGGACGATGGTGATCCCCTCCGCCCGCAGCTCCGAGAGGATGCGCATGACCTCGACGCTCGTCTGGGAGTCGAGGTTGCCGGTCGGCTCGTCCGCCAGGACGAGCCGCGGCCGGCCGACGAGGGCGCGGGCGATGGCGACCCGCTGCTGCTGGCCGCCCGACATCTGGTTGGGGTGGTGGCCGGCGCGCTCGCCGAGGCCGACCCGCGCGAGCGCCTCGGTGGCGCGGCGGTGGCGCTCCCGGGCGGGGACGCCCGCGTAGAGCAGCGGCAGCTCGACGTTCTCGAGCGCCGTGGTCCGGGAGAGGAGGTTGAAGTTCTGGAAGACGAAGCCGAGCGTCCGGTTGCGCAGGGCCGCGAGGGCGTTGGCGTCGAGCGCCGCGACGTCGTGCCCGTCGAGCCGGTACTGGCCGGCGGTCGGCCGGTCGAGGCAGCCGAGCAGGTTCATGAGCGTCGACTTCCCCGAGCCGGAGGCCCCCATCACCGCGACGAACTCCCCCTCGTCGATCCGGAGCGAGACGCCGCGGAGCGCCTCGACCCGGACGTCCCCCATGACGTAGGTCTTCACGACGCGGTCGACGGAGATGAGCGGCTCGGCCATCGCGCGCTCCTAGAACATCCGCGGCGGGCGCCCGCCCGCGCCACCGCCGGCGCCCTTGCCGTCGACGTCCACGATGCACGCGTCGCCCGGCGAGAGCTCTCCGGAGAGGACCTCGGTCACCGTCCCGTCCGTCACGCCCACCTGGAGGCTCGTCGGCTGCGGCTTGCCCGCCACGAGCCGCCAGACGACCCGGCGCGAGGCGTCGCCTCCCTCGGCGCGCGGGGCGGCGCCCGGGGCCGCCGACGCGTCGTTCCCCTTGCGGGCCGCGGCGGCGCCCCTGGGGGCGACGAGGTCGGCGGGGGGCCGGAAGCGGAGGGCGGCGTTCGGCACGCGCAGGGCGTCCCGCCGATCGGCCCAGACGAAGGCGACGTTGGCGGTCATGCCCGGGCGCAGCTTGAGGTCGGGGTTGGCGACGTCGATGACGGCGTCGTAGGTGACGACGTTCTGCACCGTCGTCGCGGCGTTCCGCACCTGCCGGACCTTCCCCACGAACCGCTCGCCGGGGAAGGCGTCGACGGTGAAGGTCGCCTCCATCCCGTCGCGGAGCTTGCCGACGTCGGCCTCGGAGACGCTGGTGTCCACCTGCATCCGCCGCAGGTCCTCCGCGATGGTGAAGAGCGTCGCGACCTGCAGCGAGGCGGCGACCGTCTGGCCCACGTCCACGTTGCGGGAGATTACGACGCCGTCGGTGGGCGAGACGATCTGGGTGTAGCCCAGGTTCACCTGCGCCTGGTTGAGGGCCGCCTTGGCCTGCTCGACGCTCCCCTGGGCGGCCGCCACGGCCGCGCGCGCGGCGTCCGCCGTCGACTCGGCGGTCTCCGCGTCGCCGACCGCGACCAGCTTCTGGTCCGCGAGGGCGCGCTGCCGCTTCGCCTGCCGGTCGGCGTCCACGGCCTGAGCCTGCGCGCGGACGAGGTTCCCGTTGGCCGCCGCCAGGTTGGCGCGGGCCTGCTGGACCGCCGCCTCGAAGAGCTGCGGGTCGATCCGCGCGATGAGCTGGCCGCGCTTCACCCGGCTGTTGAAGTCGACGAGGACCGACTGGATTCGCCCCGAGACCTGGCTGCCGACCTGCACGGTGACGAGCGCGGAGAGCGTCCCGCTCGCGGTCACCCGCGCCACGACGGGGCCGCGATCCGCGGCGACCGTCTCGAAGGTGGGGGCCTTGGGGCGGCGCGCGAGGCGCCAGCCCACGACGGCGAGGAGGAGGGCCGCGACGGAGGCGGCGACGACGACGAGACGGCGCTTCTTCATGGGATCCATGGCTCGTGAGGAATCTGGTCCCCGGAGGTTTCCTCGGGGTTGCACGATTGTAAACAAAGGTGTCCGCGCGCGCGTTCCCGCACGGGTGCGGCCTGCGGGTATACTCCGCCGCCCGCTTCGACCCGGCCGGGGTCGCTCCCGCCGTCGCCGCCCGGAGGCCCTCCGATGAAGACCGTCGCCGCGCACCACCACGCCGCCCTCGCCGATCGCGCCGTCCGCTCGCTGAGGGAGAACGGGTTCGACGCGGCGTGGGTCGCGACGGCCGCCGAGGCCGGCGCGAAGGTCCTCTCCCTCGCGCGGGAGGGCGCCACGGTCGGGTTCGGCGGCTCGATGACCGTCGCGTCGCTGGGGCTGAAGGAGGAGCTCGGCCGCCGCGGCGCCGTCCTGCTCGACCACAACGCGCCCGGCCTCTCCCCCGCCGAGAAGCGCGAGGTGCAGCGGCGCCAGCTGACCTGTGATCTCTTCCTCTCCAGCGCGAACGCGGTGACGCTCGACGGCGCGATCGTGAACGTCGATGGGAACGGCAACCGGGTCGCCGCCCTGTCGTTCGGCCCCGCGAAGACGGTCGTCGTGGCGGGCGTGAACAAGCTCGTCCGCGACGTCGAGGAGGCGTGGGACCGCATCGAGACCCACGCCGGCCCGATGAACGCGCGGCGGCTCGGGAAGCCGACGCCGTGCGTGAAGGCGGGCACCTGCCAGGACTGCGACGCCGAGGCCCGGATCTGCCGCGTCTACCAGGTGCTGCGCCGTCGCCCGAGCCTCTCCGACTTCACGGTGCTGCTGGTGGGCGAGCCCCTCGGGTACTAGCCGCCGGCCGCGGCGCGCTTCCGCTCCAGCGCGGCGTCGGCCGCGGCGGCGACGCCCTCGGCGCCGCCGGCCTTGTCGAGCACCACGTCGGCCCCCGCGGCCACGAGCCGCTCCTCCAGGCCGGGCTCGACGCGCCCGGTGACCGCGGCGATGGCCAGCTCCGACTCGCCGCCGGTCCGCCGGATGAAGCGGATCAGCTCCTCGCCGTTCATCCCCGGCATGCAGACGTCGGTGACGAGGAGGTCGAGGGCCATCAGCTCCTCGGAGAGCCGCTCCACGCCCTCCGAGGCGTCCCCGGCCGTGATCACCTCGAACCCCCTCGCGTGGAGCGCGTCCGAGATCATCGCGCGCGCCAGCCCGTCGTCGTCCACCACCAGGGCGCGCCGCGGGCGGGCCGAGATGCGGGCGATGGCGGTGGCGAGGAGGTCGTCCTGCGCCTGGGACAGCACGAAGCGCACCCCCATCCCCTTCGCCGTCGAGGTCATGACGATCGCCTGGGCCTCGAGCCGGACGCCGTCGGGGAGGGCGAGGTCGAGCGCGAGTCGGGTGCCCTCCGGGCGGGGGGCGGCGGAGCGGACGAAGGCGCCGCCGTGGGAGAGGTTCTCGATCCAGTCGGCCTCCAGCTCCGCGTCGGTCGCGTACTCCAGGGTCGCCCGGGGCGCCGGCGGCGGGGGCGGCTCCGGCGGCGGGAGCGGCACCTCGCCCTCGCCCTCGCCCTCGCCCTCGGCCGCGACGGCGATCGGCTTCACCTTGACCCGCCCGATCACGGAGAACCGGGGCGCCTCCTGCAGCTGGCTCCGCGGCGTCGAGGCGACCTGCGCCTCCAGCACCTCCCGGAGCTCGGGCGGGAGCTCGATCCGGATCCGGAAGCCGGCGGGGCGGCCGGGCCCTGCCGCGCCGCGCTCGACGACCTCGGTCACCGAGCCGGTCCCCTCGAGCGGCGCGGCCCGCCCGCGGAGCCGGACGGCGAGGCCGAGCGCGTCGCCGAGCGGCGGGGCCAGGACGCCGGCGACGAAGAGCGTCCCGTCGCCCGGCCGGTAGTGGAGCCCCTCCCGGCCCGGGCCGTCGAGGTCGACGGCGAGGACCGGCAGCCCCTTCGCGGGCGGCGGGCTCCCCACGGTCCGGAAGATCCACGCGGCCGCCTCGGGGAGCCCATCCAGCGGGACGCGCCGGACGTTCAGGTCGCACCGCGCGAGCTCCGCGCGGAAGCGCTGGTGCGCCGGGCCCGACAGGTCGTCCGCGAGGAACGCGGCGCCGCCGGTGCGGGCCGCCCAGAAGGCGAGGCGCGCGAGCGCCGGCGGGTCGAGCTCGTCGGCGACCCGGATCACGATGGCGAGGAAGCGGGTCGAGGTGGAGTGGTGGACGTCACACTCCGCCGCGATCGCGCCGAGGAACGCGGGCAACGCCCGGGCGAGCCGCTCGGCAGCCACCAACCGCTCGCGCGCGGGACGGGCGAAGACACAGACGTACTCCACGGCGTGCATGTGCACCCATGGTCGATGCAATAGCGGCGCCGGGGAATGCCCCCGTCGGTACCCGCCTCGGGGGCGGGGGCTCGCGCACCCTGGGTCGCGGCGACCCGCCGCTCCCGCGGCGGCCTGCCGCGCCGGAGGACGGGTCAGCCTCCGAGCGGCGCCCGGAGGAGCGGCTCGTGGCGGGCCCCCCCCGGCTCCAGGTGCGACTCGAAGAGGACCAGCTCCGCCGCGCGCCAGCCGATCCCCTCGCCCTGCGAGGCCTCGGCCAGCGCGCCGCCGAGCCCCGGCGCGCCGCGCGAGTCGCGCGCGCGGCCGATGGTGAGGTGGGGCGTGAAGGGGCGCGCCTCGGGCGGGAAGCCGAGCGGCGTGAGGCGCCGGCCGAGGTCCTCGGCGAGCGCCGAGAGCGGCGCGAGGTCGCCCGAGAGGCCGAGCCAGACGACGCGCGGCCGGCGCGCGTTGGGGAAGCCCCCGGCGCCGCGCAGCTCCAGCTGGAGGGGCCGGGCCGCGGCGGCGGCGGCGCGGACCGCGTCGTCGAGCGCGGCGATCCGCTCCTCCGGCACCGCGCCGAGGAACTGGAGGGTGAGGTGCAGGGTCTCCACGGCCGTCCAGCGGACCTCGTCCGCGGCGCGCCCGGCGCTCCGGCGGAGCGCGGCCACCGCCGTCGCGATCCGCCGGCGGACGGCCTCCGGCGGATCGAGCGCGACGAAGAGGCGGCGGTTCATCGGGCTACTCGACGGTCACGCTCTTCGCGAGGTTGCGCGGCTGGTCGACGTCGGTCCCCTTGAGGTCGGCCACGTGGTACGCGAGGAACTGGAGCGGCACGATGGTGAGCAGCGGCGAGAGGAGCGGCGGCACCTCGGGCACGGTGAGCGCGATCTCCGCGAGGCTCGCCGCGTGGGTGTCCCCCTCCGAGACGATGGCGAAGACCTGCCCGCCCCGCGCCCGGACCTCCTCGATGTTGCCCAGCGTCTTCTCGTAGGCCGGCTCGCGGGTGGCGAGGACGACGACGGGGAGCTCCTCGTCGATGAGCGCGATGGGGCCGTGCTTCATCTCGCCGGCCGCGTACCCCTCGGCGTGGATGTAGGAGATCTCCTTGAGCTTCAGCGCCCCCTCCAGCGCCGCCGGGAACTGGCTCCCGCGGCCGAGGAAGAGGACGTCGCGGGCGCCCGCGCAGCGCTGCGCCATCGGCAGCACCGCCGGCTCCTGCCGGATCATCTGCTCCATCCACGAGGGGACCCGCTCGAGCGCCTCGATGTGGCGGCGCGCGTCCTCGGCGCCGAGGACGCCGCGCAGCCGGCCGAGCCTCACGCCGAGCAGGAAGAGGGCTGCGAGCTGCGTGGTGAAGGCCTTCGTCGACGCGACGCCGATCTCGGGGCCGGCCCGCGTGAAGAGGGTGCCGACGTCGCACTCGCGCGCGATGGCGGAGCCGACGACGTTGCAGATCGCCATCGCCCGGGCGCCGCGCGCCTTCGCGACCTTGACCGCGGCGAGCGTGTCGGCCGTCTCGCCGGACTGGGAGATGGCGAGGACCAGCACCCGCTCGTCGACGAGCGGGTCGCGGTTGCGGAACTCGCTCGCCAGCTCGACCTGCACCGGCAGCCTCGCGAGCGCCTCGATCATGTGGCGCCCGGAGAGGCCGGCGTGCCAGGAGGTGCCGCACGCGACCACGACCACCCGCTCCAGCTGCCGGGCGTACGCGGCGTCGATCGAGACGCCGTCCAGGAGGACGTCGCCCTGCTCGACCGAGGCGCGGCCGCGGATCGTGTCGGCCACGGCCCGGGGCTGCTCGAAGATCTCCTTGTGCATGAAGTGCTTGTGGCCGTCCTTCTCGGCGGCCACGGCGCTCCACTCGATCCGGCGCGGCGGCCGATCCGACCGCGTCCCGTCGTTGCGGTAGAGGGCGATGCCGTCCGCGCGCAGCACGGCCAGCTCCCCCTCCTCGAGGTAGACGACGTCGCGGGTGTGCTCGAGGATCGCCGGCACGTCCGACGCGAGGAAGCTCTCGCCCTCGCCGAAGCCGACGACGAGCGGCGACGCGTTCTTCGCCGCGACGATCTCGCCGGGGACCTTCTCCGAGACGACCGCGATGGCGTAGGTCCCCTGGACCTGGGCGAGCGTCTGGCGGACCGCCGCGCGGAGGTCCGACGCGCCGCCCGCGAGCGCCTCGGCGATCAGGTGGGCGAAGATCTCGGTGTCGGTCTCGCTCGAGAACTTGTGGCCGCGGGCGCCGAGCGCCGCCTTGAGGGCGAGGTGGTTCTCGATGATGCCGTTGTGGACCACCGCGACGCCGCCGAAGCTGTGCGGGTGCGCGTTCTCGTCGGAGGGCTTGCCGTGGGTCGCCCAGCGCGTGTGGCCGATGCCGGTCGTCCCGGCGAGGGGCCTCTCCGCGAGCACGTTCACGAGGTTCTGCAGCTTCCCCTTGGCGCGCGAGACGCCGAGGCCGGACGGCCCGATCGCGGCCACGCCGGCGGAGTCATAGCCGCGATACTCGAGCTTCTTGAGCCCACCGACGATGAGGCCGACGCACTCCCGGGGGCCGACGTAACCGACGATTCCACACATGGGGGTGCGTTATACCCCGGACCCGTCCGGACCGCCTCCTCCGGATGCCACCTTGGCCCGGGCGCGCGCCTCCAGCATCCGCGCCGTCCACCCCTCCTTGTTCTCCTGCCGCGCGCGGCCGAGGGCCAGGGCGCCGTCCGGGACCGCCTTCGTCAGCGTCGAGCCGGCCGCGACGTAGGCCCCCGCGCCGATCTGGATCGGCGCGACCAGGATCGAGTCGGAGCCGATGAACGCACCGTCCCCGATCCGCGTCTCGTGCTTCTTCTCGCCGTCGTAGTTGCAGGTGATGGTCCCGGCCCCCACGTTCACCCCGGCGCCGATCACGGCGTCGCCGAGGTAGGAGAGGTGGTTCGCCTTGGAGCCCTTGCCGAGCCGCGTCTTCTTGGTCTCGGTGAAGTTGCCGACGTGCACCCCTTCGGCGAGGACCGACCCGGGGCGCAGCCGGGCGAACGGGCCGAGGAGGGAGCCGGCCCCCACCTCCGCGTCCTCGATCACGGTGTACGGGCGGACCACCACGTCGTCGGCGAGCCGGGCGTCGACCAGGACGGCCCCCTGGCCGATGGTGCAGCGCGCGCCGATCCGCGTCCTGCCCCGCAGCCGGACCCCCGGCTCGATGACCGAGTCGGCCCCGACCTCGATCTCCTCGTCACAGTCGAACCGGTCGGGGGACTCGATCGTCACGCCGGAGCGCATGTACGCGCCGGCGATCCGCTGGGTGAGGACGCGGGCGACCTCCGCGAGCTGGGCCCGGTCGTTGACCCCGGCCGCCTCCCCGGGGGCGACCGGGACGGCCACCGCGCCCCTGCCGCGCGCCGCCGCCGCGACGAGGTCGGTGAGGTAGTACTCGTTCTGGGCGTTCCGCGTGTCCGCCTTCGCGAGCGCCTTCCAGAGGAAGGCGGCGTCGGAGCAGTAGAGGCCCGCGTTCACCTCGCGGATCCGCCGCTGGGCCGGCGTCGCGTCCTTCTCCTCGACGATCCGGGTGGGCTTCCCCTTCGCGCGGACGACGCGCCCGTAGCCGAACGGCTCGTCGAGCGTCATCGTGGCGAAGGAGACCGGCTTCGCGCCGCGCGCCTCGACGACGGCGCGGAGCGTCCCGGTGGTGAGGAGCGGCGTGTCGCCGGAGAGGATGAGCACCTGCCCGTCGTGATCCGCGAGCGCCTCCTTCGCGGCGAGCACCGCGTGGGCGGTGCCCAGCTGCTCGCGCTGGAGCGCGAAGCGGAGCGGCGCGCCGGGCAGCGAGGCCCGCAGGGCGCGCTCCACCTCCTCGGCCTGGTGGCCGACGACGACGACGATCCGGTCCGCCCCCAGCTCGAGGGCGCGGCGGATCGGGAACCACGCGAGGGGGCGGCCGCACGCCTCGTGGAGGACCTTGGCCTTCTGCGACTTCATGCGGGTCCCCTTGCCGGCGGCGAGGACGACGGCGGCGAGCGGAGCGGGCGTCTTGGCGGAGGGCATGCGCGGAGGCTAGGGCGAGGGGGAGGCGATATCAAGATCGCGGCGAGCGGGACCTACATCGGCCCGTCCCCGGGATCACGTCACCGCTCCGCGCGACGCGCGGTCATGAGATGTGAGGCGTAGGGGCGTTTCCCTATTCTCCTCCCTACGCGTCGTGCGGGGCGGGGCCCTCGCTGGCGCGACCCCGGAGGACGACCATGGCACGCGCCACTTCCCGCAGCACTCGACGCCTGCTCGCCGGGGCCGCCGCCCTGGCGCTGGCCGCCGCGATGGCCCTGCTTTGCGCGAGGACCGAGGCGGCGACCCCGCTGACGCTGCAGACCATCGCGATCGACGGGAGCGTCGGCGACTGGGACGCCGTCCTCGGGAACCCCCTGCAGACGACGCATGACGGCGACGGGAGCTCGAGCGGCCTCGTCGCCAACTGCGCCCTCTCGACGGACCGTGACTGTCCCATGACGGGCGGCGCCGGCAACGACCTCTACACCTTCGCGTGGACCTACGACGCGAGCTACGTCTACCTCTACATCGAGCGGTACGGGAGCACGAGCAACGGCGTCGACTTCTTCTTCGTCGCCGACACCAACCGGGACAAGCGGCTGAAGGGGGCGGGGGACGTCGTCGTCCACGCGCGCTGGTTCGGGTCCAACGGGACGGTGAACGTCGACGCGGGCGGCTACCTCCCGGCGGACGGCGTCAACGGCGACCCGATCGTCTCGGCGAGCGGGTACGTCGACGGCTTCGACCTGCCGGGGAACAACGGCCCGCTCGGCGCGATCACCTGCGGCTCCGCCCTCGGGGCGGGCGTCACCAGCGGCGCCGCGCTGGGCCGGAAGATGGAGCTGCGGGTCCCGTGGTGCGCCTTCGGCGTGGCCCCGAAGCAGCCCTTCTACTGGCACGTCGTCAGCAGCAACAACGCGAGGCTCGACCTGCCGGTCGACAACATCGGCGCCCCCTCCGGCGGCCTCGGCAGCTTCGCGCAGCGGGCGGTGGCCCTCTTCCCCGACCGGAGCGGCGCGGTCCTCTCCCCCGGGGTGGTCACCTACGATCACACCGTCCGGAACGACGGGAACGACGCCGACGTCCTCCTCTTCCAGGCGACCAGCAGCGAGGGGGCGAGGGTCGAGCTGCTCGACGCGGGGGTCGTGATCGGGCGAGACGACGAGGGGGACGGCACCTGGGAGCTGACCCCGCAGCTCGCCCTCGCGGCGGGCGAGGGCAGGGACCTCCAGGTCCGGATCACGATGCCGGCCGGCCGCACCGGCCAGGACCTCACCCGCGTCACCGCGCGGAGCGCCGACGACCCCGGCGCGACCGCGACCGCCACCGACGCGACGCACGTGGGCTCGCCGGCGTTCGAGCCGGAGACCTTCGCCGCGTGGACGCAGGGGGGCGTCGCCGTCGGCTTCCCCGAGACGCTCGCCAACGGGCAGCTCGACCCCGACGTCTTCGACCTCCTCCCCGGCGCCGGCTGCGCCGGGGCCGAGCTCCGGATCACGGCGGACTCCGCGGGGGATCAGCTCGTGGCCCAGGACGCCACCGGCGACGGCGCCTGGGACGTCGTGGACCCGGCGTACGACGTCAACGCGAACGGCCTCCCCGATCTGGGGGCGCTCGCCGGCCAGTCCACGCGGACCTTCTGGTTCTGGGTGAAGCCGCCGGCCGGCGCGCCCGACGGCAGCTGCACCGTGCGGCTCGCGGCCTCCAGCCCCGTGACGTCGGCCTCCGCCGCCGCCGATCACACGGTCACCGTCGCGCCGGCGCTCACCTTCACCCCCAGCTACGCGCGCCCGGGCGGCTCCCTGCGCGGCGTCGTCGGCGAGTCGATCTTCTTCCCCGCCGTCCTCCGGAACGCCGAGAGCGTGCCCCGCGCCTACGCCCTCACCCAGGCGATCACGCAGTCGAAGACCGGCGCCACCGCCCGGATCTGGAGCGACCCGAACGGCGACGGCAGCGCGTCCGACGGCGCGCTCATCGCGACGACGGGGACGGTCGCGCCCTTCGGCGGGACGTACGCCGTCGTCATCGAGCTCCTCGCGGGGAGCGCGGCCAACAACGCGGTCACGATCGCGACGACCGCCACCGCCTCCGCCGGCGGCGCGGCGGCCACCCAGATCTCCGAGGCGGACGTGGCCTGGGTCGCGAGCTACGCGGACCCGCTGCACGCCCGGGCCGCCAGCGTCTTCCCGCCCTGCGCGACCGTCTACCTGCACGGCGGGGGGCTGCTGCCCGGCGACACGACGAGCTACGCGCTGACCTGGCTCACGCCGACGGCCGCCGGGGCGCGCGCCGTCTCCCCCTGGCCGACGACCGCGCTCGGCACCGCCGACGACGCCCTCACGCTCGGGGCCACGGCGCCGACCGGGGCCTGGACCGCGCGGCTCGTGGACGGCCCGTCCACCCGCGACCAGGACCTCCCGTTCACCGTGGAGCTCGACGCGAGCGTCCCCTCGCTGGCGACCGACAAGGCGAGCTACCGGCCGGGGGAGTCGGTGCGGGTGACGGCCACCTTCCAGGACGCCGGGCGCACCGCCGTCACCGACGGCTCGTTGCACTACGTCCTGGACGGCGCGCCCCTGCGCACGCGGCCGGGCGTGACGGTCGCGGCCGGCGCGTCCGTCGCGGATCCCTTCACCTTCACCCTCCCGCCCGACGCCGCCCCGGGCGTCCGGACGCTCTCCGCCGGCTGGTGGCTCTCCTGCGGCGCCGCGCCCTTCGCGACGCGCAGCGTGACCTTCGAGGTCGTGGGCGCCAGCGGCCCTGCGACGCCGGCGCTCGACCCGCTCCCGGCCTTCACCGGCGCCGAGAGCCTCGTCCTGAGCGGCACGGCCGAGGCCGGCGCGACCGTGACCGTCCAGGTGACGGGGATGGATCCCGTGAGCACCGTCGCGGGCGCCGACGGCCGCTACGCGATCACCGTGCCGCTCCCGACCGGCGCCGGCACCGACGGGGCGTACGCGGTCACGCTGACGGCGACCGACGCCGGCGGGAACGTCTCCGCCCCCTCCTCGCCGCAGGTCGTGACGGTGGACCGGACGGCGCCGGCCGCTGCGGTCCTGACGTCGCCCGCCGAGGGGGCGACCCTCGCCCCCGGCACGATCGCCGTCACCGGGACGGCCGAGCCCGGCGCCAGCGTGAGCGTCGTCGTCGACGGCGTGGCCCATGCGGCCACGGCGGACGCCGTCACCGGCGAGTTCAGCGTCGACGTCCCCCTCGCGGACGGCGGCCACTCGGTGACGGTGACGGTCACCGACGCCGCGGGGAACGCGTCGACGCCGGTGGACCTCGCGTTCGGCGTCGCCACCCCGCCGCCCGCCAACGACTCCGGAGGCGGCGGCGGCTGCGGGTGCGGGCCCGGCGGCGCGAGCGCGCCCGAGGGGCTGCTGCTCGTGGCGATCGGCCTCGCGTCGTTCCGGCGCCGCCGTGCGCCCCCAAACCCTGCTAACCTCCCGGAGGGATGAAGGCGCTCCTCGTCGACGACACCCGCACGCTCCTCTCGCTGATCCAGGTCTACCTCCTCGGCTGGGGCCTGGAGTTCATGGAGGCGCGCGACGGGATCGAGGGGCTCTCGAGGGCGCGCGAGCAGAGGCCCGACCTGATCATCTCGGACATCCGGATGCCGGGGATGGACGGCTTCGAGTTCTGCGCCGCGATCCGCGCGGACCGCGCGCTCCACGCCGTGCCCTTCGTCATGCTCACGTCGCTCACCGACGAGATGAGCCGGCGGAAGGGGAAGCTGGTGGGGGCCAGCGCCTTCCTCACGAAGCCCATCGCCCCCGACCAGCTCCGCGCGATCGTGGCGGAGCTCCTGAAGCTGCCGCCGAGGTGATGCGTGGCTGCCGCGCTTCCGCCGGGAGATCCCGAGTCCGCGGCGAGGGCGGAGGGCTCCCCTGCGGGCGTTCGGGCCGAGCGGGACCCGGAGCGGCGACGGGCGCTCCTCGAGGCGCGCGCGCGCGCCCTCGCGGACGCGCGCGAGGCGCCCCGCACCGAGGGGATCCCGGTCCTCGCCTTCCACGTGGGCGGCCGGGCGCTCGCCGTGGAGGTCTCCGCCGTCGGGCAGGTGGTCGAGGCGCGCGGCGTCTGGCCGCTGCCGGCCAGCCCCGCCTGGCTCCTCGGCGCCCTCGTGGCCCGGACGCGGATCGTCCCCGTCCTGGACCTCCGCCCCATGCTCGGCCTCCCGGCGCACGGCACGGCGCAGCTCCGTCGCGCCGTCGTCCTCGAGTGGGGGGGCGAGGCCTACGCCATCGCGGTCGAGCGCTTCGACGGGAGGCGCGACGTGCCGAGCGACCAGGTGGTGCCGCCCGGCCCGGGTCCCTTCAAGTGGGCGACGGCGGACGGGACCTCGGTCCTCGACCTCGACGGCCTCGCGCCGCCGCCCGATCGCGTGGGGTGACCGGTGCGCGAGGACGTCCTCAGGCAGATCTGGCCGGTCTTCGTCGCGGAGGCGCACGAGCACGTCTCGTCGATCGGCACGGTCGTGATGGCGCTCGAGGGGACGCCGGGGAGCGTGGAGGCGGTGGACGCGATCCGGCGCACCGCCCATGCCCTCAAGGGCTCCGCGGCGAGCCTCGGGCTCTCCGACATCGAGGTGCTCGCGCACGGCGTGGAGGAGGTCCTCGCGGGCTTCGACCCCGCCACCGGGCTGGGGCGGGTGGCGGTCGGGTCCATCCTCCACGTCCTCGAGGCGATCGAGGCCGCCCTCTCCGCCGCCGACGCCGGGGGGGAGCCGCGGGTGGCGGAGCGCGAGCGGCTCCTCGAGGGGCTTCGCGGCGCGCGGGCGGAGGACGCGACCGCGATGGCGCGGCTGGAGCGGGCCGTCGAGCGGCTCTGCACGCCGCTCAGCCCGGAGGAGCGCGGCGCGCTCGCCGCGGAGGCCGCCGCCGTCGCCGAGACGATCCACGCGGCGGCCGCCGGCGCTCCCGCGGACCTGGCGGC
>DATIVK010000099.1:0-6723 GCA_035465955.1 Anaeromyxobacteraceae bacterium | reverse complement strand
GCTTCGCGTCAGTCGTCGACCCGGATCACGCCGCGCTTGATGGCGAAGCGGACCAGCTCGGTGCGGTTGTGGACGCCGAGCTTCTCCATCACCTTCTCGCGGTGGCTCATCGCGGTCTTCACGCTGATCCCGAGCGTCTCGGCGACCTCCTTGTTGGAGCAGCCCTCCGCGACCAGCTTCAGGACCTGCTTCTCCCGATCCGTGAGCGCCTCGTAGGGGTCGCTGCCGCCCGGCGCCGTGGAGGCGCTCTCCTCCATGGCGACGCGCGCCACCTCCGGGTCGAGCACGAGCCCGCCGCGGTGGACCGCGCGGATCGCGTTGACGAGCTCCGCGCCGGCCGACTTCTTGAGGATGTAGCCGGAGACTCCGACCTTGAGCAGCCGGCGCACGTATTCGCGATCCTCGTACTGCGAGAGGACGAGCACCTTCGCCCGCTTCCCGAGCTTCTTCAGCTCGATGGTCGCCTCGATCCCGCCGAGGCCCGGCATCGTGATGTCCATGACGACGACGTCGGGATCGAGCTTCTCCACCTGCTCGATCGCCTGCTTCCCGTCGGACGCCTCGCCGACGACCTCGACGTCGGCGTGCGGCGCGAGGAGCGCCCGCACGCCCTCGCGCAGGATGGCGTGGTCGTCGGCAAGGAGGACTCGGATGGCGCTCACTCGATCACCATGGGGGCGAGCGGGATTCGTACCTCGACCCGCGTCCCCTTGCCAACGGCCGACTCGATGGTCGCGGTGCCCCCGAGGATCTCCGCGCGCTCGCGGATGCCGAGCAACCCCCAGTGCTTCCGCTTCTCGTCGGCCTGCGGCGCGCCGGGATCGAAGCCCCTCCCGTCGTCCTCGACGGAGACCCGGACCTCCCCCGCGTCGGCCGCCACCTCCACGAGGACCGCCGTCGCCTCGGCGTGGTGGGCGACGTTGCTCATCGCCTCCTGGCAGACGCGGAAGAGCGCCGTCTCCATCTCGGGCGCGAGCCGCCCGCCCAGCTCCTCGAACTCGCAGCGGACCGAGATCCCCTTCTTGCGCAGCGTGCGGTCCGCGTACCACTCGATCGCGGCGAGGAGGCCGAGGTCGTCGAGCACCGACGGGCGCAGGTCGAAGATGAGCCGGTGGACGTCCTCCAGCGTGCGCGTCGCGAGGGCCTTCACCTCGTCGAGCCGCGGCTGCGCGCCGGACCGGATCGCGTCCCCCGCGACCTCGATCCCCATCCGCAGCGCCGCGATGGACTGGCTCGTCTCGTCGTGCAGCTCGCGCGCGATCCGCTTCCGCTCGTCCTCCTGCGCCGTGATCACCTTGCGCAGCAGCTCTCCGCGCGTCGCCTCGCGCTCGCGCAGCCGGTCGTTCGCCTCCGCGAGCGCGTGGGTGCGCTCCTCGACCCGCTCCTCGAGGATGGCGTTCTGGTTGGCGACCCGCAGGATGAGATCGCGCAGCGAGGTGCGCATCTTCTCGAGCGCCTGCCCGAGCCGGCCGATCTCGTCCTCGCCGAGGTCCGGGATGGCCCGGGAGAGGTCGCCCGCCGAGATCCGCTCCGCCTCGCGGGTCAGGACGCTCACCGGGAGCGTCACGCTCCGCGCCGCGCCCCAGGAGAAGACGACGACCATGAAGGCGTAGAGGAGCGAGCCGAGCACCACCCACGGCACCCCCGCGTCGAAGGGGAGCGCCTCCTGCGCCTCCTGGCGGACCAGGATCCCCCACGGCGCCGCGGCGAGCGGGGCGAAGGCGTAGACCTCCCGCGCCACCACGTCGCCGCCCGTCTCGTCGTCGCCGCCGCCGTGGCACGCCCGGCACCGCCCGCCGACGGTCTCCTTCTTCCTCACCCACTCCCCGAACTGCTTGCTGCAGCGGATCACCCGCCCGACCCGGGTCTCGTCGGTGCTCGCGACGATCGTCCCCCGGTCGTCGAGGAGGTCCGCCGAGCCCGTCTCTCCCCGCTTCAGGAGCCCCAGCGAGGCGGCGAAGGCGCGCGTGGCCGGATCGAGGCGGGAGACCGCGACGCCGACGACCTCCCCCTTGTAGCTCCGGAGCGGCACCGCCTCGTACACGGCGTGGCCGTGCCCCTGCGGCAGGAGCCTCGACAGGTGGGGGCGGCCGTCGCCGAGCGCGTCCGCGATGTCGTCCAGGGCGGCCATCGAGATGCTCGTGCCGGAGCCGGCGAGCGACTCCGCGACGACGTAGCCCATCTCGTCCAGCAGCCAGACCGGGGCGCGGTGCTGGAGCTGCTCCATCGCCTTCTGCACCGCCTTGCGGTCCTCGGCGTCGGCGGGGTGCGAGAGGTGGCCGCCCGTCGCGGCGGCGAGCTTCTGGAGGACGCGCAGGTCGCTCGTCACCTTCGCGTCCAGGTCGGCCGCCACCGCCTGCGCCGCCGAGAGCCAGCCGGCGTTCACCCTCTCCTCGGTGGCGTGGAGCCAGTAGCTGCCGACGATCCCGGCCACGATCAGCGGGAAGGCGACGCCGGTCGCCATCAGGAGGTAGACGCGGGGGCGCAGCCCGATCCCGCCGCTCGCGCGGGGGGCGGAGGGGCGACGGGTCGTGGAGGCCGTCACGGGCCGCTCCCTTCGCGCCGCAGGCCGTGGGCGAGCCGGTGGAGCTCGGGCTCCGCGCTCCGCGCGCGGAGCACCAGCGGGATGCCGTCGAGCTGCCACGACAGCTGCTGCCAGACGGCGCCGTCGATCACGACGGTGGAGATGGTCGCCGGGACGCGGCCGACCGTCGTGCGGCTCTCCTTCAGGACGTCCGGCCTCCCCAGCAGCAGCGGCGAGATGGGATCGCCGGCGCGGGTCGCCTGGAAGACCAGGAGCGATGGGAGGCCGTCCTCCGACGAGGCGAAGGTGACCGCGACCGAGCCGCCGCGGCCGCCGGCGATCCGGATCCGGGCCGGCGGCCACGCGAGCCGCTTCGGGAAGTAGGCGGGCAGGTAGAGCCGCGCGTCGACCCGGCGCGCCGCCTCGTCGATCGTCTCCACGGCGCGGACGTGGCGCTCCTCGCCGGCGAGCCAGGCGGGCGCCCTCCCCAGCACGCCGAGGGTGACGGCGGTCGCGCTCGTGACCCAGATCAGGATCACGAGCATCTTCACGAGCTCGACGAGGGAGGCCGTGGGCTCGCGGACGGACGCGGTCATACGACGAAGTAGAGCACGGCGGTGAGGGCCGCGGCGGCGAGGACGATCCGGGCCGGGCCGAACCGGAGCGGGCGCGGGGCCGGCCCGAGCAGCCGCCGGCAGCGGACCTCGAGATCGCGCGCGTGGGCCTTCTCGATCGGCTCGGTGAGCGCGGCGGCGAACGGGAGGGAGCGGGGGACGGGGGCGTACCGCGACGTGGCCCGGTGGAGCTTCAGGAGGCCGGCGGCGAGCGGCAGCCGGTGTCCGCAGACGGCAGCCGCGCGCTCGTCCGCGACGTGCTCGGCGTCCCGGATGATCACGCGCGACACGACCTGGAAGGCGGGGTTGAAGAACATGATCCCGCGCGCGGCCATGATCGCCCAGCTCGTGGCAGGGTCGTGGCGGGACAGGTGCGCCAGCTCGTGGGCGAAGGCGGCCTCGAGCTCCTCGTCGTCGAGGAGCCCCAGCGCGCCGCGGGAGACGACGATCTCCTGCCGGCGCACCCCCGTGCAGAAGAGCATCGGGACCTCCGAGTCGACCCAACGGACCGGGGGCGCACGGACCCCGAGCTTCCTCGCCACCGGGAAGAGGACCGCGTCGAGCCGGGTGACCACCTCGGCGCCGGCTGCGGCGCCCGGGGGTCGCCCCTTCCGCCGGAAGAGCGGGAGGAAGTCGATGAGGAAGAGCGCGATCCCCGCCGCCGCGAAGAACCCGGTCCACCAGGCGTTCAGCCCGAGCCGGAGGAAGCGGAGGTCGTCCCAGGCGCGCGCCGAGAAGATCGCGGTCGCGTCGCGGAAGGACTCCTCGCCGCGCTCCGCGCCGAGGGCGACGAGCCCTGGAAAGAGCACCAGCGGATAGCCCAGGGCGAGGAGCCGCAGGGCGATCCGCTGGCGTGGCTCGGCGACCTGCCACCCCCTCACCAGCGCCTCGACGAAGAGGGACGCGACGAGGGAGTGGAAGATCGCCTGGGTGAGGATGTCAGCCCACGTTGAGACGACCGTCATGCGCGTGAGCGGCGCCGTGTGCCTCCACGTCCGGGGGAGTCCCCTCGATCCTGGCCAGCTCGAGGGGGTGCTCGTGCAGCATCCGCTCGCGGGAGATCTTACCAGTGAAGATGCCGGCGTCGAAGGGGAAGACGTCGGGGTTCAGGTGGGCGTTGAAGATGTGCCAGATGGCGATCACGAAGAAGGCCATCAGCCCTTCGTTCGAGTGGAACACCTTGGCCACCGGGATCACCTGCCCCGGGAGGAGGGCCGCCACCTTGACCGGGAAGTACAGGACGAAGCCGCTCGCGATCATGATGACGTTGCCGAAGACGAGCCCCCAGTACTCGAACTTCATCTTGTAGTCGTACCGGTCGTAGTGGGGGTGCTGCTGCGTCATCCCGAGGTAGTAGCGGAGCTGCAGGATGGCGTCCTCGAAGTCCTTGCGCCCAGGGATCATCGACATCGAGGACTTCTTCGCCAGGATCGACGCGATCGCGCCCGCGAAGTGGACGACCGTCGAGAGGGCGAGGAGGAGGCCGCAGATCCGGTGGATCAGCCGGGTGCTGGAGATCCCGCCGAACAGGTCGACGAGGCCGTGGGCCCAGTTCGCCTGGAAGAACTTCTGCGGGAGGCCGGTGAGGCAGAGCAGCGTGAACAGCACCATCGTGACGAGGTGCTCCACGCGCTGCTGCACGTTGAAGCGGACGATGTACGTCGTATTCGTGCTCATCGATTCACCACGACGCGCCAGAGGTGCAGCGCGATCTGGAGGACGAGGCCTCCGACCATGAAGGGGATCAGGATCCGGTAGAACATCTGGGCGGCCCAGACGGCGGGGGCCTTGTCCAGCGTCGGCTGGTAGTGGGACATCCAGGCCTTCGGGAAGTTCGCGGAGGCGCCGGGGTGGCACTTCTGGCAGGTCTTCTGGAGGTTGGCCGCCATGACCTGCGAGCTCGGGTCGCTGCCCTTGCGGATGTCGTGGACGCCGTGGCAGTCGGTGCAGACCGCCGCCAGCCGCTCACCGGAGTCCTTGGTGCTCTTGTGCTGGAGCGTCGCCGACATCCCGTGGAAGTCGGAGAGGTACGTGTCGACCACGTGCGTGGAGAGGCCGTACTTCGTCATCAGCTTCTCGTTGCCGTGGCAGCGGCCGCAGATCTCGGGGGTCCGCATCGCGAGGGCGCCCTCGCGCGGATCCGCGGTGTCGTGCGCCCGGTGGCAGTCGGTGCAGACCGGGACGTCGGAGGACGACTCGACCGCCATCCCGTGCACGCTCGCCGCGTAGACCTTCGCCTCCTCGGCGTGGCAGCGGCTGCACATCTGGGAGATGCGGTTGCGGGGCTGCCCGGGGCGCGTGATGTCGTGGGCGCCGTGGCAGTCGACGCAGACGGCCGCCTGCTTGTTCCCCTTCGACATCAGGGCGAAGTGCACGCCGTCGAGCGTCTTCGTGTAGTTGGCGAAGTGGCAGCCCTTGCACTGCTCGTAGTAGGCGATCGTGAGCTCCCGCTTCGTCTTCGCGGGCGCGCCACCGATGGTGATCTCACCGTCGGCGTGATCGTCCTTCTTGTCCGAGTGGCAGTCGGTGCACCGAAGCATCTCGCCGTGGACCGACTTCGCGAAGTTGTCCTTGTTCACGGCCAGCGAGAGCTTCTCGCCGCCCGGGAGGTCGAACGACATCGACTCGTCGGTGTGGCAGTCGAGGCAGCTGTCCTGCTCGGCGGGGATGCCGGCCTGCGCCGGCATCGCGCCCATCGCGAACAGGAACGCCAATAGATATCGCTTCATCGTTGCCCAGCTCCGGGAAGTGTTGGGTTCCTCAGCAGCGCCGAATTGAGGGTGTAGACGGTCCCGCCATCTATCAGGGGCGAGGCAGACTGTCCAATGGCGAAATGCTGAAAACCCCTCTATCGACGGGGGGATGCGACGTTTTGGCGCACCAGGGGGTGCGCGCAATCGCGCAGCTGGTTGGCGACGAAATTTGCCGCGCGTTGGCTCCCTCGGGAGCCAACCGCGCGGCCTTGCTTGGGTATGTAGGGCCTTTCAGCAGCACCCCATCACTTGTCCCCCTCGGAGGCGGGGTCCATGAAGGCGAACGCGAGGGCTCGCCAGCGCTCCTCGCCGAGCAGCCAGGGTGCCGGAGTGATCAGCTCGCCCCCATCCGCCGCCGCGATCCCGAGCGCCTGCTCGAGGTGCAGGTTCCAGCGGCGCGCCTCCGCCGCCATCCAGCCGTCCGCGGCCGCGTTGGAGGGCAGGCGCGTCCACTCGTCGTTCGCCGGCTCGAGCGCCACCAACCACCCCTTGCCGTAGCCGTCGGAGCGGACGAGCGACGGGTCGCGGACGACCGACGCGTTCACGCCGGCGACCCGCGCGTCGAACGGCGCGCGGACGGGGAGCTTGCGGCCGCCCCCCCAGAGCGTGACGATCGTGTCGCCGCGCTTCACGCGCGTCCCGGTCCGGGCGGCGTCCACCGCGGTCACCGCCGGGAGGAGACGCAGCGCGAGGTCGTCGATGCCGACCTCGACGGCCCCCTCCCCTCGCCGCAGGAGCCACGTGTGGCCCGGCGAGTACCAGACCCCCGGGCGCACGGTCACGCCGCTCACCTCGTGCAGCCCCAGCGCGCGCCGCCGCTGCTCCCTCACCC
>DATIVK010000098.1:0-12943 GCA_035465955.1 Anaeromyxobacteraceae bacterium | reverse complement strand
GGCGCGAGGGCTGCGGGTCCAGAACCGTCGGCTCGCCGCGGAGCGGGCGATCGGCAAGAGCTTCGTCGCCGAGTCGGCCGCGATGCGCCGGCTCCTCGACGCCGTGGCGCGCGTCGCGCCCAAGGACGTCACCGTCCTCGTCCGCGGCGAGACGGGCACCGGCAAGGAGCTCGTGGCGTCGCTGCTCCACGCGCAGAGCCGGCGGGCGGCCGGGCCGCTCGTCCGCTTCAACTGCGCCGCCATCCCGGCCGAGCTGGCCGAGGCGGAGCTCTTCGGCCACGCGCGCGGCGCCTTCACCGGCGCGGCGCAGGCCCGCCGGGGCTTCTTCGCCGAGGCCGACGGCGGGACGCTCGTGCTCGACGAGGTCGGCGAGCTCCCCCTCGCCCTGCAGCCGAAGCTCCTGCGCGTCCTCCAGGAAGGGGAGATCCAGCCGGTCGGGGCCGGGCGGGTGGAGCGGGTCGACGTCCGCGTCGTCGCGTCCACCAACCGGGACCTCGAGGCGGACGCCCGCGCCGGCCGGTTCCGCGAGGACCTGTATTACCGGCTCGCCGTCGTCGAGCTGATCGTCCCGCCGCTCCGCGAGCACCCGGACGACATCCCCGCCCTCGCCGGCGAGTTCGCGCGCCGGTACGCCGCGCGCTTCGGGACCGACGGCGTCCGGCTCTCGCCGGCGCTCGTCGAGCGGCTGCGCGCCGCCGAGTGGCCGGGGAACGTCCGGCAGCTCGAGAACGCGGTGGCCCGCATGGTCGCCCTCGCAGCCCCCGGCGAGATCGGCCCCGAGGCGCTCGGGACCCCGCGCGCCGCGCCGGAGGGCGCCCCGGCCGGCGCGCCGCCGGAGCCCGGCCCGGAGGAGGGGGACGGCCCCTCGCTCCGTGAGCAGCTCGATGCCCTGGAGCGGAACCTCATGGCGGGCATGCTCGCGCGGACGGGGGGGAACCAGTCCGAGGCGGCCCGCCGGCTCGGCGTCAGCCGGACGGCCTTCATCGACCGCATGAAGAAGCACCGGCTGGGGTAAGCGGGCGTTCCCCCCTCTTCGGAGCGTCCCGAACGTCCATGACGAGGCGCGGCGTCGCAGTGCCAGCGGCGCGGCCGCCGGGATACAACGCGAGCAGATGGACTACCGGATCCAGGATCTCATCGACATCCCGCTGTTCCAGGTCCTGCAGGATCGGCTCAACGAGATCTACTCGTTCCCGTCGGCCATCATCGACAACGACGGCAACGTCCTGACCGCCACGGCCTGGCAGGACGTCTGCGTCAAGTTCCATCGCCGCCACCCCGCCTGCGCCGAGGCGTGCCGCGAGAGCGATCGCTACATCCTCTCGCACCTCGCCGAGGCGAAGCCCGCGGTCACGTACCGCTGCCCGCACGGCCTGGTGGACAACGCGACGCCGATCGTCATCCGGGGCAAGCACCTCGCCAACTACTTCACCGGCCAGTTCTTCCTCGCGCCGCCCGACCTCGACTACTTCCGCGCGCAGGCGCGGCGCTACGGCTTCGACGAGGCGGCGTACCTCGAGGCGGTCGCCCGGGTGCCGATCTGGACGCAGGAGAAGCTGTCCCAGTACCTGGACTTCATCAAGGGCTTCACCGAGATCCTCTGCGGGATCGGCCTGAAGCACCTCGAAGAGCTGGAGGCGCGCCGCAGCCTCGCGGAGAGCCGGACGGCGCTCGAGGAGGTGAGGGCGCAGCTCGCGAGCGCGCAGCGGCTGGAGGCGGTGGGGCGGCTCGCCGGCGGCATCGCCCACGACTTCAACAACATGCTCAGCGTCATCTTCGCGAACGTGGACGTCGCGCTGGACGAGCTGGACCCGTCGTCGCCGCTGAGGGCCGGCCTGCTGGAGGTCCGCGAGGTCGCCACGCGCTCCGCGAACCTGACGCGGCAGCTCCTGGCCTTCGCCAGGCGCCAGCCGTCGCGGCCGCGGACGATCGATCTGAACGCTGCCGTCGACGCGACGCTCCCGATCCTGCGCCGGCTCCTCGCTGAGGACGTCGCGCTGGAGTGGAGCCCGTCGCCCGAGCCGGCCCTCGTCTCGATCGATCCGTCGCAGCTCGACCAGATCCTCGCGAACCTCTGCGTGAACGCCAGGGACGCGATCGCGGGGGCCGGCAGGGTCGCGCTCGCGACGAAGAACCTCGCGTTGACCGGCGGCGCCTCCGCGCTCGGCGTCCCGCCCGGGGACTACGCGGTGCTGACCGTCGCGGACGACGGGTGCGGCATGGCGAAGGAGCTCCAGGATCGGATCTTCGAGCCGTTCTTCTCGACGAAGGGGGGGCGGGGCACCGGCCTCGGCCTCGCGACCGTGTACGGGATCGTGACCCAGCACGGTGGCTTCGTCAGGCTGGAGAGCGCGCCGGGGAAGGGGGCGACCTTCACCCTCTTCTTCCCCCGCCGCGAGCCCGCCGCGCACCCGGACTCCGCCGAGGAGCCCGCCGCGGCTGCACCGTCCGCGGGCGGCGCAGAGACGGTGCTGCTCGTGGAGGACGAGCCGGCAGTGCGGAACGCCACGCGGCGGATCCTCGAGCGCTGCGGCTACGTCGTCCTCGCCGCCGGGACGCCGAGCGAGGCGGTGCGCATCGCCGGCTCCCACCGGGGCGAGATCCACCTGCTGCTGAGCGACGTGGTGATGCCCGAGATGGACGGCGTGACGCTCGGGGCGGAGCTCCGGCAGGCGCACCCGGCCATGAGGCAGCTCTTCATGTCCGGCTACCCCTCGCCGTTGACCTCGGCGTCCGGCACCCTGGAGATCGGCGTGGACCTCCTCCCGAAGCCGTTCTCTCCGGCCCAGCTGGCGGAGCGGGTCCGGTCGGCGCTGGGGCGAGGTGGCGCCCCGAAGCCGCCCGCGCCCGGGTAGGGGCGAGGCGCGGATCACGGCGAGGCGGCGCCGGGGAGCGGCCGCGGCGCGAGCGCCACGGCGTCGGGCTCGAGCCCCAGGCCGACGATCCAGGCGTCGAGCCGCTCCTCGAACCGGATGTTGAGCGGGTCGCGCCCCTCGTGGCGGCGGACGAAGACGCTCGTCGCGAGGCCGCGCCGGGGCCGGTAGACGAGCGCCACCTCGGCGCTCGCGTCGCCGAAGGGTGACCCCGCGCTCACGCCGAGGTGGACGGAGCCCGCGATGCCCGCGCGCAGTCCGAGGTCCGCGGCCCCGCGCGCGAAGGTGACGCGCGCGAGCGACGGGAGCACCGCCTCCAGCGAGCCTCGCAGGACCGCGGCGCCGTAGCGCGCCCGCATCGGCGCCGGCATGCACGCGCCGAAGTGGCAGGGGAGGTGCCACTCGACCGCCGTCGAGCCCACCAGCGCGAGCCGCCGACCGGCCGCGGACGGCTGGGGAGCCGGCCAGAGCCCCGAGATGCCGAGGGCGGCGTAGTTCGTGGTGAAGCTCCCGTCCACGAGGTTGAGCCGACGGCTCTCGACGGCCCCGGCCGGCGCGCAGTCGAAGTCGGCGGGGCCGTACCGGACGTGGTCCGCGAGCGCGCAGCCGTTCTGGCCGTTCGAGCGGTGGCCGACGGAGAGCTCCAGCGCGCCGAGGAGCGGGCGCGCCGGGCGCGCGGCGTCTCCCCCCGAACGGAGCCCCGCGGCCCGGAAGATCTGCAGGCGCGCGCGAGGCTCGAACGTCGGCGTCCGGATGGGCGCCGAGTCGGCGTGGAGCATGCGGAAGGCGCCGAGGAAGGAGACGGAGCCGGTGGTCGCGAAGCCGCCCTCCTCCAGCGCCGCGCCGTCGTCGAGGCCGTTCCAGAGGAGGAGGTGGGCCGCCGGATCGGCCTCGTAGACCTGGGTGCGATCGCTCGAGACGCCGATCGTGCTCCGCTCGAGGAAGGCGACCCGCTCCCCCGCGCCGGGCAGGTGGGCCGCGCAGCCCCCGGCGAGGAGGGCCACGGCCGTCCTCGCCACTCCGCGCGGCCAGCGTGCCGCGCCTCCTCTCTCGTGGTCTGCGCTCGTAGGTCCCCCACCGTGTCGCGGAGCGGGGTGCAGCCCGCGTGCCGGTGCCGGTGCCCGCGGGATCGCGGCGAAACCCCACGCCACGCGCGGCCGCTCCCGGCGATGGGTGTCGGGAGCGCGAACAGCGGCGTCGGAAGGTCGGACAGCCGGGCGTGGCGTCGGGGGCGGTGGGGTTCGGCGAGATCCTCCACCGCCTCGCCGGGGTCTTGCGGGCCGAGGGGGGCGGCTGGCGAGAGAGCCTCGCGGCGGTCCTCTCGCCGATGGGGGCGCTGAACCGTGGCGCCGCGAGGCCTCCCGGCGCGCTCGCGGCCCCGCCGTCGCGCTGGCAGCTCTCGCTCGGCGCCGTCGCGGTGGAAGGGATGGGCGACGCGAGCGGCCCCTGGAGGGCGCTCGGCCAGGTCGGCTTCACCTTCGTCTACGGCCTCCCCGGGAGCCGGGAGCCCGAGCTCACGCGCCCGTTCGACCACTTCGTGCTGGAGACGGCCTGGGGCGCGGCGGCCGATCCGGTCGCCACCGTGCGCGCGCGAGGGCTCCTCGCGGGGAGGACGTTCGACCTCGACCCGGTGCGGGGCCTCTACGGCCTCTACCTCTCGTTCGATCTCGACACGCCGCCGCGCCACCAGGTCTCCACCTCGGCCGTCGGCTTCGGCGGGAGCGCGCGCGGTGAGGTCGGCGGCGGCATGGCGGTCGAGGCGGACGCGGTCGCGTCGGCGGTGGTGCTGGGTGCCGGCAGCAGGGTGGACCGCGGCCCGGACGCCGGGGACCGGGACTACCGCTTCGGCCCCGGCGAGCAGGCGTACGCGGCGCTGAGGCTGGTCGCCGGCACCCGCGGGAGCGCAGGCGTCGCGGTCCGCCAGGTCCTGCTCTGGGGCGCCGGGTCCGACGCCGGGAGCACGGAGCTGCTCGTCGAGGGGAGCGCGAGCGCCGTCCTCCGCATCGCCGGCCCGCACGGGATCGGCGTCGAGGCGAGCCGGCAAGCGCGCCGGGCACGCGCCGAGGGCGCGGCGCCGCGGCGCGAGGACGACACGGTCCTTCGCTTCTTCTACGCGCTGCTCGGGGGGGTGGGCCGATCGGGGACGTAGCGGCCGCCGACCGACCGGAGATCGGACGTTCGCGCGCTCCGCGCCGTCCGGAGATCGGACGCCGAGCGTCGCTCGGTCGCCTGCAAGCCGCCGAACCCACTCGGGACTCACCGCGGAACCCGCATTGCATCGGTGTCGGGGCGACGCCGCCGCCGTCGGCGGCTCGCACACTCCAGCGGCACCAACGGAAAGGGACCCAAATGAAGGCGCTCGTCTACCACGGCCCCGGGAAGCGCTCCTGGGAGGAGAAGCCGAAGCCCACGATCCAGAAGCCGACCGACGCGATCGTCCGCGTCGAGCGGACCACGATCTGCGGCACGGACCTGCACATCCTGAAGGGGGACGTCCCCGCGGTGACCGACGGGCGGATCCTCGGCCACGAGGGGCTCGGCGTCATCGACGAGATCGGCGCCGGGGTCTCAAACTTCAAGAAGGGCGACCGCGTCCTCATCTCCTGCATCACCTCCTGCGGCAAGTGCGCGGCCTGCAAGAAGGGGATGTACTCCCACTGCGCCGACGGCGGCTGGATCCTCGGCCACCTCATCGACGGCACCCAGGCCGAGTACGTCCGGATCCCGCACGCCGACAACAGCCTCTACCCGGTCCCGCCCGGCGTGGACGAGGACGCGCTCGTGATGCTGAGCGACATCCTGCCGACGGGCTTCGAGGTCGGCGTGCTGAACGGGAAGGTGAAGCCCGGGGACACCGTCGCGATCGTCGGCGGCGGCCCGGTGGGGCTCGCGGCGCTCCTCACCGCGCAGCTCTACTCGCCGGCCGAGCTGATCCTGGTCGACCTCGACGACAACCGGCTCGCCGAGGCGAAGAAGCTGGGCGCGACGAAGACCGTCAACAGCGGAGACGGGAAGGCGGTCGAGAAGGTGAAGGCGCTCACGGGCGGGCTCGGCGTGGACGTCGCGATCGAGGCGGTCGGCATCCCGGCGACGTTCGACGTCTGCCAGGAGATCGTCGCGGCCGGCGGCCACATCGCGAACGTGGGCGTGCACGGCAAGCCGGTCTCGCTGAAGCTCGAGAAGCTCTGGATCCACAACGTCACCATCACGACCGGCCTCGTGGACACCCACACGACGCCGATGCTCCTCAAGAACGTGACGTCGGGCCGGATCCAGCCGAAGCAGCTCATCACCCACGAGTTCAAGCTCGACGACGTGATGAAGGCGTACGACACGTTCGCCAACGCCGCGAAGGAGAAGGCGCTCAAGGTGATCCTCCGCAGGTAGCGCCGAGCCGGGCGGGCGGCGCCCGATCCTCCGGGGCCGCCCTCCCGGGGCGCACGGCGCGGCGCGAGGTTCCGCGCGCCCGAGGGGGGCGATAGGCTCATGGGACACCGACCACCGAGCGCCGGCCGTCCCGGGCGGCGAGGGAGGCCCGACCCCATGGCCATTCCCATCACCGAAGCCTTCGCGCGTCCGGACCTCGACGCGAACGTCTCGCTCGCCTGGAGCCGCGCGCTGCGCGGGGACGACGTCGCGCCGGGCGCGCTCCGGCCGGTCATCGCCCAGTCGTGGCTGCGCTGCCGGGACGGCGAGGTCGATCCCGCGCTGCCCGGTGCCCTCGGCGACTTGGACGCCGCGGCGCTCCGCGCCCAGCGGGACCTCAACCGGACCCTCGTGGACGCGAGCGCCCCGGTGATGGCCGCGGCGCACGACTTCCTCTCCGACTCCGGCAGCATCCTGCTCCTCACCGACGCCCACGGCCTCATCCTGGGCGTCGAGGGGGACTGCTCGACCGTCGATCGGGCCGGCGACATCCGGCTCGTCCCGGGGGTCCGGTGGGACGAGCTCGCGGCCGGCACCAACGCCATCGGCACGGCGCTCGCGATCGGCCAGGCGGTCCAGGTCCACGCGTCCGAGCACTACCGCGAGGCAGTCCAGTCGTGGACCTGCTCCGCGGCCGTGGTGCGGGATCCCTGCGACGGCGCCGTGCTCGGGGCGATCGACGTCTCCGGCGCCCCCCGGAGCTTCAGCCGGCAGAGCCTCGCGTTCGTCGTCTCGGCGGCGGCGCAGATCGAGGGGCACCTGAAGCAGCTGGAGCTGGCCGAGCGCTTCCGGATCCTCGCGGCCTGCGTGGCGCCTCTCTCCGCGGCCCACGCCGAGCCGGTGATCCTCTTCGACCGGCGTGGCCTCGCGGTCAAGGCCAACGGCCGCGCAGCGGCGGCGCTCGACCGGCTCGGGCTCGCGGTGGCGGCGGGGCGCGGGCTGCGCGTCGAGGCGCTGAACCTCGAGGCGCGCGGCGCCGTCGCCTCGGTGCCCGGGTGGCTGCGCGCGGGGAGGGCGGAGCCGGTGATGGAGCACGGGGAGCGGATCGGCACGATGGTCGTCCTGCCGGAGGACGCGGCCCGGAGGGCGCGGCCCGCGCCGCGCACGGCGGAGCGGGGGGCGGAGGCGGGGGCCGACCCCTTCGCCGCCGTCGTCGGCCCGAGCGCGCCCCTGCGCGAGGCGGTGGAGCGGGCGCGGACGCTCGCGGCGTCCCGGGCGCCGGTGCTCCTCCACGGCGAGACGGGCGTGGGGAAGGAGCTCTTCGCGCGGGGGATCCACGCCGCGGGGAGGGCGCGCGGCCCCTTCGTCGCGGTGAACTGCGCCGGCCTCTCGCGCGAGCTGCTCGCGAGCGAGCTCTTCGGCTACGCCGACGGGGCCTTCACGGGGGCGCGGCGGGGCGGGATGGAGGGGAAGGTGGAGGCGGCGGCGGGCGGGACGCTCTTCCTCGACGAGATCGGCGAGATGGCGCTCGAGCTCCAGGGCCACCTGCTGCGCGTGCTGGAGTCGGGGGAGATCTACCGGGTCGGCGAGAGCCGGCCCCGCAGGGTGGACTTCCGGCTCGTCTCGGCGACCAACCGGGAGCCGCGCGACGAGGTCGCGGCGGGGCGTTTCCGGATGGACCTCTACTACCGCGTGGCGGTCACCAGCATCCGGGTCCCCCCGCTCCGGAGCCGCCCCGAGGACGTCGTCCCCGTCGCGGAGCACTTCCTCGCGCGCATCGGGCGCGAGACCGGCGCGCCGCGCGCCCTCGCGGGCGACGCCCTGGGCGCGCTCAAGTCCTACGGCTGGCCCGGGAACGTCCGGGAGCTGCGCAACGTCCTCGAGTCGATCACGCTCGGCGAGGGGCGCGCGCTCGTCGCCTGGCAGGACCTCCCCGAGGAGGTCCGCGCCGCAGGCCTGGCCCTGCCGAGCCCCGGGGCCCCCGGGGCCGGCGGCCTCCGCGGCGCCGAGGCGGAGGCGATCCGCGCCGCCCTCCTCGCCGAGCGCGGGAACCTGACGCGCGCCGCGCGGCGGCTCGGCATCGCGAAGAGCACCCTCTACGCGAAGGTGGAGGCCCACGGCCTCGCCGACGCGGTGGAGCAGGCGCGGCGGCGTTGAGCGCGGGCTCAGCCGCCGGCCGCGCGCCCCGTGAAGATCCGCTCCTTCCCGCGGAGCCCGCGGTGGCGCCAGATCGTCAGCGTCGTGCCGTCCCACTCGATCGTCGCGTCGTCGCCGTCGAGAGGCACGCTCGCGCCTTCGCCGCGGTGGAGCACCCCCTGGAGCGTCCCCCGGAGGCGCAGCGGGACGGCCGCGAGCGGCGCGTCACCCCGCGACGCCACCGCGCGCGGGAGGTCGTCGAGCAGGACGAGGGCGATCGCCTCGGCGTCGGCGGGCCCTGCGCCCTCGGGGCCGACGGCGAGCACGAGCCCGGGGAAGAGGGGCGTGTCCGGGAGGCCGTACACCGCGGCCGTCCGGCCCCCCTGGGCGGGGGAGGTGCCCGGGAGGAACGCGGGGACCTCCGCCGCCGCGAGGTACCCGGCGAAGGTCTCGCGGTACGCCGGCGGGAGGGTCGCCCGCGCCGCGCCGCGCGCCAGCGCCTCCAGCGCGGCGTCGTAGGCGGAGATGCGGAGGTCGAGCAGGTCGAGGACCTTCCCGTAGGTCCGCTCCTTGGTCGAGGCCAGGAAGCGGTAGGCCCGGGCGTTGGCGCGGATGATGTCGTCGCCGTGGCTCGTCAGCGTCTTGAACTTCGGGAAGTCGATGCGATCGAGCAGGGTGAAGGTCGAGAGGACGTCGAAGACCGAGTAGCCCCAGCGCGAGAGCGCGGCGCTGCGGCCGTAGGAGCGGAAGAGGGCGCGCTCCGTCACGAGGTCCTCGCGGTAGCGCCGGTTCCGCGCGACGAGCGCCTCGAGCTCCGGGCGCCGAGCGGCGGTCAGGGCGTCGGGATCCCGGAGCACGAGCTCGTCGGACAGGTACCGGTCGAGCTGCCTCGAGCCGGCGGCCGAGAGGTTCCTGAGCACGCGCACGTCCGCGCTCTCCTCGCCGGGCCGGGTGAGGAGGAGGTACCGGCGCGGCGACAGCCCGAGCCGGTCCGAGCCCGCGAGCCGCCGGCCGGTCCCGACGAGGCCGGGGAGGCCGAGGGGGCCGGAGAGGTCGACGAGGCCGGTCGGGGACTCGAGGAGGAGGTAGCGCTCCGTCGCCTCGGCCTTCAGCGCGAAGAGCGCGCCGTCGATGGGCCCGAAGAGTGCCCTCACGCGGTCGCGGAGCGCCGCGGAGACGCCGTCGAGGGCGCCCGGCGGGATGACGACCGTGGCGTGGAAGAGCTTGGGCGTGCCGTCGAAGCCCGGGTCGTAGCGCTTCACGTAGGTCCACATGTCCACGGTGTGGAGCTCGAGCGCGACGCGCTCCGCGCCGAGCGACACGTGGAGCGTGCTCGAGCCCTCCCGGATCGCGAAGTCGGGCACGGAGAAGGCGAGCTCGGGCTCCCGGCGCCCGTCGCGCCAGAGGGCGCCGGAGAAGGAGGCCTCCAGCTTCGGCCCGCGTGACCCGCGCCCCCCGGCGACGAGCCGCCGGTCGAGCAGGTCGCGCGGATCGATCTCGAGCGGCGCCGGGACGAACGTCCACTCGGCGTCGAAGATCGCCTTCCGCCAGTAGCCCGGTCTCCCCTCCGGGGACAGCCCCGCGACGCGCAGCTCCCGCGCGCCGTTGCCGCGGCCGGTCTGGAGGATCGTGACGTGGCGGGAGAGGGCGGCCTCGCCGGTGAGCGGGATCGGCGGCTGCCGCCGCCACGGCTCGGAGGGGAGCGCCCACGGGGTGAAGTTGGTCCCGTAGTCGGTGCCGGGCCGGTCGGACCGCTCCTTCCGGTAGGTGTACTTGAAGAACATCGGATCGGAGCCGAGCGTGTCGAAGTCGGCGAGGCGCGTGTACATCTCCCCGGCGTCCCCGATGAGGAAGATCGTCGAGGCGCTGGCGCTCAGCCCCACGGCCACGAAGGCGCCCCGCTCCGGCCCGAGGAGCGAGTGGGAGAAGTCGCTCGGGAGCCCGGTGTCCGCGAACCGGATCTCCCGCCCGTCGGGTGAGAGGAAGTAGAGCGTCGCGACGCCCATCGTGCCGTAGTGGTGGGCGCTGCCGGCCACGTCCTCGTACCAGAGCACCCCGGTGTCGCGCGTCCCGACGCTCCAGGCGCGGTGCGGAGCGACGAGCTCGTTCAGCACGAGGGGCGAGACGTCGGGCCAGCCGTGGCGGTCGATCCAGCGGAAGGGGCGCTGCTTGCGGTCGCGCTCGACGAACAGCAGGTAGACCACCCCCTCGTCGGAGATCGCGTAGAGCTCGTCGGCGTCGGCCGCGATGGAGACGATCCGGGAGGCGGCGCGGAAGTCGCGAGACGAGCCGTGGGGCAGCCCCGTGCCGGTGAGGAGCCGCCACGGCTCGCCGGGCGCCGCGTCGCTCCGCCGGTACTGGATCCGTCCGTCCACGACGATGAACTGGAAGCCGCGGCAGACGGACTGGGTCGCGGTCTTGATGAGGACCCGCTCCGGCAGCGGCCCGTTGACGCTCTCCCGGCGGAGCGCCTCGGGATCCCGCGGGCCGAAGGCGGGCCTCGGCGCGCCGTTGGCCACGGCGGCGTCGAAGAACCGGTTGGCGCTCGTCGTGGCGCAGGCGGCGGCGAGCAGCCACGCGGCGAGGGGCGCGAGGGGGCGCATGCGGATCCCCTACCACGAACCCCGGGGGGTATCCGACCGTCGGGGCGCCCCTTCGAGGCGTCGCCGCTCCCGCCTCCGGAAAGGATCGCTGTCAGCGCTAGGAAGCGATGTCCTCCTCCCTGCCAGGTAGGAGTGTCGCCAAACGCTCCCTCTCCCTCCGGCGCAGACGGGCGCCACGACGTCGGAGTCCCGACGGCGCTTCAGAGGCGCCGCCGTGCATCGAGCACATTCACTGGGGCACACGCTCGTGTCGACGGCCTTGCGCTTGGTAGAGGCAGATCGAGTTCCGGCCGGAACGCTGTGCCTGATACAGCGCCTCGCCGGAGTACTTCACGAGATCCTCGCGAGTCGAAATGTCCTTCGACGGGAGGAATGCGGCGCCGATCGACGCGGTCATCTTCAGTTCGACGGGGCCCGATTCGTCAGCGGCATCGACAAGAAAGGAACTGCCACCGATGGCGCGCCAGATCCCTTCCGCCACTGCGAGCGCGCCCTCCACGTGGGTTCCCGGTAGCAGGACCGCGAACTGGTAGGCGCGGAAGACCGCCGCTACGTCGGAGGGACGAAGAGCGCCGCGTATCAACTCCGCCGACTGGCGCAGCACTGCGTCGCAGCCTTGCGGACCGCATCGCTCAATCACACGCTCCATCTGGTCGAGCTCGATGATGAGGAGAGAGACTGCTCCCCCGGCGCGTTGTGCGTCGTCCACCTCGTCTGCCAGACGCTCCTGGAGAAGGCGCCGAGTGCCCACCCCGGTCACCCAATCGGTCGTGGCCTGAGCTTCGAGCCTCTCCTTCGCTGAGAGCAGTTCTCGCTGAAGCCCCCTGATGCGAAGCATGGCCGCGCAGCGCGCGAGCAACTCCGCCTCGGCGAAGGGCTTTGCCAGGAAGTCGTCGGCTCCAATCCGCAACGCCGCCACCTTGGTGTCGAGGTCGGCCTTGACCGACACCGCGATCACGGGCACGAAGTCGTCTTCCGTCCGAGTCTTGGCGATCCTGAGCACTTCCAGCCCATCCATGTCGGGCAGGACGACATCGAGCAGCACGAGATCGGGCAGGGCATCGCGAAGGCTTCGAATGGCCGACTGCCCGTCACTCGCGGTGACGACCTCATAGCCGTCTCGCGTCAGGATCTGCTGAAACCACTCGCTCTGAACGTGAGAGGGCTCGGCGACGAGAATCTTCTGGCGATCACGCATCGCGCACCCGGCGGGTTGACCCTGAGGGGCGGTCGCGACTGGATGTGCAGCCACAGCCGAAATCCGACGACAACAGGGTTGGAAGCTGCACATCGGAGTCCACGTCCGCTGCCCCGGTCGAACCCGAGAAGCCCAAGGACTTGAGCCTTCTGGCCACTCGAGCGACTCCGTCCCAAACGAGGAGAAGATGGCGCTGGTGGACAAGGACCCATGCCTCCCTACCGCAGCGAGGACACACCTTCCTGAGTCCAGTGGTTGCGAGCCCAACGTATCCAAGGCTACGTGCGATTCGGAGGGCGGCGGATTCTGTTCGACGTCTAGACGCCATCATCGGACCCAGAGAAGCACAGCCGAAATCAGAGCTGCCGCAGCGGCAACAACAAGTGGCGCGTAGAGCCGAGTCAACCGTCGCTCCAGCGATTCCAGCCTGCCGAAGAGTGCGTTCTCGACCTCCATGCGGCCCTCTGGAAAGTAGTGAAGCGGTGGGTCATCTGGCCGGAGCACCATGAGCTGGCCGCGGCGTTCTTCCCGATAGAAGCGACGATACCAATATGCGGCTTCAGCAACCGCCCAGTCACGGTCGTGGGACCAAACGGGGGGGCCGCTCGCCGCAAGATTCGACTCGAAGCACTCCCGATCGAAGCTGCCCGGGCCGGAGTCGCCGAAGGCCACGATGGCGTCGAGGATCCTTCCGCCTTGAACCACGAAGAAGCGATACCTCTCACAGGGCCAATCGCGGGTCGTGTCCCAGTCATAGCAGAACATGT
>DATIVK010000097.1:0-14496 GCA_035465955.1 Anaeromyxobacteraceae bacterium | reverse complement strand
TCCGACCTGCTCGCCGAGCTGGGGGCGCTCGAGTCCGAGCGGGACGAGGCGCTGCGGCGGTCGCAGGCGCTCGCGGCGCTGGACGAGGAGCGCGCGCGGCTGCTGGAGGACCTGGGGCGCCGCGCCGAAGAGGAGGCGCGGCTGCGGGCGGAGCGCGAGGCGGAGGTCGAGCGGCTCTCCGAGGAGCTCCGCGCCGGCGCCGCCGACGGGGCGCGGCTGCGCGCGGCGCTCGCCCAGCTGGCGCGTGAGCGCGACGAGGCCGCGGGCGAGCTCGATCGGACCCGGCGCGAGCGCGACGAGCTGCTCGCCGCCAAGCGGGCGCTCGAGCAGGTCCACACGGCGCTCGCGCAGGCGCGGGCGCGGCTCGGACCGGGGTAGACAATTCGCCTGCGGCAGGAAGCCCGATTGGGTAGGGGTGCGGCGAGCGGTATCCTTTGTCCGAACGTCGCCGCAACGGAGCTCAGAGAAATGTCCTGCCCACGCATCGACAGCTGTCCACTCTTCAAGCAGTTCCAGATGAAGGCCGCCCTCCGCGTCTGGCAGGGCTACTACTGCGAGGGTGACCAGACCCGCTGCGAGCGCTGGAAGCTCGTCTCGGCGAACAAGCCCGTCCCGATGAACCTCCTCCCGAACGGGAGGACGCTCGACGTCCCGCTGGACCACCTCGAGGCGCGGCACATGAGCTGAGGGCGGGGCGTCTCCGGAGGTGCGGCCCCCGCGGAGATCCACTAAACTCCGCGATCCGCGTGAAGAACCTCCCGCAGAATCCCGTCCTCGGCCGCGTCCAGAAGAACCTCTCGGTGGAGCTCGAGGAGCGCCGCAGGGCGCTCGCCGCGCAGGGCAAGCGGCTCTTCGACTTCGGCCTCGGGGATCCGAAGGAGCCTACGCCCCCCTTCATCCGCGAGGCGCTCCGCGCCGCGGTGCCCGAGGTCTCCCAGTACCCGAGCGCCGCCGGCACGCCGGCCCTCCGCCGGGCCTGCACCGGCTACGTGAAGCGCCGCTTCGGCGTCGAGCTCGACCCCGACACGCAGGTGGCCCCCTGCGCCGGCGCGAAGGAGGCCATCTTCCACCTGCCCCTCGCCTTCGCCGGCGATCCGGCGCGGCGCAAGGTGGTCATGCCGGATCCGGGCTACCCCACCTACGACGTCGGGGCGCGCTTCGCGGGCCTCGAGCCGGTGCCGGTGCCCCTCACCGCGGCCAACCGCTTCCTCGTGGAGCCGGAGGCGCTGGGCGAGGCGGTGCTGCGCGAGACGCTCCTCTTCTGGGTCTCGTACCCGCACAACCCCACCGGCGCCGTCGCGCCGCGGGACTACCTCGAGCGCGTCGGGCGCGCGGCGAAGGAGTACGGCTTCATCGTCGCCTCCGACGAGTGCTACGCCGACATCTACTTCGGGGAGCCCCCGCTCTCGATGCTCCAGGTCCAGGTCGAGAACGTGGTCGCGGTCCACAGCTGCTCCAAGCGGAGCGGGATGACGGGCTACCGCAGCGGCTTCATGGCGGGCGACCGGGACCTCGTCGGCGTGCTCAAGCGGCTCCGGAGCCACCCGGGGCTCGCGTCCCCCGAGTTCGTGCCGGCGGCGGCCGCGGCGGCCTGGGGCGACGACGCCCACGCCGCCGAGCGGCGGGAGATCTTCCGGCGGAAGCGCGAGCGGTTCCTCCGCTTCTTCGCCGAGAAGGGGCTCGTCGCCGACGCGTCGGAGGCGACGCTCTACATCTGGCTGCGCGTGCCGGCGGGGAGCACCGCGTCGGGCTACGCGCTCCGGCTGCTCGACGCGGGGATCGTCGTGGCCCCCGGGACCGCCTTCGGGGCGGGCGAGGGGTACGTGCGCGTCGCGCTGGTGCCGACGCTGGACGAGTGTGAAGAGGCCATCCGGGCCTGGGCGAGGATCGACTGATGAGCGACTGGAGCGACGTGGAGGGGCGGATCACGGCCGCCTGGGCGGACCGGGCGAAGCTGGCGGACCCCGAGCACCGGAAGGCGGTCCTCGCGGCCGTCGACGGCCTCGACCGGGGCGAGCTGCGGATCGCCGAGAAGCGCGACGGCGAGTGGAAGGTCAACGCCTGGCTCATGCAGGCGGTGAACCTCTACTTCGCCGTCACCGGGATGGAGGTCTTCGACTACGGCCCGTTCCAGAGCCGCGACAAGATCCCGCTCAAGAAGGACCTGGAGAAGGCGGGCGTCCGCGTGCTCCCCGGCGGCGTCGCGCGCTACGGCAGCTACCTCGCCCCCGGCGCGGTCCTGCTCCCGGGCTTCGTCAACATCGGCGCCCGCGTCGGCGCCGGCACCATGGTCGACACCTGGGCGACCGTCGGCTCCTGCGCGCAGGTCGGCGAGAACGTCCACCTCGCGGGCGGCGTCGGGATCGGCGGCGTGCTCGAGCCACCCGGGGCCCGGCCGAACATCATCGAGGACGGCTGCTTCATCGGCTCCCGCTGCATCGTCGTCGAGTGGACGCTGGTCGAGGAGGAGGCGGTGCTCGGCGCCAACACCGTCATCACCGCCTCGACCCCGATCATCGACGTCACCGGGCCGAAGGAGGTCGTCTACAAGGGGCGCGTCCCGGCCCGCTCCGTGGTGATCCCGGGGACCCGGCCGAAGCAGTTCCCGGCCGGCACCTACCAGATCCCCTGCGCCCTGATCGTCGGCAAGCGCACGGCGACGACCGACAAGAAGGTCTCGCTCAACCAGGCGCTGCGCGACTTCGAGGTGCAGGTCTGAGCGACCGCGCCCACCCGCGGCCGGACGATCTCGCCGAGTCGCTCGGCGAGCGGGCGGAGGCGCTCTGCGCCACGCTCTCGCCGATCGGCGCGGAGGCGGAGCTCTGCGCGGAGCTGGAGACGTGGGCGCGCGCCCTCTTCCCGTCCGTCCAGCGGGTGAAGAACTCGCTGGTCGCCTGGGTGGACGGCCCGCCCGCCGATCGTCCGCTCGTCGTCCTCGCCGGCCACATCGACACCGTCCCGGTCCACGAGCAGGACCGCGGGCGGCAGCCGCGCCGCGAGGGCGGGCGGCTCCACGGCCCCGGCGCGTCCGACATGAAGGGCGGCGTCGCGGTGATGATGGAGCTGGCCGAGCGGCTGCCGCGCGCCGAGCGGTTCTGCGACCTCGCCCTCGTCCTCTACGCGCGCGAGGAGGGGCCCTACCTCGAGAACGAGCTGGGGGACGTGCTGCGCGAGGTCCCGGCGCTGTCGCGCGCCGCGCTGGCGATCTGCCCGGAGCCGACCGACAACCTCCTGCAGCTCGGCTGCATGGGGTCGATCCACGCCACCTTCACCTTCGCGGGGCGGGCGGCGCACTCGGCCCGCCCGTGGCAGGGCGAGAACGCGATCCACAAGGCCGGCGCCCTGCTCGCCGAGCTGCACGGCCGCCCGCCGCGCGAGGCCCGCTCCGGCGGCCACCTCTTCCGCGAGGTGCTCTCGGTGACCCGGATCGACGGCGGCCGCGCCCGCAACGTCGTCCCGGAGCGCTGCGCGCTCAACCTGAACTTCCGCTTCGCGCCGGACCGGACCCTCGACGAGGCCTCCGAGGAGCTGCGGGCGCTGGCGCGCCGCCACGGCGCCGCGATCGAGCTGACCGACCTCTCGCCCGCCTGCCCCGCGTTCGGCGATCACCCGCTGGTGCAGCGGCTCCTCGCCCGGACCGGCGCGCGGGCGGAGCCGAAGCAGGCCTGGACCGACGTCGCGCGGCTGGCGGCGCAGGGGATCCCGGCCGTCAACTTCGGCCCGGGCGCGACGAGCCAGGCGCACCAGCAGGGCGAGTGGATCGACCTCGCCGAGCTGGCGCGCGGCTACGAGCTGTTCGAGCGGTTCCTCAGGACGTAACGGCCCCGGGGGCCGTCACGGGGCGAGCACGAGCCCCCCGGCGAGCGTCCAGAGGACGAGCCAGACGGCGAGGAAGCCGGTGGGGGTCGGGTGGGGAGACCGATCGACGACGCCGGCGCCCGCCAGGGTCGCGATGGCACTCGCCTCCCCGAAGAGGCCAAGGCGGAGCCTCTGGTCATCGACCGGGGGGGTGAATCGAAGGGGCGCTCCCCGTGGAACCGTCCCCTCTCCCTCATCGAGGGAGAGGGCTAGGGTGAGGGAGCGAGGCGATCTCGACGGCGCGAACTGCCGGTCGGCGGATTGGGCCGGGTGGCGGAAAGGCGTTCGACCTCGTCCAGGATCAAGAGGGCGACGTGCTCGGTCGCGGCAAGGGCCTCCTGGTTCGTGAAGCGGAGGACCTTCTGAACTTGGCTCCGAGGTGCCGATTTCGAAGGACGTACCAAATGCGCGCCTCGGCGTCGGTAGAGGCGATGCGCTGGAGGCGCCGGAAGCCGATCGCCGGTAGCCGTGGATTGCCCACGAAGGAATGGTAGCGCCGGGGTGTGACGGTCCATGACGAAGCCGCGGGATCGACATGACTCCAACCTGCTCCGGATCGCCAGGTTGAGGCCTGCCGTAGCCGCGGTCGCCCCCTCACCCTGTCCCTCTCCCCCGGTGGGGGAGAGGGGACGATCTTCAAGGTGAGAGGCCTTCGCGGCGTGCGTTCTTCAGCACGCTCTTACGGAGGCGCCAGCACCGAGTCCCACGGCTGGCCGTCGAGCATCGCCTGGAGCCAGGCGGCGAGGCTCGTGGCGCCCGTGACGTGCGAGGCCGTGTAGTCGAAGTCGACCGGCGTCGGCGTCGCGAGGGGCGTCAGCATCATGTGGTCGGTGCCCGCGTCGTAGAAGGCCCGGACGTTCCCGGTCGGGCGCAGGACGTCCTGCTCCAGCCGGCGCAGCGCCGTCTCGAACTGCGGGCCGGTCGAGAGCATGAACGGGCCCATCACCGCGTCCTGGGTGTGCGAGACGAAGGCGAGGCGGTCCCCGGGGTGCATCGCGGCGAGCTCCGTGAAGGCCGCGGAGAGGTTCGTGCGGCAGTCGGTGCAGAATGGGTCGGTCGCGACGCCGAGGTTCCAGGCGTTGTACCAGGCGTCGCGCAGGTTGGCCGGCACGTCGTTGTTGACCAGCGCGGGCCCGGAGTCGTCGATCAGGTAGCCCTGTGCGCGCGGCCAGTACCACCGGAACGCCTCGTAGTTGACGAGCGCTCCGAAGCCGCCGGCGGAGGAGCCCGCCACGACGACCTTCCGCGGGTTCGGCCAGGTCGCGGCGAGGCGCTTCAGGTAGGCCATCACGTTCGCGTGCCCGACGTGGTGCCAGACCTCGCTGACCAGCGCGTTGCCGTAGTCGGCGACGTGGTCGCCGCCGTGCACGTCGCCGGTGCAGTAGGGGACGAAGACGATCGTGGCGCCTGCGAGCGCCGCCGGGAGGTGGGCGCGGCTGGTGATGGAGCTGGGGATGAACCCGGTGGCCTCCGTCTTGAACTCCGCCACGCCGAAGCTCTTGTCCACCGCCGTTCCGAGGGCGCAGGTCTCGTAGCTCCAGCAGGCGCCGCCGCCGTCGAAGAAGACGAGCAGGTCGCTGCCCGCGCCCGGGTTGACCGCGAGCCCCGTCGGCTTCCCGTCGCCGCACGTGGCGATCTCGTCGGGGGCGGACGTGCCGTCGAAGGCGATCCACCACCAGCCGTCGCGCGTCCCGTCGCCGTCCACGTCCAGCTCGTCGGCGGCCGAGAAGGTCATCGCCGTCCCGATCGGCGGCTTCCCCTGATAGCCCTTCCTCGTGACGGGTGTGGTGTTGGGCGCACAGGCGGCGGCCAGGGCGAGGGCGGCGAGGGCCGCGCAATGGCTGGATTTCACGGTAGCTCCTCCGGCGTGGACGCCGCAGTCGAGCGCGGCGGGGCCAACGGTGCAAGGTTGGAGCCGGCCACCTTTCCCCACATTCGGGTACGTCGGTTTCCCCTTCCTCGGGGTGAGCCTATGATCCGCGGATGCTCCCCGTCGCGCTCGCGCTGGCGCTCGCCGCCGTCCCGATGCAGGGCGCCGAGGACGCCGGCGAGGTCGGTGACTCCGGCGAGCCCTGGGACGCGGTGGAGGAGGCGCCCCGGCTCGACCTCACGATCTGGGGAGGGCAGGGCTGGGTGGGGGGCACCGGCGGCGCGCGGTCGGAGGCGTACGCCGCCGAGGCGTCCTGGCGCTTCGACCGCCTGGACCTGGGCATGTCCGGGGGGCTCTACCGGCTGGATCGCGAGGCCGCGGACGGCGCGCTCGAGCGGTACTCGGCGCCGGTCCTCCTGCTCAGGGTCGGCCAGCGCTTCGAGACGCGCAACGGCCTCCTCGCCAACTTCACGTTCGGCGTCGGGACGGCGAAGACGAGCGGGTGGCGCTCCTGGTTCCAGGTCGCGCTCGGCGCCCGGGCGACCTTCGGCCCCGCCTTCGTCGCGGGCGAGCTCGCGTTCGAGAGCGACGAGATCCTGCGGCTCGCGCTCGGCCTCGGCGTGAGCCTCTTCTGACCGCGGGGCGCCGGTGATCGAGCTCCTCGTCTTCGCCCTGGTGGTGCTCCTCCTCCCGGCCCTCCTCCTCCCCGGCCTGGCGCGGGCCGTGGCCTCCGACCTCATCCTCCCGCCCGCGCTCGGGAGGCCGGGCACGATCTGGGTCTTCGGCCGGGTCGTGAGCGAGAGCGCGGAGCGCGGCCCGCGCGCGCTCCGGGCGCTCCTGCGCCTCGCGGCGCGCAACTGGATCGGCGCGCCGGTGACCGTCCGGTGCCTCGGGAGGACGGCGACCGCGGTGACCGGCCACGACGGCGAGTTCGAGGTCGAGCTGCGGGCGGTGGAGGGGGAGCCCTTCCCGCCCGGCTGGCACGGCGTGGAGGTCGAGGCCCCCGGCGTCCGCGGGGCGGGGACCGTCTTCGTCGTCCCGCCCGACGCGCCGTTCATCGTGGTCTCCGACTTCGACGACACGCTCGCGGTGAGCCACGTGACGAGCAAGTACCGGCTGATCGCCACGGCCTTCTTCGAGGACGCCGACACGCACCCGCCCGTCGACGGGATGCACGCCCTCTTCCGGAGCTTCGCGCGGCTCGGCCCCGTCCCCCCCGCCTTCGCGGTCGTCACCGGCTGGCCCATCCAGTTCGCGCCGCGCCTCGTCCGGTTCCTCGCGAAGAACGGGTTCCCGCCGATGGCGCTCTTCCTGCGCAACCTCGGGCGGACGACGCTCTCCGGCTACAAGGAGCCGGTCCTCCGCCGCCTCGTCGAGCGCTTCCCGCAGCCCCTCGTCCTCGTGGGCGACTCGGGGGAGCGGGACCCGGAGATCTACGGCGCGCTCGCGCGCGAGCACCCCGGCCGCGTCCTGCGCATCTACATCCGCGAGGCGGACGAGGTGGGGCCGGCGGGCCGCTTCCAGGGGATGGTCCTCTTCGCCGATCCCGGGGACGCCGTCCGCGACGCCGTCGCGGCGGGGCTGGGGCGCTAGCGGGGCGCGAGGGAGGGCAGGAGGGGGCCGGTCGCCTCCACGCCCGCGGCCGGGACGTGCGCCCGGCGCTCGCGGTGGCGCGCGTGGACCTCGAAGGCGAACGCGTCGAGGAGCTGCGGGTCGGGGGGCTCGCCGTTCAGGTCGAGCGTGAGGGACAGGAGCCCCTCCTCCTCCGCGGCGTGGTGGAGCTGCGCGGCGGCCAGCTTGTTGGGCATGCACTCGAGCGGCCCCGCGGCGACGACCGCGTCGATCTCGCCGCGGCGCCAGGCGTGGAGCGCCGTGCCGAGCGTGAGGATGGCCTCGCCTCGCAGGGCGTCGCGCAGGTAGCCGGAGCCGGCCCGCACGGACTCCGCGATCCGGGGCGGCCCCGCCCAGCCCATCGGGCCGTCGACCGCCGCGTGGCACGCGGCGAGGATGCGGTCCCGGATCCAGCCCTCGACCGCGTGGCCGACGCCGCGCCCGCCGCCGAGGAAGAACGAGTAGTAGAGGTACTCGGTCATCGGGACGACCCGCGCGCGCAGGCCGCGCCGGTGGAGCGCGCCGACCAGGTCGCCGGTGCAGAAGGGATCGTTCCGGACGTAGATCTCGCCGGTGACCTGCACGCGCGGCAGGTCGCGGGCCCCGCGGAGCGCGGCGACGTCGCGGGCGGTCCGCGCGAGGAGCGCCGGGATGCCCCAGAGCCGGCCGGTGGTCGTCTCCAGGAGGACGCGGCGGAGCGCGAGCTCCCCCTTCACCTCGCGCTCGACGAGCGCGGCGAGCGCGGCGCGGGCGCCGTCGAGGAGCGCGTCGCAGGCGCCGGGGTGGGTCTCCAGCGGCCGGACGTCGCCGTGCAGGTCGCGCAGCAGGTCGCTCGCCACCAGCCCGGTGAGGACCAGGGCGCCGAAGCCGGGCGGCACGCCCTGGAAGTAGTTGCTGAACGGGGGCGCCCAGATCCGGACGCGGTCCGCGTGGCCGAGCCGGTCGAGGACGACCTGCTGCAGCTCCTTGTAGGCGCCGAAGCGGCACGGGCCGTCGGCGGAGGGCATGAAGAAGGTGAAGCGAACCCGCTCGCTCCCCGGCCGCTCGACGCGCTCGAGCAGGCTGCCGAGCGTCACGGCGAGGGGGAGGCACTCCTTCCCCGAGGTGTGGCGGCGCCCGGCGCGGAGCGTCTCCGTCGTGGGCTCGGGCAGGGCCTCGGCCGGCACCCCGACGCCCCGCGCCGCCGCCGCGAGGACCTCCGCGCCCGACCCCATCCGCGGGACGAGGAGGATCTCGCCGCTCGCGCGCAGCTCGCCGAACGTCCGGCTCCTCACGGTGAGCCGCTCGGCGTCGATGGGCGGCCGCGCGCCGGCGCCGGGGGACGCCCGCCGCTCCTCGCGGACGCAGTGGAGGAACGCCTCGACGCGCGTCCGGGTCCCCGCGTCGCCCGCGTGGCCGTCGGTCTCGACGACGGCGAACGGCTTGCCCTCCATCAGCCGGCTCGCGAACGGGAGGGTGAAGCTGTCCGGGCCGCAGGAGTAGTTGGAGGCGAAGAGCGCGTAGACGCCGGGGGTGCGGCGGACCTGCCAGGCCGCCCGGAGGATCCGCTGCCCGTGCGCCCAGAACATGTTGGGGAAGACGGGGGCGCCCGGCGCCACCGGGTAGCAGTCGATCGGGATGGCGATCGCCCCCTGCTCGCGCAGGATGGCCGGGAGGTTGGAGTTGAGGACGTCGTTGTGGATCGTGTACGTGCGCCCGAGCACGACGATCGGCAGCAGGCCGTCGCGAGCGCACCGGTCGAGGGCCTCGCGCCCGAGGGCGAGGAGCGAATCGTCGAAGGCGGCCTGGGCGGCGAGGGCCTCGCGGAGCGCGCGCTGGAAGCGGTCGCCGCCGCCGTCGCCGAGCGCCTTCGCGAGCCGCAGGCAGGAGCGCCGGAAGACGTCGGAGTCGAGCCCGCCGGGCCCCACGTCCATCACCGGCGAGACGAGCCGGGCCGCGAAGCCGGGGCCGAGGTCGCGGCGGAGGACGTCCGGGGCCGCCTGCGCCACGGGGCAGAGCTGCGAGGCCCGCTCGCCGCCGACGCGCGGCAGCTCGCGGAGCATCGGCGCGAGGACGAGGTCGGGGTCCGAGTCCGCCATCGCGCCGACGAGGCCGTGGAACTGCTGCATCGGCGCGCAGAAGGGGACGTTGGCCGCCTCGATGCCGCGCTTGAGCGCGGCCCGGTCCGCGCCGCGGGAGATGGCGAGGTCGAAGCCGAGGCCGTGGACGAAGGTCGCGAAGAAGGGGAAGAGCCCCTTCAGCGAGAGCTCGTCGGTCATCGCGACGGTCCTGCCGCCCCGGCGGTCGCCGAGCCGGGCCGCGAGCGCCGCGACCCGCTCCTCGCGCTCCCGGAAGGGATCCGGCGCCCGGTCCGGCAGCTTCTGCCGCCGCGTCCCCGCGTCGTAGAGCGAGCAGGCGCCGCCCCAGGTGAAGCGCCGCCGCTCGCCGGCGACGCGCGTGGTGAGCCGGTCGATGCGGCACCGGTTCCCGCTCCCGCCGCAGCCGCGGGTGGCGCCGCAGACGAAGCCGTCCTTCTTCTCCAGCCGCGCCTCCAGGAGCCGGTGCGCGTCGAGCGGCGCGGCGCCCTCCCGCGCCAGGGCCTCGGACGCGAGCAGCGCGATCCCGAGGGCCCCCACGGTGCCGGGGCTCGGCGGGACGATCACCTCCGCGCCGGTCTGGCGCGCGACCGCCGCCGCGAGCGCGTCGGCGGAGAAGGGCATCCCCTGGCAGAAGACGACGCTCCCGACGGAGCGGCTCCCCTTCACCCGGTTCAGGTAGTTGGAGATGACCGAGTCGTAGAGCCCGGCGACGATCCGCCCGCGCGGCGCGCCCGCCGCGATCGCCTCGTCGATGACCTCGGCCATGAAGACGGAGCAGTGCTGGCCGAGCGCCACCGCGCCGTCGGCGCCCGCCGCGACGCGCGCCAGCGCCTCGACGCTCGCGAGCCCATCGAAGCGGCGCCCCTGCTCCTCGATGAAGGAGCCGGTGCCGGCGCTGCACGCCTCGTTCATCGCGGCGTCGACGACGCGCCCCGCGTCGAGCCGGATGTACTTCGCGTCCTGGCCGCCGATCTCGAAGATGGTGTCCACGCGCGGGTCGTGGTGCAGCGCGCCGCGGGCGTGGGCGGCGATCTCGTTGAGGACGAAGACCGCGTCGGCCCCGTAGCAGGTGGCGAGGAGCGAGCCGACGATCTCCCGGCCGCTGCCCGTCGCGCCGAAGCCGGCGACCGGGCTCGCGCCGGCGGGGCCGTCCAGGAACTGGCGCACGAGCGCCTGCGCCGCGCCCACGGGATCGCCGGCGGTCCGCCGCCAGGCCTCCCAGCGCGGCTGGCCGCTCGCGGCGTCGACCGCCACCGCCTTCGCGCCGGTCGAGCCGATGTCGAGCCCGAGGAGGACCGGTCGCGGCCCGTCGGCGGCGGGCGCCGGCGGAGGCGCAGCCAGGCGCCGCACCCGCCCGAGGGCGGCGGAGAGGGGCGGGAGCAGCTCCAGCCGCGCCTCGGGGGCGGGGTGGAGGAGCGCGTCGAGGGCCGGCGGGTGGCCGCCGCGGGCCGCCGCGTGGACGGCGCAGCCGGTGGCCTCGAGGAAGAGCCCGTCCTCCAGCTCCGCGTCGAGGAACGTGAGGCCGTGACGCTCGCAGAAGGCGCGGAGGTGCTCGCGCACGCGGCGCGAGCGGGCCACGCCGCCCGTGAGGAGCACGCGGGGCGGGCAGCCCCGCGGCTTCACCAGCGCCTCGACGTTCTCGGCGATGGCGTCGAGCAGCCCGGCCAGGATCCGGTCGGGCGCCTCGCCCTTGTTGGCGAGGTGGGTCATGTCGGTCTTGAGGATGACCGGGCAGCGGCCGGAGAGCGGCGCGGGATCGGGGACGCCGTCGGCGAGCCGGGCCGCCTGCTCCACGGAGAGGCCGAAGCGGTCCACGAGCTGGCGCAGGAAGTTGCCCGTCCCCTGGGCGCACCGCGAGTTCTCGCGGTGGACCGCCGGCCGCGCGGCGTGGAGCTCCAGGACCGAGAAGCCGCGGCTGCCGATGCTCACGACCGTCGCGGGAACGGGGCCGAAGAGGTGCCGGTGGCCGGCCGCCAGGGCCTGCTTCACCGGGAGGCGCGGGAGCGCCGCGATCCGACCGAGCCGGCCGGTCACCGCCGCCGCCTCGACGCCGTCCCAGTCCCACGCGCGCAGGAGCTCGACCAGCCGGGCGGCCGGCTCCTTCCCGTGATCCACGGCCTGCCGCCGGACGATCGAGAGCGCGCCGCCGGTCCCCTCCCGCACGGCCTCGACGAGCTTCAGGGTCTCGGCGCCGATGTCGATCCCAACGTAGCGAGCCATCGCGCTAGTTGTACCCCACCCGGTGCGTGGAGACCCACACGTCGAGGCGATCCCACTGGGAGTAGATCCAGTCGATGCGCGCCTCGCGCCCGGCGGGGATCGTGGACGCCGGGACGCGCCAGAAGGCGACGCGCAGCGTGCGCCCGAGGAGGCGGCCATCCCAGAGGTCCGTGATCTTCACGAGCCCCTCGAGGCCGGTGTGCCCCATCACGACCACGTCGACGCCGGCCCCCCGGTCGAGGAGCGCGAGCAGGCCGCCGAGGTGCGGCGGCAGGAGCGAGCGCAGGCGCCGGTCGCGGTCGAGGTGCTCGCGAGGCCCCTCGGCCGCGCGCTTCGCGAGCACGGCGGCGCGCTTCGCCTCGGTGAAGCGCGTCCCCTCGGGGAAGAGGACGACGGCGTCGGAGGGGCCGAGCCCGTCGAGGAGGGACTGGACCCGCGCGAGGTCGCCCGCCGTGTCGAGCGCGCCGCGCCGGACGAAGACGTTGGGGAGGATGTGGCACCCGAGGTCGACGGCGGGGTCCCAGAGCAGCTCGCGCTTGGCGACGTACCGGAGGCGCAGGCCGCGCCGCGCCGACGCGATCGCGGCGGGGAGGAGCGCGTCGGCGACGCTGACGTGGTTGCCGAGGAGCAGGACCGGGCCGGGCGCGAGGGCGTCGAGCCCCTCGACCTGGAGCCCCATCCCAAAGAGCCGCAGCACCGTGCGCAGGAGGGCGTCGGCCCACCCGGCCTCGAGGGCGTAGAGGTTGTCGAGGGTGGCGCGCCGCGCGAGGAGGAGCCCGAGCACCGCGCCCACGCCGAAGCCCTCGAACGCGAGGTAGGCGAGGACGGCACCTACGAAGCGCGTGGCCGCGAGGCGCCGGCGCAGGACGAGGTCGCGCGCGAGCGCGAGCGGCAGGAGGATCGGCAGCAGCGCCACCCACGCGGCCAGGGCGAGGAAGAAGGCGGGGAGGGTGAGGGAGCGCCGGAGGAGGCGGTGGAGCGGGCCGTCGCCCGGATCGGAGTGCGCCCGCGCAGCCACGCCTCCGTTGTAGCGCGGATGGGCCGGCGTCACCCCCGGGGGCCCCCTCCCGGGATTGCAAGCGGACGGATGCGCCTTAGATACAGGGGCACCGTGGCCCGCGCTCCGGTCATCTTCGTGTCGCACGGCGCCCCGACCGAGGCGCTCGAGGTGGACGGCTGGACGCAGGCGGTCGCACGCCTCGGGCGCCGGGTGGGGCGGCCGCGCGCGATCGCCGTGGTCTCGGCGCATTGGGTCACCCCGGGCGCCGTCGCGGTGACGTCTTCGCCGGCGCCGGAGACGATCCACGACTTCTACGGCTTCCCCGCGCCCCTCTACCGGATCCAGTACCCCGCGCCCGGCGATCCCGCCCTGGCCGCCCGGATCGTGGCGCTGCTCGAGGGCGCCGGCATCGACGCGGCGGCCGACCCCGCGCGCGGCCTCGACCACGGCGCGTGGACGCCGCTCCTGCACGCCTGGCCCCTCGCGGAGGTGCCGGTGGTGCAGGTCTCGCTGCCGGTCGCGCTCCCCGCGGACCTGCTCCGCTTCGGAGCGGCGCTGGCGCCGCTCCGGGACGACGGGATCGTGCTGCTCGCGAGCGGCGGCGCGGTCCACAACCTCGGCGAGGTCGCGTTCGACGACAAGGAGCGCGGCCCGCGGGGCTGGGCCGCGGACTTCGACGGCTGGGTGGCCGCCCGCCTGGCCGCGCTCGACGTCGCCGCCCTCGCGCGGTGGAAGGCGGAGGCCCCGCACGCCGCGCGCGCCCACCCGACCACCGAGCACTTCGACCCGCTCCTCGTCGCCGTGGGGGCCCGGGCGCCCGGGGACGCGGTCGAGGTCGTCCACGAGGGGTTCACCTACGGGACGCTCGGCATGCGGAGCTTCGCGCTCCGCTCGTAGCACGGGCCGGCGACTGCGCCGCCCGACGGAACAGGAGACCACCATGAAAGCGATCGTACGCACCGTCACCCTGGCCCTCGCGCTGGCGCCGGCCCTCGCCCTGGGGCAGGCGGGCACCTGGAGCATCGACCCGGCCCACACCCACGCCGGCTTCGCCGTCCGGCACATGGTGATCAGCAACGTGCGGGGCGAGCTGGGGAAGGTCGAGGGGACGCTCACGCTCGACGAGAAGGACGTCACGAGGTCGAAGGTGGAGGCGACGATCGACGTCGCGGGGGTCAACACGCGGGAGCCGAAGCGCGACGACGACCTGCGGTCGGAGAACTTCTTCGACGTGGCGAAGTACCCGACGATGACCTTCAAGTCGACGAAGGTCGAGAAGGCGGGCAAGGACGGCCTCAAGGTGACCGGCGACCTCACGATGCACGGCGTGACGAAGCCGGTGGTCCTCAAGGTGAAGACGACCCCCGAGGTGAAGGATCCGTGGGGCATGGTCCGCCGCGGCTTCTCGGCCACGACCCGGGTCGACCGGCGTGACTTCGGCATCACCTGGAACAAGGTGCTCGAGGGCGGCGGCGCCATCGTCGGCAACGACGCCGAGATCGAGATCGAGGCGGAGTTCGTGAAGAAGTGATGGGCCGCGCGGCGCCCTGCGGTCCGCCGGACGGCCGCAGGGGCGCCGGGATCGGGCTGAACGGATGAGCCTCCCGCGCCGGCACGGCGGTTGCTCTCCCGAGCCCGATGCAGACCGAGAGCGTGATCGACGAGCGCCCCCGGGCGCGGCTCCTCGCGGCGGGGGCGCGCGCGCTGACCGACGCGGAGCTGCTCGCGCTGGTGCTGGGCGCGGGGGCGGCCGGCACCGCGGCCTTAGAGTCGGCGCGGGCGCTGGCGGAGGCGGCGCCCCTGGCGGAGCTGGCGTGGGCACCGCCCGACGCCATCGCGTGCGCGCCGGGGGTCGGCAT
>DATIVK010000096.1:0-20628 GCA_035465955.1 Anaeromyxobacteraceae bacterium | reverse complement strand
ACGGCGGTTGCGGCCCTCGCGCTCGTCGCGGGCCGCGCTCAGGCGCAGGAAGTTGCTCCGGCGGCGGCCCCCGCGGCGGCTCCCGCGGCTGGCGGCGGTTGGGACACGAAGTACGGCGTGCTCTTCACGCTGCCGAACCTGTTCCAGAACGGCAGCTCGGAGGTCCTCACCGACTACGACGGCAAGGTGGGGTTCCAGTACAACCTCGGCCCGCAGGCGGGCCTCCGCCTGGGCCTCGACCTCTCCCGTCACTCGCGGGGGCGCACGGAGATCACGACGGGCGGCACGACCGACAAGGTCATCGCCGATCCCTGGAACTCGCAGTACGCCGCGAAGCTCTCCGCCGAGTACCTGATGCGCGCGACGACGGCTGACGTGTCGCCCTACGGCGGCGTCGGCGCGTTCCTGGGCTATACCCTGAACCGCAAGAACGGGGACACCGTGATCGCCGGCGACCCGCTCATCTACAAGTACGACAACAGCGCCACGACGCTCGACTTCGGCCTCAACGCCAAGCTCGGCCTCGAGTGGCGGATCCACAAGGTCGTCGCGCTCTTCGCCGAGTACTCGGCGGACCTGACGGTGATCTCGCGCACCGCTTCGAAGACCGACCAGGTCGTCGCGAGCGTCGCCAGCAAGAGCGAGTCGAAGGAGATGCACTTCCTGAACCTCGACACGCAGCTCGCCAACACCGGCAAGCTCGGCATCATCGCGTTCTTCTAGTCGCGACGAAATAGCCTCATCGACGGGGTCCCCGGCGCGAGCCGCGGGGCCCCGTTTCAATTTGAGCCCGCCCGCCGGACCTGCTACGGAACCTCCCCATGCGCCCGAACCTCCTGCGGCTCGCCCCCCTCGTCGCCGTCGCCCTCCTCGCCGCCTGCGTCGCCCACGACAAGCAGGGCGACAAGTACGCGGCGGTCGGCGACTGGAAGAACGCCTGGGCCAACTACCGGCAGGCGGTCGCCGACAAGCCGAACGATCCCGTGCTCCAGCAGAAGTACGAGAACGCCCGCCAGCAGGCGATCACCACGTCGGTGGCCCAGGCGAACGCGTGCGTGAGCCAGCGCGCGTGGGAGTGCGCGCTCAACGAGGCCAACTTCGTCCTCGGGGTCGATCCGACGCGCGCCGACATGGCCGACCTGACCAACCGCGCCGGCAAGGAGGTGGCGCTGACGCGGCTCGCGCAGGTGCAGGGCGAGGTGGTCGCCGGGCGCTTCCCGCAGGCCGCCGCGCTCATCCAGCAGGCGCGCCAGCTCTCCGACGATCCCCAGGTCGCCTCCGAGGGGCGCCGCGCCACGCAGGTCTACTCGAGCGGCGTCGCGGACGCCGCGGACAAGCTCGTCGCGCAGCGCCGCTTCCCCGAGGCGATCGCGCTCCTGCGGGGCGGCGTTCCGGTCGACTCCGGCCTCGGGTCGCGGCTCGACGCCGCCACCCGCGAGTACGAGGCGTGGAAGGCGGCCGAGCACGTCCGCTTCATGGCCGAGGGCGAGGCGCACCTCTCGGCCGGCCGCTGGAGCGAGGCGCAGGCGAGCTTCCGCGCGGCCCAGCAGATGCGCGCCGACGAGCGCGCGCGGGGGCTCGAGCAGTACGCGCGCCAGGTGCAGGCGGGCGACGAGGCGGTGAAGCGGAGCGACTGGGCCGGCGCGACGAAGGCCTACCGCGACGCGGCCGCGCTCCGCGTCGATCGTGGCTACGCGCAGGAGATGGCCGAGAAGGTCGCGGTGAAGCCCTGGGCGGTGAGCCTCAAGACCGTGGTCGTCACGCCGCTGCGCCCGAACCGGACGCCTTGGGTCGGCGCGAGCGATCGCCGGCTCGACCGGATCCAGGCGATCCTCGCGGAGAAGTGGACCGACCCGCTGGCCGGGCGGGTGCTCCTCGCCCTCAACGACGCGCCGGCCGCCAACCGGCCCGACCTCGCCGTCGAGGTGACGCTGCCCGGCGGGCAGCGGCTCGTCACCGCCAGCGAGCGCGCGATCTACACGACGCCGCGCGCCGTCTTCGTCGTGGCGGCCAACGGCTTCGAGAAGGGGAAGGTGGTCTTCCGCGTCTTCCACCGGCTCGCGGCGGGGCAGACCGAGGACATCGGCTACGCCGAGGCGACGCTGGGTGAGCTCGTCTCGAAGCGGTCGCTCCTCCTCCAGGACCGGGCCGTCGGCGCCATCGAGCTCACCGTCGACCCGGCCGAGGGCTCACGCCCCGGCACCTATACCGGCCTCACCCCCGTCAATCCGCCGCCCGCCGCGGCGCCCGTGGCTGCGCCGGCCCCCGCGCCTGCGCCGGTCCCCGTCCCCGTGAAGGCGCCGCTCCCGCCGCCGCGGCGGTAGCGCGGAGGGCACGAGTCTCCCTCACCCCGGCCCTCTCCCTCAGTGAGGGAGAGGGGGACGCTTACGCCGCTACAGGATCTTGGCCGCCAGCAGGTCCTGGACGTCGAGCAGGCCGACGGGCTTCCCGTCCCCGTCCACCACCGGGACCTGGTCGATCCGCGCCTTGCGCATCACGTGGGCCGCCTCGGTGACGAGCAGGCCCGGCTCGACGCGGCGGGGGTTCCGCCCCATCGCCGTCGAGACGGGGCGCGCGAAGTCGGTCTGTCCGTGCTCGACCAGGCGGCGCAGGTCCCCGTCGGTGAAGATCCCGACGAGCCGGCCCGCGGCGTCCACGACGCTGGCGGCGCCCGGCCGGCCGGGGGTCTCGGTCATCACGGCCACCGCGGCGGAGAGCGGCGCGCTCTCGGCGACGACGGGGTTGGCGGCGCCCTGGCGCATCAGCTCGCCGACCTTCATGAGGCCGCGGCCGAGCTTCCCGCCCGGGTGGAAGAGCGCGTACTCCTCCTTGTCGAAGGCGCGGTTGGCGAGGACCGTCATGGCGAGCGCGTCGCCGACCGCGAGCAGCACCGCGGTGGAGGCGGTGGGGGCGAGCCCCATCGGGCAGGCCTCCTCGACGTCCCCGATCTCGAGGACCAGGTCGGCGCCGCGCGCGAGGGAGTTGTTGCCGTCCTTCGTGACCGCGACGATCCGCGCGCCGATCTTCCGCAGGGCGGGCAGCAGCCGCGTCAGCTCCTCCGTCTCGCCGCTGTTGGAGAGCGCGATGACCACGTCGTCCCGAGCGATCCGGCCGAGGTCGCCGTGGGCCGCCTCGGCCGGGTGGACGAAGAGCGAGGGGGTGCCCGTCGAGGCGAGCGTCGCCGAGATCTTCTGGGCGACGAAGCCGGGCTTCCCCATGCCGGTGACGACGACGCGCCCCTTGCAGCCGAGCACCCACTCGACCGCGCGGGCGAACGGCGGGCCGAGCCGCACGGCGCCGATGGCGCGCGCCTCGGCCGCCAGGATCTGGTTCCCGTACGCGACGAGGTCGGGGCCGCGTGCGCGGCGAGGGGCCGCCTTCCGGGCACGGGACTTCACGGCGGAGCGGACGCGCTTGCGAGCTGGCATGACCGCGCCGATATAGCACCTTTCGGCGTCAATGCGCGTTGGGGGGCCGCCGCGCCCCTCGCCCTTGCGGTCACGGCCGCGGGTGGGGTACGAAGCCCTCGCCCTCACGGGAACCACCAGCAAGGAGCCCCCCGACATGCAGTTCTTCATCGACACCGCCGACGTCGGCGAGATCAAGAAGGCCCTGGAGATGGGGCTCTGCGACGGCGTCACCACCAACCCGTCGCTGGTGGCCAAGACCGGCCGTCGCTTCGATGACGTGCTGCGCGAGATCGTCGCGCTGAAGCCCGGCCCGATCTCGGCCGAGGTGACGGCGACCGACTGCGAGGGGATGCTGCGGGAGGCGCGCGAGCTCGTGAAGTTCGGGCCCGACCTCGTCATCAAGATCCCGCTGATCACCGAGGGGCTGCGCGCGGTGAAGACGCTGACCGCGGAGGGCGTGAAGACCAACGTCACCCTCTGCTTCTCCCCGGTCCAGGCGCTCCTCGCCGCCAAGGCGGGGGCGACCTACGTCTCGCCCTTCGTCGGCCGGCTCGACGACATCTCGCAGGACGGCATGGAGCTGATCCAGCAGATCCTCGAGATCTACGGGAACTACGGCTTCAAGACGAAGGTGCTCGTCGCCTCCGTCCGCCACCCGGTCCACGTCCTCCAGTCGGCGCGCCTGGGGGCCGACGTCGCGACGATCCCGTTCAACGTGATCGCCCAGCTCGCCAACCACCCGCTCACCAAGGCCGGCCTCGAGAAGTTCCTCGCCGACTGGGAGAAGGTGCCGAAGACGAAGTAGGGGGTCGCCGCTCGCTGCGCCGCGGTCGCCTGCTCCCTCACCCTGGCCCTCTCCCTCGGTGAGGGAGAGGGGAAGGGGCCGGGGTCAGAACGGCAGGTAGGCGACCTGGCACTGGTCGCGCGGGACGTACTCGAGGCCTCGCGCGCCGTTGAGGGCCGCGAGCAGCGCCGTCATCTCGTGGTTCCAGGCGGGGTTGTTGCTGCGCCACGCCAGGATCCCCTCGAAGATCAGGTCGTCCACGAAGATCGGCACGTCCTCGATCACGACCACCTCCGCGTTCTCGAGGAAGTGGCGGGCGTTGAGCGCGAACACGAGGATCTCCTGCGCCAGGCGGCCCCGGGGATCGGTGCCGACCCCGCGGTCGCCGAGGTAGTGCGACAGCTCCGCCTCCCAGGTCCCCGCCCTCCACGCGCCCGCGCCGTCCAGCCCGCGGACCCGCGTCACGCCGTTCGAGAAGCGGCCGTCGAAGGGCTCGGCGCCGGCCCGGAAGCTCCCCGAGGGGGCCCGGTATGGCGCGAGGGCGTTGAGGAACTCCTGGTCGTGGACGTCGAGGAGGCGCAGCCCCTCGTTCCCGCGCCAGTACTCGGGGCTCCCCATCTGCGCGAAGTGCACGCAGCGCCCCGTGCTGAAGGTGGGCATGACCACGACCTCGGCCTGCTCCCGCGGATCCTTCACCTCGAGCTCCTGCCCTTCGCTCGGAGGCGAGTTCCAGAAGGGCGGCAGCACCTCGCTCAGCACGTACCTCCCGGGGTGGAGGCCGGTGAAGGTCGCGCAGCCGTCCCAGCCGGTCGTCCGCACCTTCGCGCCTCGCTCGGGGCTGGCGAGCCGGAACCTCCAGCCCTCCACCATCGGCTCATCCGGGCCACCGACGCCGTCGCCATTCCGATCGAAGATCTTGCAGGCGCGCGCCCGCGCGACGGCGTCGAGATCGGGCTCGGCGCCGACTGGGGGAGTGAACGGGACCACCCTGCCGATGCGGGGCCCCATCGGGGCGGGCCTCGGGGGCAGCGCGAAGGGCGCCTGCCGGGTGCGGAGGTATGGGCTCGATCTCCGGAGCACGCGCACCGGCGCGGTCTCGGTCTCGCCGGCCTCGGCGATCGCAGGGGATGGAGCGAGCGTGGCGAGCAGCGGAAGCGCGATGAACCAGCGAAGCACGGCCTCCCCCTTTCAGGCGAGGCACGCGCGACCTCGGGCTTCCGCTCCGCGTCCCGTGGAGCTGCGGCCCGGCTGCGCCTCGCCCCCCGCCGCTCCGCACCACGCGCTCACCTCGTCGCCGGAGCTGCGCGCTCGGGTTGCGCGTGGCGCGACAACGGCTCGAGAGAACGTTGGTCACCCTGTCGCAGGGCGGCGACTACCTCGCGGGGCAGACGCTTTCTGGCGAGCGGCCGCGCCGCCGGAAGGACGTTGACGGAGCGTGGCGGGGTGCGATCGGCGTCGCTTCGCGCTACGAAAGGAGGAGCCCCAGCGGCGAGGAGGCCCGATGGCCGGAGTGAAGATCACCGTGAGGAACGATGGACCGCTGCGCGTCGAGGGGGAGTTCACGCTCGTGGACGCGGAGGGGCGGGCCTTCGGCACCGGGCAGCGGCAGTGGGTGTCCCTCTGCCGGTGCGGCCTCTCCCAGACGAAGCCGATCTGCGACGGCGCCCACAAGCGGCAGGGCTTCAAGTCGGAGTGCCACGCCTTCGACCTCGGCGCGCCGCCCCCGCGCCCGGATCCGTGAGGCGCGGCCGGGCGCGCCCCGGCCCAACGCGCGCTCGCCGCGCGTCACGCGAGCGTCACGCGGAAGAGCCTCCGCTCGACGAGGTCGAGGGCGCGGACGAGGTCCGCGCGGGCGAGGTGCGCCCCCGCCGCGTGCTCCTTCAGCTCCAGGCACTGCTCCGTGAGGAGCAGCACGAGGAGGTGCCCCGCCGCCTCGTCCTCCGAAGTGGGCCAGTGCCGCGCCCTCTCGTTCACCAGCCGGTGCTCGTAGGCGTCGTACTCCCGCGCGAGGTCGAGGCGGGCGAGCGCGAGCGCGAACCGGAAGACGTCGTCGCCCGGCCGTCGCGCCGTGCCCTCGGCGTAGCGCGCCCGAAGATCGTCCGACACCCACTCGACGAACGGCGGCGGCCAGGCCTGCAGCTCCCCGGCGAGGTGCTCGGCGAACCGCTCGAGCACGTACTCCCGCACCGGCTGCTTCTGGCGCTCGTAGAGGTAGTCCCAGCGGCGGTCGCGCACGCGACGACAAGAGCAGATGGCGGCCCCGCGCACAACCCGCGGCGGCGGGCCGCGGCGCTTGTCCGTGCCCCGGGCGCGCGCTAAGAGTTCGACTCCTCCAGGGAGGTCTCCCGATGCTCGTCGTGATGAAGCCCCACGCAACGCCGGCGCAGATCGACGCGGTCACGGAGCGGATCCGCTCGCTGGGGTTCACGCCCCACGCGATCCCGGGCTCGTCGCGGGTCGCCATCGGCGTCACGGGCAACAAGGGCGGCATCGACGTGGACTCGTTCGCCGACATGGACGGCGTGGCGGAGGCGCTCCGCGTGACGCAGCCGTTCAAGCTGGTCTCCCGCGAGGTGAAGGAGGAGGACACCGTCATCGAGGTGGGCGGCGCGCGGATCGGCGGCGAGGCCGTCTGCATCATGGCCGGGCCCTGCTCGGTCGAGTCGGAGGAGCAGATCGTCGAGACCGCGCGGGCGGTGAAGGCCGCCGGGGCCAGCTTCCTGCGCGGCGGGGCGTTCAAGCCGCGCACCAGCCCCTACGAGTTCCAGGGGCTCGCGGAGGAGGGGCTGAGGCTCCTCGCCGTCGCGCGGGAGGTGACCGGCCTGCCGGTCGTCACCGAGGTGCTCGACGCCGAGACGCTCCCGATGGTCGCCGACTACGCCGACGTGCTCCAGATCGGCGCGCGCAACATGCAGAACTACTCGCTCCTGAAGCAGCTGGGCGCGCTGAGGAAGCCCATCCTGCTGAAGCGCGGGCCGGCCGCCACCATCAAGGAGTGGCTGATGGCCGCGGAGTACGTCCTCGCCGCGGGCAACTACCAGGTCGCCCTCTGCGAGCGCGGCATCCGCACCTTCGAGACGATGACGCGCAACACGCTCGACCTGAACGCGGTGCCGGTGCTCAAGGCGCTCACGCACCTGCCGGTGATCGTGGACCCCTCCCACGGGATCGGCATCCGGGCCCACGTGGGGGCGATGGCGCGCGGCGCGGTCGCCTGCGGCGCCGACGGGATCATCGTCGAGGTCCACCCGCAGCCGGAGAAGGCGCTCTCCGACGGGCACCAGTCGCTGACGCCCCCGCAGTTCGCCGAGCTGGTCCGCCAGGTCGCCGTGATCGCCGGCGCCGTCGGCCGCACGGTCTAGCGAGGAGCTCCCATGTTCGTCACGATGAAGCCCCACGCCACGGCGGCCGAGTTCGAGGCCGTGGTCGAGAAGATCCGGTCGCTCGGCCTGACGCCGCACCCGATCACCGGCACCGAGCGCAGGGTGGTGGCGGTCGTCGGCCACACCGGCGGGATGGATCCGGACGAGCTCTTCGGCACCCTGCCGGGCGTCGCCGAGGCGCTCCGCGTCTCGCAGCCCTTCAAGCTCGTCTCGCGCGAGGTGAAGGAGGAGGACACCGTCATCGACGTCGGCGGCGTCCCCATCGGCGGGCAGGCGGTCGTCGTCATGGCGGGGCCGTGCTCGGTCGAGTCGGAGGAGCAGGTCCTCGAGACGGCCCGCGCCGTGAAGGCGGCCGGCGCCTGCTTCCTGCGCGGCGGGGCGTTCAAGCCGCGCACGAGCCCCTACGAGTTCCAGGGGCTGCGCGAGGAGGGGCTGAAGCTGCTCGCGCGCGCCCGCGAGGAGACCGGCCTCAAGGTGGTCACGGAGGTGAAGGACACCGAGACGGTGGAGCTGGTGGCCTCCTACGCCGACGTGCTCCAGATCGGCGCGCGCAACATGCAGAACTACTCGCTCCTCGAGAAGGTCGGCACGCTCGACAAGCCGATCCTGCTCAAGCGCGGCCTCTCCGCCACCATCCGCGAGTGGCTGATGGCGGCCGAGTACATCGTCTCGAAGGGGAACCACAAGGTCGCCCTGTGCGAGCGGGGGATCCGGACGTTCGAGACCGCGACGCGCAACACCCTCGACATCAACGCGGTGCCGGTCCTCAAGTCGCTCACGCACCTGCCGGTGATCGTCGACCCGTCGCACGGGATCGGGCTCCGCCCGCTGGTGCCGGCGGTGGCCCGCGCCGGCATCGCCGCCGGGGCCGACGGGCTCATCATCGAGGTCCACCCGCACCCGGAGAAGGCGCTCTCCGACGGCCACCAGTCGCTGACGCCGGTGGAGTTCGGCTCCCTGATGCGCCAGGTCTGCGTGATCGCCGGCGCGGTGGGGCGGCCGGTCTTCGAGCCGCGGTAGATGCGCCGGGTCCGTCGCCTCGTCGGCGAGATCTCGCCGGAGCAGCTCCGGTACGTCGACTGGGCGCTCGGCCGGGACGTCGGCGTCTTCGTGCCCGTGGCCGGGCCCTGCGGCTACGCCACGACGCCGGAGCACACGCACCCGGCCTGGTCCTTCGTCGTCCCGTTCGACGACCGGGGGCGGGTGCGCATCGACGGGCGCCTCGTCCGGGCGCGGGCCGGCAGGCTCTACGCCTACGGGCCCGGCGTGCCGCACACCGAGCTCGTCGACGGCGAGCCGTCCCGCTTCGCGGCGGTCTTCGTCGCCCCGCGGCTGCTCCGGCGCGCGCTGCGCGACTACGGGGACGTCGCGCTCCCGGCGGGGCGGGCGGAGAGCTTCGCGGCGCCGCCCGAGATCGTGACCGTCGTGCGCGAGATGCTGGTGGAGCAGTCGGCGCGGCTGCCCGGCCACGGGGCCCTCCTCGACGCGGCCGCGCAGCGCCTCGTCCACCTGATCCTGCGTGCGGTCCTCGGCGTGAGGCGGCGCACCGAGCGCGTGCCCGAGCGCGCGGCGATCCTCCGGGCGGTGGAGCTGGCCGACGGCCACGCCGGGGAGCCGCTCGGCGTCGGCGACCTCGCGGCCGCGGCGGGGATGTCGCCGTTCCACTTCGCCCGCGAGTTCAAGCGCGAGACCGGGCGGGCGCCGCGGGACTACCTGCGGCGCGCCCGGCTGGAGCGCGCGAAGCGGCTCCTCGCGGGGGACGCCCGGCCGATCACCGACGTGGCGATGGAGTGCGGCTTCGCGAGCGCGTCCCACCTCGCGACGGCCTTCCGGCGCGCCTTCCGGATGGCGCCCTCGCGGTACCGGGCGATGCTGCGGCGGCCCCGGCGCGCGTGAACTCGGCAGCACGCCCGTGGAAGCGCGGCGCGGTCGCGTCGTGGCAGGGTGACCGCATGCTGACCCGAGAGATCATCGACTTCGCCAACGAGAACCGCTCCTGCTTCCTCGCCACGTGCGAGGGGGACCAGCCGCACGTCCGCGGCCTGCTCCTCTGGCGCGCCGACGAGACGGGCTTCTACTTCCACACCGGCTCGACCAAGAGCCTCCCGAAGCAGCTCGCCGCGAACCCACGCGTCGAGATCGCCTTCTGGGCGCCGTCCGCGACGGGCGGGCGGATGATGCGCGTGCAGGGGCGCGCGCGGCTCCTCGACGCGGCCGCCCACGCGCCGCGCCTCCTGGCCGAGCGGCCGTGGCTGGGGGCGGTGCAGGCGGGCCTCCCGGGCTCCGAGCTGGTCGTCTTCGTCGTGGACGAGGGGGAGGTCCACGAGTGGAGCATGGCCGTGAACGGGCGCGAGGCGGCGCAGCCGCGCGTGCGCTTCTAAACGAGCAGGCTGTTGAGAAGCGAGGCGTCCCCCTTGGCACCGTCCCCTCTCCCTCATCGAGGGAGAGGGTCAGGGTGAGGGAGCAGGATCGACTGGCCAGCGCAGTCCGCCACACCGGCTACGAGATCAGCGTCCGGAGAGGCCGCGCGTCCGCGTCTCGATCGAGCGACACCGGCGGTTGACTCTCGACGACCGGCGTGAGCCCATTGACTCTGCGTCACCGTCGCCTCCGGTGGGGGCGCTCGCCTCGATCCGAGGGGTGACAGGAGGAGCCGATGAACAGCTTCGTCGCGATCGCCTTGGCCGCAGCCCTCTCGCTCGCCGGCTCCGGCGCGGAGCGTCCGAAGGCGCGGGAGCGGGTCCAGAAGCTCCTGTCGGAGCAGGACGCGCCGCCCGCTTCACGGATGGTCCGCCTGGTCACTCGCGACGTGAGCCCGGGCGTCCAACGCGACTCGTTCGGCGCGAAGCCGACGACGCTCTACCGCCTGGGCGAGAAGTACGGTCGGCTGGAGGAGGAGGCCGATCCGGCGGCGGGCATCCACGGCCTCATCGTGGTCGCGGAGCCCCGGGCCTGGAAGGTCAACCTCGCGGACATGACCGGCCAGAGCTTCACGGACCCCGGCCCGAGCTTCGTCTTCAGGGCCCCCATCATCCCGACGCCGCCGAAGGGGCCACCGCCCCCGATGCTGGAGCTGGGCATGGAGTACGAGTTCATGAGGGCCCACGGCGCGAAGCCGAAGACGGTCGTCGTCGGCGGCAAGCCCCAGGAGGCGCTGGTCGCGCAGGTCGAGGGGTACGTGATCACGCTCGCCGGCGATCGGGCCTCGGAGCGCCCCAGCCGCGTGAAGGTCGAGCAGAAGGGGAAGACGCTGGTCGAGCTCGAGTACCTCGAGTACGCCAAGGACCTCGCGCCGCGGATGGAGCTGTTCGCCCCTCCCGCGGGGGTGCGGTTCAGCGACGCGAAGTAGCGGGGGCGGTCGCCCCCGCCGCTCCCGCGGTGCGCCGCCGGCACCACCCGAGGAGCGGCTCCGCCGTGAGGCGCCGCGGGTCCTGAAACCGGGCGCGCCGGCCCCTCCTCCCGCCGTTGACTCCGGGTCACCCGGTCGCTACGCTACCGGGGTTCTCAGCTTCGGAACACGGTGCGAATCCGTGGCGGTCCCGCCGCTGTAATCGGGGACACGCGTCACAGGGCGACGAGCCGGCCACTCCCGGGCCCCAGCGCGGGGGGAAGGCGTGACGGGTGGACGATCCGAGAGCCAGAAGACGGGCTGAGCGCACGAGCAGCTGAACGGGTCCGATGGCAAAGGGCTCCGAGGGACCGATCCCGGTCCGTCGGAGCCCTTTTCGCGTCTTCGGCCCACCACGGCGAGGAGCACGGGCATGGCCAGGAGCACGGTGAAGGTCGCGGGGAAGAGGAAGCCGGCGAAGAAGGCGGTCATCGCGAGCCGGAAGAGCTGCGGCGCGAAGGGGACCGGCCTCTCGCACTACATCCTGATGGACGAGAAGGCCAGGTGAGCGGCGCCGGCGCGCCGGGCACGGCCGGCAGGCGCGCGGCCCCATCGCGGGGCCGCTTCGTCAACAGCGGCGAGGGGGAGACCCTGCAGCCGATCGACGTCGGCCATCGCGACTACCTCGCCGTGGTCGATCCGGACACCGCCTTCTGGTCGCTCGTCGCGCGCGACCGGCTCGCGGACGCCTTCGGCGACGGCCCCCTCGTGCGCGCGTACCGCAAGCGGCGCGAGGCCTTCCGGAAGGAGATGGAGGGGCTGCGGTTCGGGCTGACCCCGTCGGCCGTCTACTTCAACCCCACCGAGCGCTGCAACCTGGACTGCGCCTACTGCTACATCCCCGCGACGATGCGGAGCGGCGGCGAGCACATGCCGGCGGAGCGGCTGCTCCGCGCGCTCGAGCGGCTGCGGGACTACTTCGCGCGCACCGTGCCGCCCGGCGTCCGGCCGCAGATCGTCTTCCACGGCGCGGAGCCGCTCCTGAACCGGGACGCCGTCTTCGCGGGGATCGAGGCCTTCGGCGGCGTCTTCCGCTTCGGGATCCAGACCAACGCCACGCTGCTCGACGACGCCGCGCTCTCGTTCCTGACCGGCCGCGGCGTGAGCATCGGCCTCTCGCTCGACGCGCCGGGGCGCGCCGTCGCGGACCGGACCCGGAAGGACTGGAGCGGCCAGGGCGTCCACGCGGCCGTGCTCGACGCGATGGAGCGCCTGCGGGGCTACGACGCGTGGAGCGTCATCTGCACGATGACGCGCGAGAACGCCGGCCAGCTCACGCGGATGGTGGAGTTCCTCCACCGGCGCGAGGTGCCGACCTGCCTCATGAACGTCGTGCGGTGCACGCTGCCGCCGTCACGCGAGGTCAAGCCGGGCGACGCCGCGGCGGCGAGGGCGTTCCTCGCGGCGCTGGACCGCTCGTTCGAGCTCTACCAGGAGACCGGGCGGAAGCTGGTCGTCGGCAACTTCGCCAACGTCCTGCTCGCCATCCTCGCGCCGACCGCGCGCCGGCTCATGTGCGACCTCTCGCCCTGTGGCGGGGGCAGGGCCTTCTTCGCGGTGACGCCGGGCGGGGACATGTTCCCGTGCAGCGAGTTCATCGGCCTGCCGCGGTTCAACGGAGGCAACCTCTTCCGGGACGAGGTGGAGCAGGTCCTCCGGAGCCCCGCCTTCCGGGAGGTGACCGGGCGCAACGTGGACGCGATCGATCCCTGCCGGCGCTGCGCGATCCGGCACTACTGCGGCTCGCCCTGCCCGGCCGAGGCCCACGAGCTGAACGGTGCCATGGACCGGCCGGGGGCCTTCTGCGAACTCTACGAGGAGCAGGTCCGGTACGCCTTCCGGCTGATCGCCGACGGGCGCCAGGACGCGTTCCTCTGGGACGGCTGGGACGCGGGCACCCGGACGACGTTCACGGCGCCGGAGGCGTAGGGGCCCCCGCCTCGGCCGGGCCCGGCACCGCCCGGTCGAGCCCCTGGTCCGCGAAGGAGGCCGGGTCCTCCACCGCCTCCAGGTGGGTCATCACGTTGGCGTTCGGGATCACCGCGCAGATCGCCTGCTCGATCTCCTCGGCCAGGTCGTGGCCGCGGCGCACCGTCCAGTCCCCCGGCACCAGCACGTGCATCGTGATGAAGCGGCGCGCCGCCGCCTGGCGCGTCCGCACGGCGTGGAACTGCACGCCGCGCTCGGCGTAGCGCGCGAGGATCGCCTGGAGCGTCTGCTGCTCTTCCTGCGTGATCGCGATGTCGAGGAGGCCGGAGGTCGAGCGCTGGATGAGCTGGACGCCGGTCCAGACGATGTTGGCCGCGACGAGGAGCGCGACGATCGGGTCGAGCCGCTGCCAGCCGGTGACGGCCACGACGCCGATCCCGGCGAGCACCCCCGCCGACGTCCAGACGTCGGTCATCAGGTGGTGGGCGTCGGCCTCGAGCGCGATGGAGTGGTACCGCTTCCCGGCGCGGAAGAGGACGCGGGAGACCGCGAAGTTCACGAGCGAGGCGCCGGTGGAGATGGCGAGGCCGATCCCCGCCTGCTCGATCGGCCTCGGGTGGAGCAGCCGGTCGACGCCGGTCCAGGCGATCGCGGCGGCGGCGACCAGGATGAGCCCCCCCTCGACCGCGCTCGCGAAGTACTCGGCCTTCGTGTGGCCCCAGGCGTGATCCTCGTCGGGGGGGCGCGCGGCGACGCCGAGCATCATCAGCGTCATCGCCGCCGCCATCAGGTTGACCACCGACTCCGCGGCGTCCGAGAGGAGGCCGACCGAGCCGGTCAGCCACCACGCGGCGGTCTTGAGGGCGATGGTCGCGATCGCCGCGGCGATGGAGAGCCACGCGAAGCGCGTCAGGTTGGGCTGGGCCGTCGTCGTCACGCGGCTCTTCTCGCGCGTTCCCCCGGGCGAGGCAAGCGGCAAGGCGCCGCGCGGCGGCGTCACCGCTCGCGGAGGCTGGCGAGGTCGATGACGAAGCGGTAGCGGACGTCCCCCTTGACCGTCCGGTCGTAGGCCTCGTTGATCCGCTGGATCGGGATGACCTCGACGTCCGAGACGATCTTCTTCTCGCCGCAGAAGTCGAGCAGCGCCTGCGTCTCCGCGACGCCGCCGATGAGCGAGCCGACGAGCCGCTTGTTCCCCTGGATGAGCGAGAAGGCGTGGACCGGCGTCGGCGCGGGCGGCACGCCGAGGAGCACCATCGTGCCCCGAGGCCGGAGCGTGCCGAGGTGCTTGTCGTAGTCGTGGGGCGCCGAGACCGTGTCGATGATGAGGTCGAAGCGGCCCGCCAGCGTCCGGAAGACGCCCTTCTCGCCCGTCACCTCGAAGGCGTGCGCCCCCAGCCGGCGCGCGTCCGCCTCTTTGGCGCGCGACGTGGAGAGGACCGTGACGTCCGCCCCCATCGCCGCGGCGAGCTTCACCGCCATGTGGCCGAGGCCGCCGAGGCCGACCACCGCGACGCGGTCCCCCGCCTTGCAGCCCCACTGGCGCAGGGGCGAGTACGTCGTGATGCCGGCGCAGAGGAGGGGCGCGGCGCCGGCGGGATCGAGGCCGGCGGGGATCCTCAGGACGAACCGCTCCTCGACCACGACGCGGGTCGAGTAGCCGCCGTAGGTCGGCGTGCGGCGATCCATCTCCGTGGAGTTGTAGGTGAAGGCGGCCCCCTTCTCGCAGAACTGCTCGAGATCCTGCTGGCAGGGCCCGCATGCGTGGCAGGAGTCGACCATGCAGCCGACGCCGACGAGGTCGCCCGGCGCGAAGCGCCCCACCTCGCGGCCCGCTCGGACGACGCGGCCGACGATCTCGTGGCCCGGCACCATCGGGAAGATCCCGCCTCCCCACTCGTCGCGCGCCTGGTGGATGTCGGAGTGGCAGACGCCGCAGAAGAGGACGTCGATCTCGACGTCGCGCGGGCCGGGCTCGCGCCGCTCCACGGTGAAGGGGGCGAGCGGCGCGCCGGCGGTGGCGGCGGCGTAGGCGGGGATCCTGGCCATGGGGCTCCTCTCGGGGGCTCGGGGGACGTGAGGGCGGTGGGAAGGCAAATCTGCGCGAGGTCGGGCCGCCAGGCAACAGGGAGAGGCCGGAGGCCCCCGAGGGGCGTCCCCGGGGTCGAGCCGGTGACTCCGGCGGGGAAGGGTGCTCTCCTTGAGCCGTCATGGCCGTCCTCCGCACGGCGCTGACCCCGAGCGGTCACGAGTTCCGCGCGAACGCCGACGCGGCGCGCAGGTTGGTGGAGCGGCTGCGCGCCGACCTCGAGACGGTGGCCGCCGGCGGCCCGGAGGCGGCCCGCCAGAAGCACCTCGCGCGGGGGAAGCTCCTGCCGCGCGCGCGGGTGGAGGCGCTCCTGGACCCGGGGACGCCCTTCCTGGAGCTCTCCCCCCTGGCCGCCTGGGGGATGTACGGCGGCGACGTCCCGGGGGCGTCGCTCATCACCGGCGTCGGGCGCGTGAGCGGCGTGGAGTGCGTGGTCGTCGCCAACGACGCGACGGTGAAGGGCGGCACCTACTACCCCCTGACCGTGAAGAAGCACCTGCGAGCGCAGGAGATCGCGGCCGAGAACCGGCTCCCGTGCGTCTACCTCGTCGACTCCGGGGGCGCCTTCCTCCCCCTTCAGGATCAGGTCTTCCCGGACCGCGAGCACTTCGGCCGCATCTTCTACAACCAGGCCAACCTCTCCGCCGCGGGCATCCCGCAGATCGCCGTGGTGATGGGCTCGTGCACCGCGGGGGGCGCGTACGTGCCGGCGATGAGCGACGAGACCATCATCGTCCGCAACCAGGGGACCATCTTCATCGGCGGGCCGCCGCTGGTGAAGGCGGCGATCGGCGAGACGGTCACCGCGGAGGAGCTGGGCGGCGCGGACGTGCACACGCGCCTGTCCGGCGTGGCCGACCACCTCGCGGAGGACGACGCCCACGCGCTCGCGCTCGCGCGCCGGTGCGTCGCCGACCTCGCCTGGCGCGCGCCCCCCGTCGAGGGGCGGCTGCCGCCCGTGGCGCCGCTCTACCCCGCGGAGGAGCTCTACGGGATCGTCCCGGCGGACCTGCGCCGCCCCTTCGACGTGCGGGAGGTGATCGCGCGGCTCGTGGACGGCTCGGAGCTGGACGAGTTCAAGGCGCGCTACGGACCGACGCTCGTCTGCGGGTTCGCGCGGCTCGAGGGGCGGCCCGTGGGGATCCTCGGGAACAACGGGGTCCTCTTCGCGGAGTCCGCGCTCAAGGGGGCGCACTTCATCGAGCTCTGCGTGCAGCGCTCCCTGCCCCTCGTCTTCCTCCAGAACGTCACCGGCTTCATGGTCGGGAGGAAGGTGGAGAACGCCGGCATCGCCCGGGACGGCGCCAAGCTCGTGACCGCGGTCGCCTGCGCCCGCGTGCCGAAGCTCACCGTCATCGTCGGCGGCTCCTTCGGCGCGGGCAACTACGCGATGTGCGGTCGCGCCTATGGCCCCCGGTTCCTCTGGACGTGGCCCACCGCGCGCATCTCGGTGATGGGGGGCGAGCAGGCGGCGAGCGTCCTCGCGCGGGTGCGCCGGGATGGGCTCGAGGCGCGGGGCAAGGCCTGGAGCGAGGAGGAGGAGGAGGCGTTCAAGGCGCCGCTCCGCGAGCAGTACGAGGTCCAGGGCGACCCCTGGTACGCGTCCGCGCGGCTCTGGGACGACGGCCTCATCGATCCCGCCGACACCCGGCGCGTCCTCGGGCTCGGGCTCGCGGCCGCCGCCCGGGCGCCGATCGAGCCGACGCGCTTCGGCGTCTTCCGGATGTGAGGCCATGGCCGCTCCTCCCACGGTGAAGCTCGAGCGCCGCGGACCGGTCGGGGTCGTGACGCTCGCGCGCCCCGGGCGCCACAACGCGTTCGACGAGCCGATGATCCACGCGCTGACGTCGGCCGTCCGCGCGCTGGAGGAGGACGCGGGGATCCGCGCCATCCTCCTCGCCGCCGAGGGGGAGTCCTTCTGCGCGGGGGCCGACCTCGAGTGGATGCGGCGCGCCGCGGCGCTCGGCCCCGAGGACGGGCTGGTCGACGCGCAGCGGCTCGCGACGCTGCTCACGGTCCTCGACCGCTGCGAGAGGCCGACGGTGGCGAGGGTGCACGGCGCGGCGCGCGGCGGGGGCGTCGGGCTGGTCGCGGCCTGCGACGTCGCCCTCGCCACCCCGGACGCCACCTTCGCCCTGTCGGAGGTGACGCTGGGGCTCGTGCCGGCGGTGATCGGGCCGTACGTCGTCGCCGCCGTCGGCGAGCGGGCCGCGCGCCGCTACTTCCTCACGGGAGAGCGCTTCTCGGCGGACGAGGCCCATCGGATCGGCCTCGTCTCCGAGGTCGCGCCGGACGCGGCGGGGCTCGACGCGCTCGTCGCGCGCGTCCTCTCGGCGCTCGCGGCGAACGGCCCCGCGGCGATGCGGGAGGCCAAGGCGCTGCTCCGGGCGCTGCGGGGCCGGCCCATCGACGGCGCGCTCGTCGACGAGACGGCCCGCACGCTCGCGCGCGTCCGCGCCTCGCCCGAGGGGCGGGAGGGGATCGCGGCCTTCCTCGAGCGGCGGCGGCCGCGCTGGGGGGCCGGGTGAGGTCGCCGTCGTCGGTCCGGCTCGTCGAGGTGAGCCCGCGGGACGGGCTGCAGGCCGAGGCGCGCCTCGTCCCGGCGGCCACGAAGATCGCGCTCATCGAGCGGCTCGCGGACGCGGGGCTCCGGACGGTGGAGGCGACCTCCTTCGTCTCCCCGCGCTGGGTCCCGCAGCTGGCCGACGGCGCGGAGGTGCTCCGCGGGCTGCGGCGGAAGGCCGGCGTGGCCTACCCGGTCCTCGTGCCCAACCTGCGCGGGCTCGAGGACGCGCTCGCGGCCGGCGCGCGCGAGATCGCCGTGTTCGGCGCCGCGTCGGAGACCTTCTCGCGGCGGAACATCAACTGCTCCATCGCGGAGAGCCTCGCGCGGTTTGCGCCCGTCGTGGCGCGGGCGAGGGACGCGGGGGTGCGGGTGCGGGGCTACCTCTCGTGCGCCGTGGCCTGCCCGTACGAGGGGCCGATCGCGCCCCGGCGCGCGGCGGCGGCCGCGAAGGCGCTCTGGGAGCTGGGGTGCGACGAGCTCTCGCTGGGGGACACGGTGGGGAAGGGGAACCCGGAGACGGTCCGCTGGCTGGTCGAGGCGTGCGCCGCGGTGATCCCGGTCGACCGGCTCGCCGGCCACTACCATGACACCTACGGCATGGCGGTCGCGAACGTCCTCGCCTCGCTCGAGCTCGGGGTGACCACCTTCGACGGCTCGGTGGCGGGGCTGGGCGGCTGCCCGTACGCCCCCGGCGCCTCGGGGAACGTGGCGACCGAGGAGCTGGTCTGGCTCTTCGAGGGGATGGGGATCGCGACGGGCGTCGACCTCGCGAAGCTGGTGGCCGCGGGCCGGTTCGCCGCGGAGGCAGCCGGCGCGCCGAACCGGTCGCGCGTGGCGGCGGCGCTCGCGGCCCGCTGAGAGAGAGCCTCTTCCCTCTCCCCCACCGGGGGAAGGGCAGGGTGAGGGGGCGCCACGGCGCCCGAGGTTCTCATCGGGGGGCCAGCGCGCGCTTCACGCGCAGAGCAGGGGCGGCCCGGCGCCGGCGCCGTTAATCGACGAGCGCTCCTCGCTCGCGCAACGTGAATCCACGGAGGACTGGCCATGAAAGTCGGCGTTCGCGCATGGGTGGGGGTCGTCCTCGGTCTGGTCCTCGTGCTCGGCGTCCTCGCGGGCACCAAGGCCGCGCAGATCGGCACCATGAAGAAGGCCGCGGGGGCCGGGGGTCCCCCGCCGGCCGCGGTCGCGTCGGCGAGCGCGAAGCGGATCCCCTGGGAGGAGCGGCAGGGGGCGGTGGCGTCCCTCGTCGCCGTGCGCGGGGTGACGCTCGGCTCCGAGCTGCCCGGGCTCGTGCGCGAGATCGACTTCGAGTCGGGCGCGACGGTGCGCCGCGGGACGGTCCTCGTCCGGCTCGACTCCTCGGCCGAGGAGGCGCAGGCGGTCGCGGCGAGGGCGGACGCGGCCCTCGCGGCGGTCAACCTCGAGCGGGCGAAGGCGCTGCGCGCGGCGGACGCCAACGCGCCGGCCGACCTGGACGCCGCTCGCGCGCGGGCGAGCCAGGCGGACGCGGCGGTGGTCGCGCTCGAGGCGACCCTCGCGAAGAAGGTGATCCGGGCCCCCTTCGACGGGCGGATCTCGATCCGGCAGGTCGAGCTGGGACAGGTCCTCGCGGCCGGGGCGCCGATCGCCTCGCTGCAGTCGGTCAGCCCGATCCACGCCGAGTTCTGGCTGCCCCAGCAGGCGCTCTCGGAGCTGAAGACGGGGCAGCGGGTCCGCGTGAGGGTGGACACCTTCCCCGGCTCCTCGTGGGAGGGGACCGTCACGACGATCAACCCGGAGGTGGACGTGGCGACCCGCAACGTCCGGGTCCGCGCCACCTTCGACAACCCCGACGGCCGGCTGCGCCCGGGGATGTTCGCGCAGGTCGAGGTGGTCGGGCACGAGCGGCGCACGGCGCTCGTGATCCCGGCGACGGCGCCGATCTTCGCGCCGTTCGGCGACTCGGTCTTCCGGGTGGAGCAGGCGAAGGGCGGGGAGGGGGTCGCCGTCGTGCGGCAGCAGTTCGTGCGGCTGGGCGAGCGGCGCGGCGACTTCGTGGAGGTGCTCTCCGGCCTCGGCGAGGGGGATCGCGTCGTGAGCGCCGGCGCGTTCAAGCTCCGGAACGGGATGGCCGTCGCGCTGAACGACGCGCTCGCCCCGGAGCCCCAGCTCACGCCGAAGCCGGCGGATCGCTGACGGCGAGGGAGGGCGGCCGTGCACTTCACCGATCTCTTCATCCGCAAGCCGGTCCTCGCGATCGTCGTGAACGTGGTGATCGTGATCGCCGGCCTCCAGGCGATCCGGCGGCTCAACGTGCGCCAGTACCCCCGCAGCGAGAGCGCCGCGATCGCGGTGACGACCGTCTACGTCGGGGCGAGCGCGTCGCTCGTCACCGGCTTCGTCACGACCCCCCTCGAGCGCGTCATCGCGGCGGCCGACGGCATCGACTACCTGGAGTCGGAGAGCAAGCAGGGGCTCTCGATCATCCGCGCCCACCTGAAGCTGAACTACGACTCCACGCGCGCCCTGTCGGAGATCTCCTCGAAGGTGGACCAGGTGCGGCGCGACCTGCCGCCGGAGGCGGAGGTCCCGATCCTCAACGTGGAGTCGACGGAGAGCCAGTTCGCCTCGGCCTACCTGAGCTTCTCCTCCGACGCCCTGAAGCAGAACGAGATCACCGACTACCTCGTGCGCGTCGTGCAGCCGCGCCTCTCCGCGGTGGAGGGCGTCCAGCGCGCCGACATCCTCGGCGGCCGGACCTTCGCGATGCGGATCTGGCTCAGGCCGGACCGGATGGCCTCCCTCGACGTCAGCCCCGCCCAGGTGCGGCAGGCGCTCGCGCGGAACAACTACCTCGCCGCCGTCGGCCAGACGCGCGGGGCGCTGGTCCAGGTCAACCTGACGGCCGACACCGACCTCCGCTCGGTGGCCGAGTTCAAGCAGCTGGTCGTCCGGGAGCGGGGCGGCTCGATCGTCCGGCTGAAGGACGTCGCCGACGTCGCCCTCGGGGCGGAGGACTACGACACCGCCGTCGCCTTCAGCGGCAAGACGGCGGTCTTCATCGGCATCTGGCCCCTCCCGAACGCCAACGCCCTCGACGTGA
>DATIVK010000095.1:0-17349 GCA_035465955.1 Anaeromyxobacteraceae bacterium | reverse complement strand
GCGCACGGGCTCCGGCCGGGCGGCGCTCGCCGGCGGCGAGGGGCGCAAGGGCGGCCGCGGCGCGCTCCCGCGGGAGGGAGGGCGCGGCGGCTCGGGGCGTCCAGGGGGGCGGCGCGACACGGCCATGCGGCCGATTCTTCCCCGGAACGTGGCGGAAGGGAAATGTCCGGCCGCCTCACGGCGGCGGCGGCGCGCCGAGCTCCTCCTCGCTCGCCCTTCGGAGCCGGATCGTGAAGCGGGTGCCCTTGCCCTCCTGGGAGTCGACCTCGATCCTGCCGCCGTGCTTCTCGACGACGCCGTAGACGACCGAGAGCCCGAGCCCCGTCCCGCGCTCCTTGGTGGTGAAGAAGGGGTCGAAGATCTTGCGCAGCCGCTCCGGCGGGATGCCGGGGCCGGTGTCCTCGAAGACCACCTCGACGTCGAGGTCCCCCGGCACCTGGCGGGTCCGGACCGTGAGCCGGCCGCCCTTCTCCATCGCCTCGCAGGCGTTGGACGCGACGTTCATGAAGGCCTGGCGGAGCTGGCCGAAGTCCCCCAGGACGGGAGGCAGGGGCGAGAGCTCGCGGACGACCTCGACCCCCTGGATGTGGGCCTGGTTGTCGACGAGCGTCAGGATCTCGTCGACGGCCTGGTTCACGTCGGACGGCTTCATGAGCATCGGCCGCTCGCGGGCGAAGTCGAGGAGGTTCTTCACGATGACCGAGCAGCGGTAGGCCTCGCGCTCCACCAGCCCGAGGTGCCTCAGCACCTTCTCGCGCCCCTCGGCGTCGAGCTCTCCGTCCCCCAGCTTGCGGATGGTCAGCTTCGCGAAGGTGAGGATGCCCGCGAGGGGGTTGTTGATCTCGTGGGCGATCGAGGCGGAGAGCTTGCCGAGGCTGGAGAGCTTCTCGGTCCGGAGCAGCTGGTCCTGGGCGGCGCGCAGGTCGGCGGTCCGATCCTCCACCTGCTTCTCGAGGTTCGCCATCAGCCCGTCGAGCTCCCCCTGGAGCCGTCGCAGCGAGTGGGTCATCTCGTTGAAGGAGGCGCCGAGGTAGCCCATCTCGCCCCGGCTGGAGACCCGGATCTCGACGTCCAGCTCGTTCCGGGAGACGCGGTGGGTCCCCTCGACGAGCGCGGCGACCGGCTCGACCAGCTCGGCCTTCGCGAGCTGCCAGAAGAGCCACGCCAGGAAGAGCACCGTCGTCGCGGCGATGAGGAGGGTGCCGTACCGGAAGGCCCTCACGTGGCTGTCGACCGAGGTCAGGGAGATCGCGATCTCGAGGAGCCCCAGCACGGAGCGCCCCGGCGGGTGGCCGTGGCAGCTCGCCGTCGCGCACTTGCGCTCGCTGTAGATGGGGCTCAGCGTCGTGATCGCCCGCTCGCCCTCGACGATCTCGACGCGCCCCCGCGCCGTGTCGGCGACGCGCGAGACCGGCTGCGGCGAGGCGTGGCACTTCTGGCAGAGGGGGGCGCTCTTCGGGAACACCACCCCGATCTCGTCCGTCCGCGACGAGATGACGATGCGGCCGTCCTTGTCCATCACGCGCATGCGCAGGACGCCCGGGAGGCGGCCGACGCCGTCCATCGACCGGTAGGCGTGGCTCGGGATGCCGAGGAGCATCGCGCTGCGGGTGGTCGCCTGGATGGTCTCCGCGAGGAGGGCGTTGGAGCGGATCGCCAGCTCCTCGATCTGCTGGGACATCTTGGCGTCGATCACCGCCAGCCCGGCGAGGACCGCGACGGAGACCAGGATCGTCCCGACGAAGATCCGCGTGCCGAGCCGGTGGGGCCAGGGGATCGCGACGAGGGGACGGCCTGCCGTTCGCTCGTCGGGCTGGTTCTCCATGGCGCTTCCCCCCCCGGGTGGCCCGCCGCCGGTGCCGCTACGGCCTGCGCGCGGGCGGGTCCGCGCGGGGCGATGTCCCTGGGGCGTCGTGGGCGCCCCTCGCGTCCACGAGCCGCTCGAAGAGCGCCTCGAGCCTCGCCAGGGCGTCGTGCGCGCCGAGCTGCACCACCCGCTCGGGCGACACGCGCGCGAGGTCGGCCTCGCGCTCGAGCTGCTGCGCCAGGCGGCCGACCCTGCGGAAGACCAGCCACCAGAGCGCCAGCGACAGCACCACCGCGGTCAGGATCGACAGCGCGACCATCACGAGGAGCGTCTGGAGGTTCGCGGAGCGCACCGCCTCGTGCGAGCGCGTGAAGTCGTGGAGGACGAAGAGCCCCCCGACCTTCCGGTCGGCCGCGTCCTTCAGCGGGAAGATGCCGCGGATCCAGGCGCGCTGGTCGACGACGATCTCCTCCAGCTCCTTGCCGTGCTCCGGGATGTCGGTGAGGTCGCCCTGGTAGTCGGCGATGCCGAGGTTGAAGATGGTCGTGTCCACCACCACCACGTCGGGCCGGTCGTTCCAGGTGTTGGCCCGCGCCCCGAGGATCTGCGACCAGGCCCGCTCGTCGAGGTACTGCTTCTTCACCAGGATCCCGTACTCGTCGCCGGTGCGCCCCTTCATCGCGGTGAGGAAGTGATCGATCTCCTCGCCCAGCTCCATGTACCCGATGACCTTGCCGTGGCGGATCCACGGCCGCGTGACCCGCAGGGCGAAGGCGGTCTGCCCCAGCTCCTTGCCGGCCCCCATGTCGCCCGTGGCGATCGCGGTCGCGAGCGTCGGACGATCCACCACGTCGCCGAAGAGCTCCGGCCGGTGGACGCGGAGGAAGACGGTCTTCGCCGGGGGCGACTCGATGAAGTACCAGTGCGTGATCCGGTCTCGCGCGCGGATCGTCTCGAAGAGCGGCGTGCAGAGGGCGGCCAGCCTGGCCCGGTCGCGGGCCTGGAAGGCGGCGGCGATCTCCTCGTTCGCGAGCAGCGCGTCGAGCGTCGCGGAGAGCTTCTCGATCTCGGAGTGCTCCTGGGACTGGAACTCGGTGGCCGCGCTGTTGAGCGCCTCGATGCCGGCCCGCTCGACCTGGACCTCGAACAGCCTCCCGACGATCCGGCCCCCGCCGATCCCCGCGGCGAGCGAGAGCAGGAAGACGAGCAGCGTGATCCTCACCTCGACCGACAGGCTCCTCATCCGCGTCCGACCCTCCGGGCGGGCGGATCCCCGGCTCGGGAGGTCGCCCGCACGCGCGTCACGTGAGGCTCGACCGTACCATGTTGGAGGGACCGCGCGTGGGCCCTGCGGGGCCTTGCCGCGCGTGGGTCCACGTCCCACCCCGGTGGCCGGCGTCGGATGGTGCGGCGCGCCGGGCCGTCGTGGATTAGGATTCGCGCGCTTGCACCTACCTCTTGTGGAGCATCGAATGCGCTACGTCGTCGCAGTCGCCGCCCTCGTCGGCAGCCTGGCCGCCCTCCCGGCCGCGGGGCAGGAGATCCCGGAGATCCCCTACACCCGCTACGTGCTGCCCAACGGCCTCACGCTGGTCGTGCACGAGGACCACAAGGCGCCGATCGTCGCGGTCAACGTCTGGTACCACGTCGGCTCCAAGAACGAGCGGGCGGGCAAGACCGGCTTCGCGCACCTCTTCGAGCACCTGATGTTCAACGGCTCGGAGAACTTCAACGACGACTACTTCAAGGTGCTCGAGCGGATCGGCGCGACCGACCTGAACGGCACCACGAGCGAGGACCGCACCAACTACTTCCAGACGGTGCCGGTCTCGGCGCTCGACACCGTCCTCTGGATGGAGTCCGACCGGATGGGCCACCTCCTGGGCGCCGTCACCCAGGCCCGGCGCGACGAGCAGCGCGGCGTGGTGAAGAACGAGAAGCGGCAGGGGGAGAACGAGCCGTACGGCCGCGTCTGGGACCTCATGACGCCGTCGCTCTACCCGAAGAACCACCCCTACTCATGGCCCGTGATCGGCTCGATGGAGGACCTCGACGCCGCCAGCCTCGACGACGTGAAGGAGTGGTTCCGCACGTACTACGGCGCCGCCAACGCGACCCTCGTCGTCGCGGGCGACGTCAAGCCGGAGGAGGTCAAGGCGAAGGTCGAGCGATACTTCGGGGACGTGCCGCCCGGCCAGCCCCTCGCGCGGTACGAGGCCTGGGTCGCGAAGCGGACCGGCGAGCAGCGGCAGGAGATGCGCGACCGCGTCCCCCAGGCGCGCCTCTACATGGTCTGGAACACGCCGCAGTGGGGGACCGAGGACGACACGCTCCTCTCCATCGCGGGGCAGATCCTCTCCTCGGGAAAGACGAGCCGGCTCTACAAGCGGCTCGTCTACGACGACCAGATCGCGACCGACGTGTCGGCGATGCAGGGCACGAGCGAGATCGGCTCCACCTTCTTCGTGCAGGCGTCGGCGCGCTCCGGCGGCAGCGCCGCCCCGGTCGAGAAGGCGATCCGCGAGGAGCTGGCGCGCTTCCTCAAGGGCGGACCGACCCAGGACGAGCTGGAGCGGGCGCGGACGCAGCGGCTCGCGATGTTCATCCGCGGCGTCGAGCGCGTCGGGGGGCACGGCGGCAAGTCCGACGTCCTCGCCGAGGGGCAGGTCTACGGCGGCGACCCCGCCGCCTACCGGAAGGAGCTCGCGTGGCTGAAGGCGGCGACGCCGGCGAAGATCGCCGAGGCGGCCCGCCGCTGGCTCTCCGACGGGCTCTACGTCCTCACGGTCGATCCGTTCCCCGAGCTGAAGACGGAGAAGGGGATCGCGGATCGCTCGAAGCGGCCGCAGCCGGGCACGCCGCCCGACGCGAAGCTCCCCGCCTTCGAGCGCGCGACCCTCTCCAACGGGCTGCGGGTCGTCGTCGCGCGCCGCGCGGCCGTGCCGGTCGTCCAGCTGAGCCTGCTCGTGGACGCCGGCTACGCGTCCGACCAGGGCGGCGTGCCGGGGGCCGCGAAGCTCGCCGCCGCGATGCTCGACGAGGGGACGCGGACCCGCAGCGCCCTCCAGATCTCGGACGCGCTCCAGCGCCTGGGGGCGACGCTGTCCACGGGCGCCAACCTCGACCAGACGACCGTCAGCCTCTCGGCGCTGAAGGCCAACCTCGAGCCGTCGCTCGAGCTCTTCGCCGACGTGATCCGGAGCCCCAGCTTCCCGGAGAAGGACTTCGAGCGGATCAAGAAGCAGCAGCTCGCCGGGATCGAGCAGGAGAGCGTCCAGCCGATCAGCATCGCCATGCGGGTGCTCCCGCGGCTGCTCTTCGGGGCGGCCCACGCCTACGGCAACCCGCTGACCGGGTCGGGCACCGTCGCGTCGGTCGGCTCGCTGCAGCGCAAGGACGTCGAGGCGTGGTACCGCGCCTGGCTCAAGCCCGGGGCGGCGACGCTCGTCGTCACCGGGGACACCACCCTCGCGGAGATCGCGCCGCGGCTCGAGCGGCTCCTCGGAGGCTGGGGGAAGGGGGAGACCCCGAAGAAGAACGTGGGGCCGGTCCCGCCCCCCGCGGGCGGCGTGTACGTCATCGACCGCCCGGGCGCGATCCAGTCGCTCGTGCTCGTGGGGACGGTCGCCCCTCCGCGCAACAACCCGGAGGAGATCCCGCAGGAGGTGATGAACACCATCCTCGGCGGCCAGTTCATCGCGCGCATCAACATGAACCTGCGCGAGGACAAGCACTGGAGCTACGGCGCCGGGACGGCGTTCATCGACGCGCGGGGGCCGCGCCCGTTCATCGGCTACGCCTCCGTCCAGGCCGACAAGACGAAGGAGTCGATCCAGGAGCTCCTCAAGGAGTTCCGCGGCATCCGCCGCGACCGCCCGCCGACGGCGGAGGAGCTGTCCACCGCGCAGGAGTCGCTGACCCTCTCGCTCCCCGGCCAGTGGGAGACGGGGCGGGCGGTGCTCGGCTCCATCTCGGAGATCGTCCGGTTCGGCTTCGACGACCACTACTTCGACGGCTGGGCGAGCCGCGTCCGCGCGGTCGGCCTCGGCGAGGTCTCGAAGGCGGCGCAGCTCATCGACCCGGCGAGGCTGGTCTGGGTGGTCGTGGGCGACCGCAAGAAGATCGAGCCGGGGCTCGAGCAGCTCGGCCTCGGGAAGCCGAAGCCGATCGACGCCGACGGGAACGCCCTCCCCTGAGGGGGGAGTCCCCGCGGCCCGCTGCGCCCGGAGGCGCACATCTGCCGCATTTTGGCGGCAGAATCGGTGAAATTCGCCGCAACCCATGTCCCAGACTTCCGGTACCATGCCGCCCCATGCACGAGACCGGCTTGAGGGGGCTGGCGATCGCCGCGGCGATCGTCCTGCTGGCTGCGGGGAGCGCGTCCGCCGCCGAGACACGCATCGCCGAGGTGGTCGCGGCGAAGATCGAGATGCAGCGCTCGCTGAGCGATTGGCTCGCGGGCAGCCTCGGGAAGCCGGCGGCGCCGTTCCGCGTCGATCCGGTGGTCCAGGTCACCCTCCGCGGCGAGATCCGCGAGCTGCGCCAGGAGGAGGAGACCGTCGGCGGCGACGTCAAGTTCGGCGGCAAGACGAGCATGAAGCTGCCCGGGCTCGGCTACGCCGACGCGGGCGGGAACAACACGCCCGAGGTGGTCCTCAAGGGCCCCGGCAAGAAGACCACGCGGACGGTCCGCGAGCTCGACCTGAGCGTCGTGCGGATGGTGGTGCGGCTCTACGTGGATCCGGCGATGCCGAAGGATCGCCGCCAGCTCATCAAGACCCTGGCGGCCGACCTCGTCGGGATCGAGCCTGCGCGCGGCGACGAGCTGGTGGTGGACGACCTCCCCGCGATCGCGGCGGTCGCCTCGGCGCCGGTGCCGCTCGCGAACGGCGGCTACGCGGCGCCGATGGTCGCGGCGCCCTCCGCGGCCACGAGCCAGGGGCTCTCCGCGCTCGCGCTGTTCGGGCTGAGCGTCACCGCGATCCTGGTCGCCGTCATCCTCGCGTGGGGGCTCTCCCGCCGCCAGGGCGGCGCCTCCAACGCGGTCGACGTCTCGCTCGGGCGCGGCGGCGACGAGGAGGGTGGCGTCGAGATCGTCGACGGGCGGGTCATCGACGGCCGACAGGGCGCGGGGGCGGTGGCCGGCGGCGCCGCCGAGGCGAGCGCCTTCCCGTCGCTCGCGGGCGCGACGCCGCGCGAGCTCGCCGAGGTCCTGTGCGACGTCGATCCGGCCGTCGCGGCCGCGATCATCGAGTCGGTCGGGCTCGGCGAGGAGGCGGCGAAGCTCTTCTACGTGGTCGTCCCGGGGCCGAGACAGACCGAGATCGGCCTGTGGCTCGGGAAGCAGCGGGTCATCCCCCGGACCGAGCTGGCCGAGATGGAGACCGCCGCCTCCGCGGCGATCGCGCGGGTGCGCAGCCGCGTGACCGTCGGCGGCGCCGGCCGGCTCGCGGCCTTCCTCTCCGCGGCCCCGGACGACGTCCGCGGCCGGCTGCTCGACGAGGTGGCCGCCCGCGACGCGACGCTCGCGGACGCCGCCCGCGGCTCCATGGTGGTCTTCGACGACCTGGCGCGCTTCACGGACAAGTCGGTGCGCCGCGTCGTCACGGGGATCGATCCGGGCGTCGTCGCGCTCGCGCTCGTGAACGCGAACGACGGGCTCCGCTCGACGGTGCTCAACGCCGTCTCCAAGCGGCTCCGCGGGATCATCGAGGGCGAGGCGGAGGCGGTGCAGGAGCGCCCCGCCCGCGACGTCGAGGCGGCGCGCCGGGTCCTGGAACGCTCCATGCTACAGCTGCACACGCGGGGCGAGCTCGTCCCGCGTGCCGCGTGAGGTCACACACATGATCGTCCTCGTCCTCTCCCTCGCCCTCTCGGCCGCCGCCCCCGCGAAGGGCGCTCCGCCGAAGAAGGGCCCGGCGGCCTCGCAGCCGGCGGCGCAGCCCGCCGCGGCGCCCGCGGCCGACCCGGCCGCCGAGGAGACCGCCCTGCAGCCGCTCGACGCCGAGACGATGGCGTTCCTGGCGTCGGGCGGGGCGACCAACTCGGTGGACGGCAGCGTGCGGCTCGACTGGCCGGGGCCGGGCGGCAACCAGCTCAAGCTCTCCTGGGACTCGCTCGACAAGCGGAACGAGGAGGTCCAGACGGCCGAGATGCTGCGCATCTCCCTGGTCGGCGCCGTCCAGTCGTTCTACGACGGCGACGGGACGATCGACACCAACGGCATGCGCGCGAAGCTCAAGGCGCTGCTCACCGGCCCGGTGGACGAGGCGCGGACCGCCTACCTCAACGCGGTCAAGCTCGAGGAGCGGCGCCTCTTCTTCGTCGAGCGCGGCATGGCCGAGGCGGCCGCGGCGAAGGAGGAGCTCCCGGGCGTCGACGGCCGCCTCGTCTCGAAGCGGCTCACCGCGATCCGGGACGGGCGGATCGCCGCCGAGGTGCAGAACCGGGTGAACGGCTACCGCAGCCTCGCGGTGGGGCTGCTCGCCTACCTGGACGGCGACACGTTCGGCGCGCTCAACAACGTGCGCGAGGCCTCCGGCGGCCTGAAGGACGTCGCGGTCGTCCACGCGCTCCTCGGCTCGCTCTACGCGCTCTACGGCCAGACCGACGCGGCCGTCACGTCGTGGAAGCGGTCCCTGGAGCTCGATCCATCCAACAGGGCGGTGCGCGAGGCGATCCTCCAGCACAGCCCCAAGACGCGGTCGGGGAGGTGATCCATGCGCACCACGACCTACCTCGGCCTCATCCTCGGCGTCGTCGTCATCGGCCTGGCGGTCCGCGCCAAGGGCGGTGACGCGAGCCTCTTCACCAACTCCGTCGCGCTCCTCATCGCGGTCGGCGGCACCTTCGCGGCGACGACGCTGTCGTCGTCGCGGATGACGGCCGTCCACGCCGTCTCCGCCATGAGGCGGATGTTCCTGTCGGGCGCCTACAGCTCGGGGGCGATCGCCAACGAGATGATCCGGCTCGCGCGCCTCGCGAAGGTGCAGGGGCTCTCCGCCATCGACCCGGAGGAGGTGCCCGTCAAGGAGCCCTTCCTCGTGAAGGGGCTCCAGCTCGTCGCCGATGGCGTCGAGCCCGAGCGGCTCGAGGAGCTCCTGCGCCTCGAGTCCGCGATCCTCTCCGAGAAGCGGGCCGCGGCGGAGCGCATGTTCCGCCTCATGGGGACCTACTCCCCGATGTTCGGCCTCGTCGGCACCCTCATCGGCCTCATCACGATGCTCAAGGGGCTCACCGATCCCCGGGCCATCGGCCACGGCATGTCGATCGCCCTGATGGCGACGTTCTACGGCGTGCTCCTCGCCGGCCTCGTCTTCCTGCCGCTCGCCGGCAAGGTCCGCACCATGGACCTCGACGAGCGGCTCCAGCGCGACCAGATCATCGCGGGGCTCCTCGCCATCCGCCTCGGCCAGAACGCCGAGTACGTCCGCGAGACCCTGGACGTCTTCACGCAGCGGAGCGCCAACGCGTGAGGGGCGGGAAGTTCAAGGGGAAGGGGCACCGGGTCGAGCGGGAGGACGACTCCAACCCGCTCCACGACGCGTCGTGGCTCTACAGCTACGCCGACCTGATGACCCAGCTCCTGATCTTCTCGATCCTCATGCTGGCCGTGCTCGGGCTGAAGGAGCTCAACCCCGAGCTGCTGAAGAAGACGGAGCAGGCGAAGGCCGAGGCGGCGAAGGCGGCCGAGCTGGCGAAGGCGGTCGACGAGCTGCAGGCCTACGTGAAGAAGCAGGACCTGGGCGACGCGATGGTGATCGACCGGTCCGCCGACCGGATGGTGATCCGGATGAAGAGCGCCATCCTCTTCAAGGAGGGGCAGGCGGTCCTGGCGCCCGCCGCCCTCGCGATCATCGACGGGCTCGTCCCGACGCTCTCCCGGACGCCCAACAAGCTCCGGATCGAGGGGCACACCGACGACGTGCCGATCGCCACCGAGGCGTTCCCGTCCAACTGGGAACTCTCGACGGCGCGCGCCATCTCCGTCGCGGGGCGGCTCGAGGCGGGCGGCGTGGACCGCGCGCGCCTCTCGGTCGCGGGGTACGCCGAGTTCCACCCGCTGGTGGCCAACGAGAGCGCCGATCAGCGCGCGCAGAACCGGCGCGTCGAGATCGTGGTCCTGGGGGGCTAGCCCATGGTCGGCCTCTCGCAGCGCGGCCACGAAGAGGACGAGGACATCTCGAGCTTCTGGCTGATCACCTACTCGGACATGGTGACGCTGCTCCTCACCTTCTTCCTCCTCATGTACTCCTTCTCGGTCATGTCCCAGGACCGGAAGGATCAGCTGGTGGAGCGGCTCCGCGGGGTCGTGGACGAGAAGGGGCAGGAGGTGAAGAGCCGCGCCGAGCTCGAGGAGGCCGCGCGGCAGATCGCCCAGCAGCTCGACAAGGCGGCGGCCTTCGTCGAGTCGAACGAGACCGAGGTGACCGTCGGGCTCTCGTCGGCCGTCACCTTCGCCTCGGGCGACGCGGTCCTCGCGCCCGCCGGCGGCGTGGCGCTCGTGAGGGCGGCGCAGATCCTCAAGGGGCTCCCGAACGTCGTCCGGATCGAGGGGCACACCGACAACGTCCCGATGCGCGGGGCGCGGTTCCAGTCGAACTGGGAGCTCTCCGCGGCGCGGGCCCAGACCGTGGTGCGCGTCTTCATGCAGCAGGGGCTCGACCCCCGCCGGATCCAGGTGATCGGCTACGCCGACGTCCGCCCCCGCCAGGCGAACGACACCGCCGAGGGGCGGGCCGCCAACCGGCGCATCGAGATCAAGCTGCTCAAGGGGACGGAGTAGGCTTGAACGCCCCCCGGGCTCGTGGGAGAACCCGCGCCCGCAGATGATCGATCTCTCGACCCTCAACCCGCCTCAGCGTGAGGCGGTGATCACCACCGAGGGGCCGCTCCTCGTCCTCGCCGGCGCCGGCTCGGGCAAGACCCGCGTCATCGCCCACCGCGTCGCCTACCTCCTGATGGAGGGGGCCGATCCGGAGCGGATCCTCGCGGTCACGTTCACCAACAAGGCGGCGTCCGAGATGCGCGAGCGCGTCACGGCGCTCGCGGGCCCACCGGGGGCCGACGTCTTCGTCTCGACCTTCCACTCCTTCGGCCTCTGGCTGCTCAAGCAGGAGCACGCGGCGGCGGGCCTGCCGAAGCGCTTCGCGATCTGCGACGCGGGGGACCAGGCGGCGCTGGTGAAGCGCTGCATGCGCGAGGTGAAGGTCGACGACCGGAGCTTCGATCCGCGGCGGGTGCTCTTCCTCATCTCGCGGGCCAAGAACGCCCTCAAGAAGCGGATCGTCCCGAAGGCGGAGGGGCAGGGGGACGACTACGACCTCATCGCGGCGGAGGTCTACCCGCGCTACCAGCAGGCCCTGCGGGCGCAGCGGATGGTCGACTTCGACGACCTGATCGCCCTCCCGGTGGAGCTCCTGAAGAAGGACGCGGCGCTCCGGGCGCGGTACTCCGCGCGGTTCCAGTGGCTCCTCGTCGACGAGTACCAGGACACCAACGTCTGCCAGCTCGAGCTGCTGAAGCAGATCGGCGGGGCGCGCCAGAACGTCTGCGCCGTCGGCGACGACGACCAGGCGATCTACGGGTGGCGCGGCGCCGAGGTGAAGAACATCCTGCGGTTCGATCGCCACTTCGCGGGCACGAAGGAGGTGCGGCTGGAGCAGAACTACCGGTCGACCGGCCACATCCTCGCCTGCGCCAACGCCGTCATCGCGAAGAACGAGGCGCGGAAGCCGAAGCGGCTCTGGACGAGCGCCGGGCCGGGCGAGCGGGTGAGGGTGGTGGCGCTCCCGGGCGACGAGGAGGAGGCGCGCTTCGTCGCGGAGGAGATCGCGCGCCAGCGCGGCGAGGGGCGCGCCTGGGGCCACTTCGCCGTGCTCTACCGGCTCAACGCGCAGAGCCGCCCCGTCGAGGAGGCGCTCCGCGAGGCGGGGATCCCGCACGAGGTCCACGGCGGTCCGGCCTTCTTCGACCGGGCCGAGGTGAAGGACCTGCTCGCCTACCTCAAGCTCTGCTCGACGGCGGAGGACGAGGTCTCCCTCGCGCGCGTCGTCAACGTCCCGCCCCGCGGCATCGGCGACGCCTCGCTGGAGCGGCTCCACGCCTGGGCGGTGGAGCAGGGGATCGGCCTCTTCGAGGCGCTGCGGCGCTCGGCGGAGGCGCCCGACCTGCCGCGCGGCGCCTCCGAGCGCATGGTGGCCTTCACCGGCCTCGTCGGGCGGTTCCGCGAGCGCTTCGGTCGGGGCGACCTCGGCGTCGCGGCGCGGGAGCTGGTCGACGCGCTCGACCTCTACACGTACGCCCGGTCGAGCGTGCAGTCGCCCGAGGCCGGGACCCGCAAGGTCGAGGCGATCGAGGGGATCCTCCGATCCCTCGAGGGGTACGTGGCCCGGACCGGGCGGCCGTCGCTCGCCACCTGGCTCCAGCGGCTCGCCCTCGACTCGCGCGACGAGGAGGATCCGGCGGACGGCGCCGGCGTCACGCTGATGTCCCTGCACGCCGCCAAGGGGCTGGAGTTTCCCGTCGTCTTCCTGATCGGCTGCGAGGAGGATCTGCTGCCGTGCGCCGGGATCCAGGGCGAGGCGCGCGACCTCGACGAGGAGCGGCGGCTCGCCTACGTCGGCATCACCCGCGCCCGGGAGCTGCTCTACATGACCCGCGCCGTCCAGCGGGTGAAGCGCGGAAAGCCCCTCGAGCGGACCCCCAGCCGCTTCCTCGACGACCTCCCGGCCGACGCCCACGAGAAGGTGGACCCTTCGACGCTCCAGGGGGCGGCCCCGGCGACGGAGAGCCATACCGAGAGCATCCTCTCGGGTCTCAGGGCTCGCCTGGGGGCACCCAAAGCCTCGTGAAGACGGGGCGTTGGCGCGCAGCCGTCAGGCGGCGTTGACGAATTCATATAGGGAAGCTATGGATTGGGCCGTGACGCCCAATCGAAAGGCCGAGTACGCGCTCCGGGCGCTCGTGGACCTCGCGATCCACGCCGCGCCGGGGACCTTCGCCTCGACGGCCTCCGTCGCGCGCCGGACCGGCGCTCCCGCGAAGTTCCTGGAGGCCATCCTCGGCGAGCTCCGGAGGGCCGGCCTCGTCGAGAGCCGCCGCGGCGCCGAGGGGGGGCACCGGCTCGCGCGCGCTGCGTCCTCCGTCCACGCGGGGGAGGCCTGGAGGGCCGTGTCCGGCCCCGTGGCCGGCGCGCCGCGCCGCCGCCTCCCCGCCTCCGGCGCGGGGCGAGCGGTGCACCAGCTCCTCGCGGACATCGACGCCGCCGTCGCCGCGACCGTCGACGCGGTCACCATCGAGGACCTCGCGCGCCGCTCCATCGAGGCCGACGGCGTCGCCGACTACTCCATCTGAAGCCGACCCCGGAAGGAACGAACCCAATGCCCATCTACGACGACAACAGCCTCTCCATCGGCAACACGCCGCTCGTGCGGCTCAACCGCCTCACGAAGGGGCTCGGGGCCACGGTCGTGGCCAAGATCGAGGGGCGCAACCCGGCCTACTCGGTGAAGTGCCGGATCGGGGCCAGCATGATCTGGGCGGCCGAGCGCGACGGCGTCCTGAAGCCGGGGTCCCGCGAGGTGACCATCGTGGAGCCGACGTCGGGCAACACCGGCATCGCGCTCGCCTACGTCGCGGCGGCGCGCGGCTACCCGCTCACCCTGACGATGCCGGAGACCATGTCGATCGAGCGGCGCCGCATGCTCCGGGCCTTCGGGGCGGAGGTGGTCCTGACCGAGGGCGCGAAGGGGATGGCGGGCGCGATCGCGAAGGCGGAGGAGCTGGTCGCGCGCGACCCGAAGCGCCACTTCATCCCGCAGCAGTTCAAGAACCCGGCGAACCCCGAGATCCACTTCAAGACGACCGGTCCGGAGATCTGGCGGGACACCGACGGCAAGGTGGACGTCTTCGTCGCCGGCGTCGGCACGGGCGGCACCATCACCGGCGTGGCCCGCTTCCTCAAGGGGCAGGGGCGCAAGCTCCGCGCGGTGGCGGTCGAGCCCACCCTCTCGCCGGTGCTCACGCAGATCCGGAACGGCGAGCCGGTGAAGCCCGGGCCCCACAAGATCCAGGGGATCGGGGCGGGCTTCAAGCCGGACGTCCTCGACCTCTCGCTCGTCGACGAGGTGGCGACCGTCGGCAACGAGGAGGCGATCGAGACGGCGACCCGCCTCCACCGCGAGGAGGGGATCACGTGCGGCATCTCCTCGGGCGCCGCCGTCGCGGCCGCCCTGAAGGTGGCCGCGCGGGAGGAGAGCAAGGGGAAGCTGATCGTGGTGATCCTGCCGGACGCCGGCGAGCGGTACCTCTCGAGCGCCCTCTTCGAGGGGATCCCGGCGTAGGCGGGGCAGAGAGAAGGTACCCGTCAGCAGCAGTTGCCTTCCCTGCCGGGATGGGGGTATGTTCCGCGACCCTTGGCGTCCAGCCCGGCCTCAGACGAGGTTCGGCGGGAAGGTCTTGACAAGGCCCGAGCCATCCTCTAGAAGGCGCCTTTCCCAAACGCGGGAAACCGCAGGTTTTTTCATTCATGAGCAAGAGCACGCACAGCGCTACGGCTGCCGAGGCACAGGAAGCTCGCAAGTGGTGGATCGTCGACGCGACCGACCAGACGGTCGGCCGCATGGCGAGCCGCATCGCCTCCGTCCTCAAGGGCAAGCACAAGCCGATGTACACGCCCTCGATGGACACCGGTGACTTCGTCGTCGTCGTGAACGCGGGGAAGGCCCGCTTCACCGGGAAGAAGGAGACGGACAAGGTCTACTTCACCCACACGATGCACCCGGGCGGCAACAAGCTCACGCCGGCCAACAAGCTCCGCGAGAAGCACCCGGAGGACATCGTCCTCAACGCGGTGCGCCGGATGCTCCCCCGCAGCACGCTGGGCCGCCAGATGATGACCAAGCTGAAGGTCTACGCGACCGACACGCACCCGCACGCCGCCCAGAAGCCCGCGGCCCTGACCTTCGGCAAGTAAGGAAACCACGATGGCCACTCAGGCGAACATCACGGTCGGCCGCCGCAAGGAGGCGGTCGCCCGCGTGCGGCTCACCCCCGGCACCGGCAACATCACCGTCAACGGCCGCACGATGGACGAGTACTTCGGCCGCGAGACCTCGAAGATGGTCCTGGTCGAGCCGCTCAAGCTCGTCGACCAGATGGGCAAGCTCGACGTCGCGGTGAACGCGGCCGGCGGCGGCCTCTCCGGCCAGGCCGGCGCGATCCGCCACGGCATCAGCCGGGCGCTCTGCGACCTCAACCCGGAGTGGCGGCCGATCCTGAAGAAGGCCGGCTTCCTCACCCGCGACGCCCGCGCCGTCGAGCGCAAGAAGTACGGCCGTCCGGGCGCCCGCAAGCGCTTCCAGTTCAGCAAGCGCTAGGCTCGGCGCGCGATCCCGACCGGTCCTCCCGGGCGGGAGGCCTGCCGCCTCCCACGGGCGGGCCCGTCGCTCTCGCTGCTCCCTCTCGAACGGCCGGTGCCCCCACGGGGCGCCGGCCGTCTCGTTTCTCGCGCCTCGCCGCCGGCCCCACCCACACCTCCGCCGGGGGGGGGGCGTGGCGCGCCTCCGCGTGTCCCCCGCTCCCGGCATTTGGTCGCGCCGTATCGCGGTGTTACCCTCGATCCCAGCATGGAACTGAACGAGATCCTGCAGGTCGCGCTGAAGGCCGGCGCCAGCGACATCCACCTCAAGGCGGGCCTCCCCGCGATGTTCCGCGTCGACGGGTCCCTGGTCCCGCTCAAGGACGCGCGGCGGCTCGCGCCCGAGGAGATCGCGCGGATGGCGCTCGGGATCATGAACGACTTCCAGCGCGAGAAGTACAAGCAGACGAACGAGGTGGATCTCGCCTACGGCGTCCCTGGCCTCGGACGGTTCCGCGTCAACGTCTTCCAGCAGCGCGGCACGATCGGCGTGGTCCTCCGCGTCATCCCCTTCAAGATCATGACCATCGAGCAGCTGATGCTGCCGAAGGTCCTCGAGAAGGTCGCGAGCGAGCAGCGCGGGCTCGTGCTCGTCACGGGCACGACGGGCTCCGGCAAGTCCACGACGCTGGCGGCGATGGTCGACTTCATCAACGCCAACGAGACCTGCCACATCATGACGATCGAGGATCCGATCGAGTTCCTCATCCGCGACAAGCGGTCGATCGTGAACCAGCGCGAGGTCGGCGTCGACACGATGAGCTTCGGGCAGGCGCTCAAGAGCGCGCTGCGCCAGGACCCCGACGTCATCCTGGTCGGCGAGATGCGCGACCTCGAGACGATCGAGACGGCCCTCACGGCCGCGGAGACCGGCCACCTCGTGATGTCGACGCTCCACACCCTCGACGCGACCGAGACGATCAACCGGATCATCTCCGCGTTCCCGCCGTACCAGCAGAAGCAGGTCCGGCTGCAACTCGGCACCGTCCTCAAGGCGGTCATCAGCCAGCGGCTCGTCCCGAAGGCGGACGGCAAGGGGCGCGTCCCGGCCATCGAGGTGCTCCTCGCCACGAGCCGCGTGAAGGAGCTCATCGAGGACAAGGACCGCACCAAGGAGATCCCCGACGCGATCTCGCAGGGGCACGTCTCCTACGGGATGCAGACCTTCGACCAGTCGCTGATGACGCTCCTCAAGCAGGGGCTCGTCACCTACGAGGAGGCGCTGCGCCAGGCGACCAACGCCGACGACTTCGCGCTGCGCGTCTCGGGCGTCTCCGGGACGAGCGACTCCAAGTGGGACTCCTTCGAGAAGGGGCCCGACGCGCCCGTCGCCCCGCCGCGTCCGACGGTCACGCCGTCCTCGCAGGGCCGGCCCGGCGGCGCCCCGCTCGGGCGCGTCGGCGTCCAGCCGCGCCCGCAGGGGCCGGGGGGCGCCCGGCCCGCCGGTGGCCAGAAGCCCGGCGGCGACGACGACGACTTCCAGATCGAGCGGTTCTAGGGGGATCCTGCCCTCTCCCCCACCGGGGGAGAGGGCAGGGTGAGGGGGCACTCTCTAGACCACCACGAGGTCGTCCGGCCGCGCCGTGAGCTTCACGCCGCCCTCCGCCCCGACCGCGAAGGTGTTCTCGATGCCGACGACGCCGCGGCCGGGGAAGACGAACTTCGGCTCGATCGCGATGGTCTGCCCCGCGACGAGCGGCTGGCGGAACCCCTGGGCGAGGACCGGCAGCTCGTCGAGCTCCAGGCCGACCCCGTGCCCCACGAACCGGGCGTTCTCGCCGGGCGCCCCCATGAAGTGGGCCCCGAAGCCGGACGCCTCCGCCATCGCCGCCGCCCCGGCGAAGAGCTCCTCGGCGACCGCCCCCGGCTTCAGCCGCTCGACCACCCAGCGCTGGATCTCGAGCGCGGTCGCGAAGGCGCGCGCCAGGTCGTCGTCGAGCCGCCCGCAGACGTAGAGCCGCGTCATGTCCACGATGTAGCCGTCGAAGATGCCGGTGTAGTCGACCATCACCGGCGTGTCGCGCTCGATCGTGGCCCGCGAGGCGCCGTGCGGCGCGGCGCTGGAGAGCCCGGTGCCGGTCACCGCGCCGTCGAAGAAGCCGGGGACCGCCCCGCTCCCGCC
>DATIVK010000094.1:0-3283 GCA_035465955.1 Anaeromyxobacteraceae bacterium | reverse complement strand
CGCAGCCAGAGGTGGGCGCGGTACCCGGTCTCCAGGTCCGCCTCGAAGGCGACGCCGCGGTAGATGGGCCGCGGCGCCCGCACGCCGAGCTGCACCAGCTCGCCGGCGAGGACCTCCTTGGTCTCGTCGGGGCAGGTCGCGATCCAGCGGATCGGCGTCTCGTCAATCGGGCGCGCTTCGGTCAAGTCCGAGGAATAAACCATCCGCGCGCCGGATCCGCCATCGTCGATCGCCCGGCCACCCGAGGATCGTGCGCCTCGACGGGCGCAGGATCCTCACCGCACGCCCGAATACACTCGTGGTAACGTTGCGGCTCGTCACCGCAGCCCAGGGGGGCCCGCGATGGACCCCACCTCGGACGTCGGCGATCGCGGAGTCCCATGCACATGACCTTCGTCGCGCCGCTCCTCGTCGCCGCCGCGTTCGCGGCGGTCCCATCACCCCCCGCTCCCGCCGCGCCGGAGCCTCGCTTCATCCGGGTCACCGGGGCGGGTCGCGACTTCGCCGCGCCGGACATCGCGCGCGTCGACGTCGGAGTGGAGACCCGCGACAAGACCAGCCTCGCCCGCGCCAACGCCGGCGCGACCGCGCGCATGCAGCGGGTCCTCACCGCCATCCAGGGGGCAGGCGTCGCCCCCAGGGACGTGCGAACCGTCCAGTACGACGTCGACGTCGAGAGGTCCTTCGGCCGCTCGAGCGCCGGGCCGGCCGGAACGGTGACCGCTTACCGGGTGACGAACCGGGTCGCCGTCACGGTGCGCGACCTCTCGAAGCTGGGGGCTCTCCTCGACGACGTCGTCGCGGCAGGCGCGAGCTCCATCGACGGCCTCGTCGTCGAGAAGGAGGACGTCTCCGGCGAGCGGGGGCGCGCACTCGCCGCGGCGGTCGCCGACGCGCGGTCGAAGGCGGCGGCGCTCGCGTCGTCGGCGGGGGCAACGCTCGGCGAGGTGGTCCGGATCGTCGAGGTCGGCGCGGAGGCGACGCCGGACCTGGGCCTCGCGTACGGCATCATCGGCCCCCGCAGATCGGGTCCCGTCCCGCTCGCTGCCGGTCGGCTCGAGATCGCGGCGTCGCTCGAGCTGACGTTCGCGATCCGGTGAGCCGCCTCGCCCGCTGATCCCGGCCTGGAAGGCACCGCGGAGGGCTTGGCGACTCGCGGAGCCACCGGCGGTAGCGCGGCCGGCCACTCCAAGCCATTAAGAAGACGAGGCGTCCCCCATGGAACCGTCCCCTCTCCCTCATCGAGGGAGAGGGCCAGGGTGAGGGAGCAGGACATCGCGGCGACGTGAGCTGCCGATGGGGGGCTGGGGCCGGATGGCGGCGAGGCGCTCGACCTCGTCGTGGATCAAGAGGGCGACGTACTCGGCCGCGGCCTCCTGGTTGGTGAAGCGGACGGTCTCCTCGTCGACCTGCGCGTCGAACCGGCCACGGGCCACGGCGAGCGCGCCGGCGCACTAGTGATGCTCGACGAGCACGTGCCCGACGCCGACGGCATTACGCTCGGCGCTGACGCCGCCTACAACCTTCTCCGAATCGCCAAGCTTATGCCCGCGTAGGCCGCCCCCTCACCCTGACCCTCTCCCCCGGTGGGCTCATGATCCCGCACATCTAGACGGGACCCATGCCGGCGTGATCTACCGCCGGCATGGGCAAGAAGCCGAGCCGTCGGGAGGTGGTACGGAACGAGTTCGCTGACGTCGAACTGGGGGATAAGCGGCGGGAGCGCCGGTCGGTGTTCATCGCCGACCGGCTTGCCGCCCTTCCGGAAGCGAGCCTTCCGGACGCGATGCGGGGTGAGGCGAACCTCGAGGCACTGTATCGGCACCTCGGCAACGAGGAGGTGACGATGGAAGGGCTCCTCGCGCCCCATCGGTTGCGCACGGCAAAACGGGCTCGCGCCCTGCGCGTCGTCTTCGCTCCCACGGACACGACCTCGTACAAGTTCAGTGGGGAGGCGGAACGCGACGGACTTGGCCCCGTCAACGCGAAGGATCAGGGCTTCCTGGCGCACGTTACTCTTCTGGTAGCCGCCGACGGGACCCGCACGCCGCTTGGCGTCATCGAGGCCGAGACGTGGGTGCGCCAGGAAGTGAAGAAGTCCGAGAAGGAGTCGGCTCGCTGGGGACGCTCGATGCTGCGCGCCGCGCAGACTGCGGAGGGCGCGTCGCTCATTCACGTCGCTGATCGCGAGAGCGACATCTACGACTTGCTGGTGGAGCTGACGGCCAAGAAGCAGCGCTTCATCCTACGCGCGGCCCAAGACCGGAGCCTCGTCCCCTTGAATCCGGAAGACGAGACGCGCCTATTCGAGGCTGCGCGAACGAGCCCTCCCTCCTTCGCGATCGACGTGCCGATCTCGGCTCGCAAGAGCAAGGGCAACGCGGACCAGGACAAGACGTTTCCCGTACGCAGGTCGCGAACCGCCCACCTGAGCTTCGCCTCCCTGACTGTGCAGTTGAAGCGCCCGCGGCACGCGTCGAGGACGAAGGTGCAGGAGGCGTTGAAGGTGAACGTCGTCCACGTGTTCGAGTTGGGCCCGCCTCCCGGTGAGCCCCCCGTCGAGTGGCTCCTCCTCACGAGCGAGCCTGTGGGTACGCAAGACGAGATCGCCTTCGTCGTAGACGGCTACCGGACGCGCTGGGTCATCGAGGAGTACTTCAAGGCGACGAAGACGGGCTGCGCGTTCGAGACGAAGCAACTCGAGTCGTTCGGGACGCTCTCGAACCTGCTCGCCTACGTGCTCGTCATCGCGTACGCGCTCATCCTGATGCGTGCGCTCTCTCGGACAGGGCGAGACGAACCGGCCAGCGCCATCCTCGCACCCACGCAGATCAAGATCTTGCGGGCCCTGAACAAGAAGCTCCCCTCGAAGCTTACTGTTCGAACGGCGCTCCTCTCCATCGCCAGCCTGGGCGGCCACCTCAAGAACAACGGCGACCCAGGTTGGCGGACCCTCAGCAAGGGCTGGCGAAAGCTCATCGACTACGAGGCCGGCTACGAACTCGCCGTGGCCCTGGGCGCAACGAAGTGATCAATCATGAGCCCGGTGGGGGAGAGGGGAAGATCCCATTGGAAGGGGCTCTCCCCGGCGCGGGGGAAAGGACCGCGCGGGGTCGAAGGAAGTGCCGGAGCCGCCCTGTAAGCCGGGTCCTGTCCCGCGGGGTCTCCCCCGCGGCGGCGAACATTCATCTAGGCCACGCGTCGCCGCGTGGCTCGAGCGAGCCGTACCCGGAGGCTGGGGCGGGCCGCCCGACACTCCACCTCGCAGTGGAGACGCCTCCCT
>DATIVK010000093.1:0-9627 GCA_035465955.1 Anaeromyxobacteraceae bacterium | reverse complement strand
TGGCAGGGGCGGTCGTCGCGCACGGCGTCTCGTCCGCCCCGACGACCGGCCGGCTCGTGGTCCAGGTGCAGGCGCCGGCGGCGGTCCGCGTGGACGGCGTCGAGGTCGCGCCGCCGCTCGTCGTCGGCGAGGCCCGGGCCGTGGAGGTGCGGGCCGGCGCCCACCGCGTCGAGTTCGTCGGCGCCGACGGCAGCCGCAGCGCGGCGACGGTCGAGGTCCGGGCCGGCGCCACGCAGGAGCTGCTGGGCGTCGAGATCCAGGCAGAGCCGTAGCGCTCCCCTCTCCCACCGGGGGAGAGGGCAGGGTGAGGGGGCAATCAGGCCTTCAGCGCGCGCGCCAGCGCGTGGTCGAGGTCGCGCTCGGTCCCCGGCGCGTGCTCGGCCATGTCCGCGGAGAGGACGGCCACCGTCTCGACGTCGAGCCGGATCCGCTCCCAGTCCTCCTCGGAGATCGAGAGGAACGCCTTCACGAGCACGGGGTCGAACTGGGTGCCGGAGCAGCGCGCGATCTCCTCGCGCGCCTCCGTGACGCTGCGCGCCTTCCGGTAGGGGCGGTTGCTCGTGATGGCGTCGAGGGTGTCCACGATGTGGAAGATCCGCGCCCCGATCACGATCCCGTCGCCCTTCAGGCCGGCCGGATAGCCGGTGCCGTCCCACTTCTCCTGGTGCTGGAGGACGATGGAGGAGGCCGGGCGCAGGTAGTCGACCCGCTGGAGGAGCGCCCAGCCGAGCTCCGGGTGGCGCTTCATCTCGTCCCACTCGTCGGGCGAGAGCGGCCCGGGCTTCAGGAGCACCCGGTCGCGCACGCCGATCTTGCCGATGTCGTGGAGGAGGGCGCCGTGCTCGATGACGGTGAGGTCGGGGTCCCCGATGCCGACCTCGGTGGCGAGGCGCCGCGCGTACAGGGAGACGCGCCGGGAGTGCCACTGGGTCTCTGCGTCCCGGTAGTCGAGCGCCGCGATCAGCCCCTCGAGGAGGGCCTGGGTCCGGACGCGGACCATCTCCTCCAGGCGGAGGTTGATCTCGCGGAGCTGGCCGTTCTGCCGCTGGACCTCGCCCGTCAGCCGCTCGTTCTCGCGCCGCAGCCGCGCCGAGTCGGCGGCCTGCTGCACCGTCCCGATCAGCTCCTGCTGGTGCCAGGGCTTGGCGATGATCCGGAAGACCTCGCCCGAGTTGACCGCCTGCAGGGCCACGCGGAAGTCCTCGGCCGCGGTGCAGAGGATGCGGACCGCGGAGGGGACCTTGGCGCGGGTGGCCTTCAGGAAGCTGACGCCGTCCATCCCCGGCATCATGTAGTCGGAGATGATGACGACGGGGTCGTCGTGCTCGATCTCCGCGAGCGCCCCCTCCGGGCTCACGTACGTACGGGGCTCGAACCCCGCCGCCTCGATGATCCGGCCGAGGGCCTTCAGGATGAGCTCGTCGTCGTCGACGATGAGGACGCGGTCCCGATTCACGCAGCCGGGAGTAGACCAGCGAGCGCCCACGGGAGCAAGGGGCTCTGCGCAGCCGCGACCGCCTGCTCCCTCACCCTGGCCCTCTCCCTCGATGAGGGAGCGGGGACGATGCCCGGGGAGGGAGCCTGCTTCGCAGGGCGGCTAGAAACTCCCGAGGAACTCGTCGTTCGACTCGAACTCGCTCAGCTTCTTGAGGAGCCGCTCCATCGCCTCGACGGGCTTCAGGGAGGCGAGGGCGCCCCGCAGCTGGCGGACCTTCCCGATCTCCTTGGAGGAGAAGAGCTTCTCCTCCTTGCGCGTGCCGGAGGCCCCGATGTCGATGGCCGGGAAGACGCGCCGCTCGGCGAGCTGGCGGGAGAGGACGACCTCCATGTTGCCGGTCCCCTTGAACTCCTCGAAGATCACCTCGTCCATGCGCGAGCCGGTGTCGATGAGCGCCGTCGCGATGATGGTGAGCGAGCCGCCCTCCTCCGCCTTGCGGGCGGCGCCGAAGAGCCGCTTCGGGCGCTCGAGGGCGCGCGAGTCGACGCCGCCGGTCAGCGTCCGGCCGGAGGACTCGACCTCCGTGTTGTAGGAGCGCGCGAGCCGCGTGATCGAGTCGAGCAGGATCACGACGTCCTTGCCCCCCTCGACGAGCCGCTTCGCCCGCTCGAGCGCCATCTCGGCGACGTGGATGTGCTCCTCGGTCGGCCGGTCGTTGGAGGAGCCGATCACCTCGCCCTTGATGTTCCGGCGCATGTCGGTGACCTCCTCGGGGCGCTCGTCCACGAGGAGCACGGTCAGGTGCACGTCCGGCCGGTTCGCGGTGATCGCCTGGGCGATCCGCTGGAGCATGATGGTCTTGCCGGCCTTGGGCGGCGACGTGATGAGGCCGCGCGCGCCGAGGCCGAGGGGCGAGATGATGTCGAGGACGCGGCCGACCATCTCGTCCGCGCGGCTCTCGATCACGAGCCGCTCGGTGGGGTCGGTCGCGGTCAGGTTCTGGAAGTGGGTGCGCCGCGCGACGGCGATCGGGTCCGCGCCCTCGAGCTGGTCGATGCGCTGGAGGACCCGCTTGACGTTCCGGGTCGCCGCGAGCCCCTTCACGAGGAGGCCGGGCTGGAGGTGGAGCTTGTCGATGAGCCAGCGCGGGACCTCGACGTCGAAGGGCTGCGGCAGGTAGCTGCGCTTCGGGTCGCGGAGGTAGCCGTTCCCCTTCCCCTCGAACTGCAGGACGCCCTCGACCTCCTCGGTCGTCTCCGGGATGGCCGCCAGCGCCTGGCCTCCCTGCGCAGGGGCCTGGCTTGCTCCGTTGGAGGGGGCAGCCATCCCACCGGCCTGGCCGCCCGGCCCCACGAGCCCGGGCCCGCCCTGCGGGCCCGCCTGACCGCCCCGGCCGCGACGACCGCGGCGACGGCGGCGGCGGCGCCCCTGGCCCTGCCCGGGCTGCCCGCCCGGCTGGCCGGCCTGTCCGGCGCCCTGACCCACGTCCCCTGCGTCAGAGGCGTCGCCGGCGGACGCGATCGCGCCCTGGCTCTGGGTGGTCCCTTCGCCCGCAGGCGAAGTCTGCTCGTTCTCGCTCATGCTTTTTCCTAAGAGGGCTGCCGGTGCGTTCCGGTCTCGGCGCGCCCCCAACGTCGCGTCCTGGACTGGCGCGTGTCGCGGAGGGTGCTCTTCGCTTCCGCGAACCGCCTCCCCGAGGTCCGGTCGCCTGCGCGCCGCCATGAGGCGGCGACCCACGCTCGGCGTCCTAGCTCGACCTACCGGGGTGCTCCCCCCGTCGCGCGAGACTCACCTCGTCCGCAGCGGAGGAACACCCGACCCATAACAAAAAACAGCTGCGAGCGAAAGTCCTGCATTCGCACGCCCCCCGGAGGCGTGCCCACGGGGGGTCGGGCCTCACCGGGCGCCGTCGAGGAAGGAGGTCGGGAGGGCGACGATCGGGCCGAGCTCGGCGATGACGCCGAGCGCCCGGAGCTCGGGCATCCCGTCGGCGACGAGCTCGAGGAGCCGGCCGGTGCCCGCGTCGGGCTCGAGCGCGCTCCCGGCCGCCCGGACGAGCTGCGCGAGCCCGCGGGGCGCGTCGACCCGCCGGACCGCGAGCTCCGAGTCCTTCGGGATCCCCGCCTTCTCCCGCGCGAGGTCGATCGCGTCGGGGAGCGCGCCCAGCCGGTCGACGAGCCCCCGCGCGAGCGCCTGCTGGCCGGTCCAGACGCGCCCCTGGGCCACCTTCTCGGCGTCGGCGCGGGCGAGCTTGCGCCCCTCCGCGACGCGGTCGACGAAGCGCGCGTAGAAGCCGTCGATCTGGGCCTGCATGGCCGCGCGCTCCTCCGGCGTCCAGGGCTTGATCACCGAGGAGAGGAGCGCCTTCCCACCCCGCTGGTGGGGCTCGCGCCGGACGCCGGCCTTCGCGAGCAGGCCGGAGAGATCCGGCTTCATCGCGAAGACGCCGATCGAGCCCGTGAGCGTCGAGGGCTCCGCGACGATGGCGTCCGCCCCCACCGCGGCGAGGTACCCGCCGCTCGCCGCCATGTCGCCCATGGAGACGACGACCGGCTTCTGCTTCCGCGTCCGCTGCACCTCCCGCCAGATGAGGTCGCTGGCGAGCCCGTCGCCGCCGCCCGAGTCCACCCGGAGGACGACCGCCCGGATGGAGGAGTCCTCCGCGGCACGGCGCAGCGCCGCGGTGACCGTGTCGGCCCCCGCGAGCGCCGTGCCGAGCGGCTCCCGCCGCGTCCGGCCGGGGACGATGGTGCCCTCGAGGAGGACGACGCCGATCGTGGGCGGCGCGCCCCAGCGCAGCGCCCCGCGCTCCTCCTCCAGGTCGTACCCGGTCGAGAGATCGACGCCCTGGCCGACCCGGCGGCGCGCCCAGTCCTCGAGCTCGTCCGGCCAGAGCACCTCGTCGACGAGCCCCGCCGCGCGCGCCTCCTCGGCCGAGAACAGCGCGCGATCGAAGAGCGCCTCGACGCGGTCGGTCGAGAGGCCGCGGACGATCGACACGTACCCCACGTCGCGCCCGTGGACGTCGTCCAGGATCGCCTCGATCGCCTCGCGCGCCTCCGGGCTCCCCTCGGTGCGCGTGAGCGGCTCGGGGGCGCTCTTCCACGCGCCGACCTTCACCACGTCGACCGCGAGCCCGGCCCGGGACAGGGTCTCGGCCAGGTAGAGCTGCTGCGTGGCGACGCCGTTGAAGAAGAGGGGGGCGCCCGGCGGCATCGCCACCGCGGTGGCGCCCGCCGCCAGGAGGTACTCCTTGGTCCCCCCGCCGGTCAGGTAGGCGAGCACCGGCTTGCGCGCGGCGATCTCGGAGAGGCGCGCGCGCAGCTCCTCGACGCGCGCGCGGCCGATGTCGAGCGCGCCGATCCGGACCACGAGCCCCTCGGCGTCCGGGTCGTCGCGCACCTGCTCCAGCTTCCGGACGAGGTCGAGCCAGGGGTCGCGGTCCGACAGGACCGCGAGGAGCGAGCCGTCCCCCTTCAGCTCCCGGGCGAGCTCGATCGAGGGCACCTCGCCGCCGAACGACACGCCGCGGTAGCGCTCGCTGGAGGCGCGGACGCCCGTCAGCCAGCCGGTGCTGCCGGCCCGCGAGACCACGCCGCCCGTGTAGCCGCCGTGCGCGCCGTTCCACGCGAGCGTGACGAGCGCGGCCGGCTCCGCCCCCGCCTCGATGGGGACCTCGACCTGCACGCCGAGCCCGAGGCCGAAGCGGGTCTCCATCCCCAGGCCGAAGGCGGCGTGCGTCGCCACGAAGGCGTCGCGCGCGCGGTCGTCGGCGACCAGGTCGGCCGAGAGCGTGAAGGTGTCGTCGACGAAGCGCGTCGCGACCCCCATCACGTAGCGCACCGGCAGCCGCTCCCCGGCGAGGCGCGCCTGCATCCCGAGCGCCGCCGCGCCGGCCGAGAAGTGGCGCCACGGGCGGAGCGTCACGCCCAGGTCCAGGCTCCGCAGCCGGTTCCGGGGCGCGTCGGGCGACGCGAACCAGCTCCAGCCGAGGGCGAGCGACCACTCCTTCTGGTCGGTGAACGCGAGGGCGAGGGTGGTCTTGCGGTAGCGGGCGCCGCTGCCCGGCTGCGGGCGCACCCACTCCATCCCGAGCCCCCCGCCGATGGGGCCGACGGCGCCGGCCAGGTAGAGCCCGTCGGCCGCCGAGCGGCCCACGGCCCGCTCCTCGTGGAACCACTGCAGGCACGCGTCGCGGACGAAGCCGATCCCCGCGGGGTTGACGCCCAGCGCCGCCGGCTCCTCGACCGCGGCGACGCCGCCGACCGGCAGCGCGAGGCTCGCGGGCAGGCCGTCCGCGAGCCGGTCCGCGTTGGCGAGCTGGGGCGCCGCGCGCAGCGGGGCGAGGGCCGCGGCGGCGGCGACGAGGCCGGTGAGGGCGCGGGCGACGGAGCGGGCGCGGGGCATCTCGCGCGGCTCGCTAGGAGGGCTCACCGTCGGCGCCCGCGTCCTCCACGCGCCGGAGGTGCTCCTCGGTGAGGGGCGCGAGGTTCCCTGCCTGGTGGCGCGCGAAGAGCTCCAGGAGCTGCTCCTTGTGCGGCCGGACCTTGCCCAGCGGGCACCGCTCCCAGTCCTTCCGCGGCTCGTCGCAGTACCCCGTCCGCCGGTCGCCGCACTTGGGCTGCAGGTAGGCGCCCAGCTCGGGGACGGCGCGCATGACCTCGCGGCGCATCATCGCGACCAGCTGCCGGATCTCCCACTGGGCGCGCCAGCAGAGCCTCAGATCGGCGATGTGGAGCAGCTCCGCGAAGTTCACCATGATCTGGAGGTGCGTCGGCGTGGCGTTCGGGAGGACGAAGCGCGCGTCCTCCGCCGGGATCCCCTTCTCGAGCGCCGCGCGGTACACGCGGGTGATCTCGCCCATGAGCCGGTCGTACTCGGCCGCCATGGCCGGGTCCCTGGCCCAGCTCTTCGGCGTCACGTAGTCCAGCCGGTCCTCGCGGTACCGCACGTAGCGCTGCGACTGCTGCTCGAAGCTGATGCCGATCCGGTGGCGGACGAGCTGGTGCGAGAGGGCGCGCGACACGCCGGAGAGGCCGAACCAGAAGACGACCTGCTCGAGGGGGGAGGCGTGGCCCGTCTTGAGCCGCTCCGCGACGAACTCGCGGATCGCCTCGGGCGCGACGCGGCCGTCCCCGATCTCCTCCCAGACCTCCTGCGGGGTCTTCGGGGAGTAGCAGGTGCGGTAGGCGCCGTAGAGCTTCTGCAGGGGATCGCGCGCGAAATCGATGAGCGTGACTTCCATAGGGAACGGGCATGATACGCCGAACCCGCCGCCCGGGGTTGCGGAGCCCGTCGGCCGTGCTACAGGTCGTTCATGGCCCTCGCCGCCAAGCCCCCTTCGGCGTCCCTCGTGGAGATGACCGAGCTCGTCATGCCCCCCGACGCGAACGCGTTCGGGACGGCCTTCGGCGGACGGATCGTCCAGTGGACCGACCTCGCCGGCGGGGTGTGCGCGATGCGCCACGCCGGCGTCCCGGTGGTCACCGTCGCCATCGACCAGCTCACCTTCCTCGCGCCGATCCGGATCGGGTACGTGGCCCTGCTCGAGGCGAGGGTGAACGCCGCCTTCCGGTCGTCGATGGAGGTGGGGGTCGAGGTCGTCGCGGAGAACCCGCTCACCGGCGAGCGGCACAAGTGCTGCGACGCCTACCTGTCGTTCGTCGCGATCGGGCCGGACAAGCGCCCGACCGAGGTCCCGCCGCTCCTCGTCGAGTCCGAGGAGGAGCGGCGCCGGGAGCGCGACGCGCACACCCGCCGCGACGCGCGCCTGGCGCTGCGCGCGGCGCTCTGCACGTGAAGGGAGGCGAGGATGCCGAAGGTGCTCGACGAGGCGCCGCGGTTCAAGGCGACGGCGGTGGTCGGGAAGGGGGAGTTCCAGTCGCTCGACCTGGCGGACTACGCGGGCTCCTGGGTGGTGCTCGTCTTCTACCCGGCCGACTTCACGACCGTCTGCCCGACCGAGCTGCTCGAGCTCTCGCGGCGGACGAAGGAGTTCGCCGCGCTCAACGCCGAGGTCGTGGGGGTCTCCACGGACTCGAAGCACTCGCACCGGGCCTGGATCTCGATGGATCTCGGCGAGCTGAGCTTCCCCCTCGTAGCGGACCCCAAGAAGGAGATCACCCGTGCGTACGGGGCGCTGCTGGAGCAGGAGGGCGTCGCCGCGCGCGCCACGTTCCTCGTGGATCCGGTGGGGATCATCCAGTACGTGAGCTTCCACCCCCCGTCCGTCGGGCGCTCCGTCTCCGAGATCCTCCGGGTCCTCGAGGGGCTGCAGACCGGCGACAACGTCCCGGTGGAGTGGAGCCGGGGGAAGCCGACGCTCGGGAAGCCCTGAGCCCCGGCGCCTAGCTGAGGAGCTTGGGCGGCGGAACCCCGAGCGCCTTCGCGAGCTTCTCCACGGTCTCGAGGGGCGGCGAGCGGTGGCCGCGCTCGAGCATCGAGACGTACGACACCGAGATCCCGACGCGGCGGGCGAGCGCCTTCTGCGAGAGCTTGTTCTTGAGCCGGAGCTTGTGGACGTTGTCGGCGAACTTGATCAGAAGCGGCATGAGGCCCCCTTTTCGTGGTGGAGGGTGGTGGAGGGACGAGACACCCACCGTAACCGCCTCCACCATGCTGGACATTCCCCGATGATTCACCAACCGTCGACGGGCGGGAAACGGCCGGGTGGGGTGTGACCCGTTGAAGCGGGGGAGGGGGCTCGGACCTCCCGCCCGGGGCGTGTAGAATCCCCCCACCAATGCTGACGGGGGACCTCGCGACCTTTCCGCTCTCTGACCTCTTCCAGTGGCTGGACCAGGGGCGCCGCTCGGGAGTCCTGGAGATCGACACGGGGGAGGGGAGGCCGTTCTGGCTCCAGGTGGCCGATCGCCGGATCGTCATGGCGGCCCGGCCGTCCCCGTCGCCGGGCGGCATCGACAGCCTCGCGGGCTGGAAGCCGGAGGTCCGCGAGGAGTCGCTCTGGCCGGAGGCCTGCGCGGACAAGATCGTGGACCTGTTCCTCTCGCCGGGGCAGGGGCGCTTCATCCTGGTCGACTCCGCCGCGGGCTTCGACGACGGCGTCGTGCTCGACGTGGGGGTGGGCCAGATGGTCCTCGAGGGGCTGCGCCGGCTCGACGAGTGGAGCGACCTCGACCGCCGGTACCCCTCGGAGTCGGCCCTCCTGACCGCGGACGGCAGCGGCTGGCCCCGCTCGCCCGGCCTCCGCGCGGTGGCCGAGGCCGCGCGCCGCCGCGCCTCGATCAGCGAGACCCGCCTCGCGCTGGGCGTGTCCCGCCCCGCCGTGCTCCGGCGGATCGAGGCGCTCCGTGAGCTGGGCTTCGCCCACGTGGAGGGGGTGGCGGTGCGGGCCGACCCCGTCTCGTCCCTCATCACCAAGGCGCAGGCCCTCGTGGTCGAGCGCCAGTTCGAGGAGGCCTCCATCGTCTTCCGCAGCCTCCTGCAGGCCGACCCGTCGGATCGGCGCGTGCGGAACCTCCTGCGCGAGGCCGAGCGGGACCAGGTGGCCGCGCTCTACGAGGAGCTGTCGCCCGTGGCGGTCCCGCGGCTCCTCGGCGGCGTCGAGAGCCTCGACTCCCCGGCGGCGCGACGCCTGACCTCCACCGACCGCGAGGTCGCGGGGCGCATCAACGGCAACTGGGACGTGGCGTCGATAGCGCTCGCGTCGCCGCTCCGGGAGGTGGAGACGCTCAAGGCGATCCGCAAGCTCAGGCGGCTCGGGATCGTGGACCTGTCCGAGAAGCTCTGAGGATCAGCGCCGCTCGGCCTTGAGCAGCGCGTCGACCAGCAGGTGCAGCGCGAAGAGGGCGTCCTGCTCGCTGACCGCCGGGTCGGGCTTCGCGGCGAGGAGCGAGAGGCGCAGGTAGTCGCGCCCGTCGATCCCGAGGAGCGCGGCGCGATCTCCCGGCTGGTCCTCCGGCGGGAAGAGGGTCTCGATCAGCTCGGCGAGCCCCTCGGCGGCGCGCCGGACCGCCGCCCCGAACGTCCGCTCGCGGAGCGCGTGCTCGACGTCGCCGACGGCGGCGTCGCGTCCCGGGAAGAGCCGCGTGAAGGTGAGCTCCAGGGGCGTCGCCCGGTCGACCCCCGGGGTCGCCGGCGGCGGGGGGGGCGCCGGCGCGCGCACGGCGGGGAGGGGGCGTGTCGGCGTCGGGCGCGGCGGCGTCCGCGCCGCGCCGGGAGGCGCGTGG
>DATIVK010000092.1:0-14092 GCA_035465955.1 Anaeromyxobacteraceae bacterium | reverse complement strand
GTTTCCGCCCACGAACAGGTGCGTGATGATGTGGGGATTCTCCAGGCCCGAGTCCTCGGTCTGGATGTGATACTGCTTCCCCTTGTGCTTTATGTTGTGGTTGAAGCCGGTTACGAGCTTTGCCACGCCGTTTGACCTCGCTGCGGCAGTCTAACCCAGAAACCGGTCCCGTCGAAACGCCCGCCGCGGCCCAGGGGCGCACCCCGCCCGCGGCCCCTAGACATCCACGTGCTCGGCGTGCTCCACGGGCCGGCCGAGGAAGCGCTCCGCGATCGGCGTGAAGCGCTCGGGCAGGTCGGTCACGAAGAACCGGTGGATCCCCCCGTCGGCCGGGATCCTCCCGAGATGGACGCGCACGTCGTGGGCGATCACCTCGGCGCTGTCGACCAGGGCGATGCCCGGCAGCTCCAGCGCGATGGCCGCCTTGAGCAGCGGGTAGTGGGTGCAGCCGAGCACCAGCGCGTCGATCCCCGCGCCGGCGAACGGCGCGAGGTAGCGCGCGACGATCCCGCGGACGATCTCGTCGTCCGGGTCGGTCCACCCCTCCTCGGCGAGCGGCACGAAGAGCGGGCAGGCCGCGGCGACCACCTCGGCGCCGGGGCGCTCCCGCCGGATCGCCTGCGGGTAGGCGCCGCTGCGGACCGTCCCCGCCGTGCCGATCACGCCGATCCGCCCCGTGTGCGACACCCGGGCGGCGGCGCGCGCCCCCGGCTCCACGACGCCGAAGACGGGGATCCGCAGGTCGTCGCGGATGGCCGGGAGCGCCACGGCCGACGCGGTGTTGCAGGCGACGACGAGGAGGTCGATCCCCTGCGCCGCGAGGAAGCGGGCGTTGCGGAGCGAGTACTGCGTCACCGTCTCGGCCGACTTGGTGCCGTAGGGGACGCGGGCGGTGTCGCCGAGGTAGACGGTGTCGACGCCGGGGAGCGCCTCGAGGATCGCGCGCTGCACCGTGAGGCCGCCGACGCCGGAGTCGAAGATGCCGATGCGGGCCATGAGCGGGCGCATCATACGCGCCCGCGCACGGGGCGCCAGAGGGGCGCGTCCGGCGACGTGGGCCCGGACGCTCCTCGGTCAGGGCGACGCCGGGCCGGCGAGCGGACCCGAGGCGCAGCCGGGCCCTCCGTCGGCGCCGAGCGGACGGCTCGCCCGCGCGAGGACGGCGCCGCGGTGCTGGCCGGCGTCGTGCGAGCCCCAGAACCCGAGGGCGGACAGGCCGACCAGCCCTGCGCCCACGGCCGTCCACGCTCCGCCCACGATCAGGACCGGCACGCCCAGTCCGAGGGCGAGCCCCGAGGCGCCGTAGCCCCTGACGCGCGCGAGGCCGGTCCAGCGGAGCTGGACGGTCAGCTGCTCCGCCGCGCAGGGCGCGAGCTCGACGCCCACCTGGTGCTCGTACTCGGAGAGCCAGAGGACGCTCCCCTCGTCAAGGGAGAGCACGTAGCTACCCGGCGGCACCGTGAACCGGCACGGGGCGCGCTCACAGTCGGCGACGACGTCGTGGGGCCCCGCGAGCAGGACCACCCGGGCGCCGTCCGGATCGGTGTCGACCTCGAGGACCGAGACCCGGGGCGGGAGGGATGGCGCGGCCACGTCCAGCCGCGGCCCGGGCGACGACGCGCACCCGCCCGCCCCCATGGCTACCGCGACGGCTGCGGCGACCAGCGCAGCCTTCGAGCGGCGGACGGGGATCAGCAGAGCGTTCTCCATCGCTGGATGGAACCCATACCCCAAGCGAACGTCGCCGATCCACTCGTCGTCAACGTCGATCTCTGCCACCGCCGTCGCTGACGAGGGAGCGGTCCCGTCCTAGATGTCGAGAAACGCGGCTTCCCTCTTGGCACCGTCCCCTCTCCCTCATCGAGGGAGAGGGCTAGGGTGAGGGAGCAAGGCGATCGCGGCGCCGCGAGCTGCCGGCGGTTGGTTTCGGCCGGATGGAGGGGATGATCGCCATGGTGAGTGCCGCTCGTGGCGTGCGTTCTTCAACGGTCTGCTACCGGCAGACCCCCGCGTTCCCGTCGGGCGGCGGAACGGACGCGGTCACCGTCACCGGGACCGTGACGGTCGCGTCGGCCGGCTGCGTCCAGGCCGGGCGGCAGGTGGCGAAGGCGTAGGTGACCGTGCCCGGGCCGTTCACCTGGACCGCGCCGGAGAGCTCGTAGGGGCCAGGCGCGACCGAGGGGATCGTGACGGCGCCCGCGCCGCACGGGACGCTCACCGGCGGGTTCACCGCGGCGTCGTGAGTGGAGAAGGCCACCCTCCGCGCCGCACCGCCCGTGTCCACGAGGTCGAAGTCGAGCCGGTCGCCGGTGGCGCAGGCGCCGGTCGAGTAGCTCGCGACGACGTCCCAGTTGCCGGGCGGCGGCACGCCCCTCGCCTCGACGACCGCCCGCGTCCCGTCGGCCGCCTCGAAGGTCCCCCAGGCCTCGAACACCTTCACGCCGCCGCGCCGCCCCTCGACGAGGACGTCCCACGTCCCCGCCTCGAGCCCGGTGAAGGCGGCGCCCGGAGTACCGTACGAGGGGATGCAGGGGTGCTCGCTCGGCTCGCGGGCCACGCGGGCCGGGTCGACGAGGGTGATCCGGACGTCGTCCACCGCCGCCTTCGTGCAGACGTCGACCGCGGCGTCCTCGAACGTCCCGATGTTTCCGAGCGACGGCGACCAGAAGGCCCAGTAGACGTCCACGCGCCCGGTGTCGGTCTGCTGCTGGAGGACGCAGCCGGCGCCGAGGGCGATGGCGGCGATCAGTGCTGTCGCGTGGCGCATCTGCGGTCTACCCCGTCCGCCCCCCGTTCTCGCGGGGGCCCGCGGGCATCATAGACCGCAGGACGGCCCCAACACAGTCATCGCCGGTGAGTAGACGGTCAGGTCAGGGTTGTAGGAGGTCGGGCTGTAGAAGTCGACTCGCGCGGGAATGGCAGCGCAGTGGCTGCTATAAGTCATCGAGAGGTCTCCCTTGACCTCCTCGAGGTCCACGAGTTCGTAGTCGCCGTACGGCATCGCGGCTGTGTAGTAGATGCCACCCTGGCAAGTGTAGGTAGCGATTGTGCTCAGACTGAGGGTGCTGTCGATCTGGTCGATGACCTCCCCGGTCGGCGAGCGCGTCACGTCGCGCAACGAATAGAGCAGGTTGCCGTTGTTCGCGGAGCAGCCCGTCGGCTGAAACTCCAGCCAGCCGCTGCCTGGACTCGCCTGCCAGTATGTGTCGCCGCAGGTCGCGATGGGGAGGTCCGCCCAGTCGCGGTTGATGAAGTTGCCGAGGCTGTCGTACCCCTCGAGGACCACTCGATGGACTCCGTTCGGCGGGCTCACGATCTGGAGGGCCATGGCCGGGTCGCACGGGGCCGCCGTGACCACTCGGGCGCCGTCGATGTAGACGTCGAGGTCACTGACCCCGGCTGCGCCGCAGCCAAGCCCCGAGTTTCCGTTCGCGTCGATGAATCGCCAATCGATGGTCAACGACTGGGGATCGCAGGCGCTGCCGGTGCTGACGGTGCAGCCGGCCCCGGTCCCGAGACCTGCGACGGCGGCGAGCAAGAGGGCGATGCGCTTCATTGGGCGGCTCCTTTGGTTGCCCGCGCCGCCCTTCGGGGCGCGCGCTTGCGGCGTTCACTCCTACACCCACCGGAGAGGCAACGCGCGTGCCACGCGAATATTCTGACTGTTTTCGCGCTGCCGGGCGTTTACTCCGTTGCGGGCCGCGCACGGTCGTGGTGCGCCTTCACACCAGGGTGAGGGCCGTCACGTCCGCGGGGCGAGATGGGGGCACCCCATGGACGGCCCCGTGCTAGAAAAGCCCCTGACTTCCGGAGACTTGAGCCGACAATGACCGCCGCCAACCCCGCACTCTCCGTCGCCCTCGCCCAGGGTCCCGCCGCCGCGCCGGCGCCCGAGGGGATCGACTACCTCGCGATCGTCACCCACTCGGGCCCCGTGGTCACGGCGGTGCTGCTGCTCCTGCTCGCCGCGTCGGTCGTCTCCTGGGCCATCATCGCCAGGAAGGCGCTCCAGATCCGCAAGGCCCAGCGCCAGTCGATCCGGTTCCTGGAGATCTTCTGGCAGTCGAAGCGGCTCGACGCGATCTACCAGGCCGCGGAGGACCTCTCGGCCTCGCCGGTCAGCGCCGTCTTCCGCACCGCGTACGTGGAGCTCTCGAAGGTGACCGCGCCGCGGAAGGACGGGGAGACCGACGGGATGAGCACGGAGCTCGGCGGCATCGAGAACGTCGAGCGGGCGTTGAAGCGCGCCGCCACCGCGGAGGTGACCGCCCTCGAGGCGCAGGTCCCCTTCCTCGGCACGACCGCCAGCGCCGCCCCGTTCGTCGGCCTCTTCGGGACCGTCTGGGGGATCATGAACGCCTTCCACGACATCTACCGGATGGGGAACGCCAACCTCGCGACGGTGGCGCGCCCGATCAGCGAGGCGCTCATCGCCACCGCCGTGGGGCTCTTCGCGGCGATCCCCGCCGTCGTCGCCTTCAACTACTTCACGTCGAAGATCCGGGTCCTCGACGCCGAGATGACCAACTTCTCGAACGACTTCCTGAACATCGTCCGGCGCCACTTCTTCGGCCCGTCGCGGGGGTGACGCCGTGGCCATGTCCACCGGCGGCGGCTCCGGCCGCCAGACGCTCAGCGAGATCAACGTCACGCCGCTCGTCGACGTGATGCTGGTGCTCCTCATCATCTTCATGGTCACCGCCCCGCTCATCCAGCAGGGCGTGGAGGTCAGCCTCCCCGAGGCGCGCGCCAAGGCGGTGGACGCCGACGAGCAGAAGCTGGTGCTCTCCATCAAGGCCGACAAGTCGCTCTGGCTCGGCACCACCGGCGACCCGGCCCGCGTCCCGTACGAGGCGCTCGAGGAGCGGCTGCGGGCCAACGCGAGGGCCGAGAAGGACCGTGAGCTCTTCCTGATGGCCGACCGCCGGCTCCCCTACGGCTACGTCGTGGACATCATGGCGACCGTGCAGCGCGCCGGCATCACCAACGTCGGCATGATCACCAACCCGGCGTCCGGGTCGAGCGCCGAGGGCGCCCTCCCCGCCGGGGGGAGATCGAAGCCGGAGGCGGACGCGAAGTGACCGCGATGGTGGCGAGCGCGCTGCAGCGGAGGGACCGGATCTGGCCGGCGGTCCTGGTCTCCGCGCTCGTCCACGCCGGGCTCGCGGGCTGGGCCGTCGCCCGCCGCGCCGGCCCCGAGATCGACCTCGCGCAGAAGCCGATCGTGGCGAAGCTCGTCCGGCTCGGCGAGAAGCGCCCGGAGAACCTCCTGCCGCGAAAGGAGGCGGAGCCGCCCCCCGCCGCCGCGCCCGAGCCGAAGACGGCCCCGGCCCCGACCCCCGCGCCCGTCGCGGCGCCGGCCGCGAAGGCCGCGCCGGTCCTCGACGCGACGAAGGTGAAGGCGAAGCCGGCGCCGCCGTCGCCGAAGGTCGAGGGGAAGGCCGGCGGCGACCCGCTGGCGCGCGTCATGTCGCGGATGGAGCGCGACAAGTCGGCCGAGGCGCCGCGCTGGGGCGATCCCGGCGGCGATCCCGAGGGCGACGCCTCGGAGGCGAGCGAGGGGGACCGCTACCTCGCCCTCGCGCAGCGCGCGCTGAAGGCCAACTACAGCGCGCCCGCGACCATCCCGCTGAAGGAGCGGCTCCACCTCCGCGCGACCGTGCTCATCCTCGTCGAGGCGAACGGGACGATCCGCGACGCCCGGATCGCGAAGCGCTCGGGCAACGACGCCTTCGACGCCTCCGTGGAGCGGAGCGCGCTCGCGACGCGCTTGCCACCGCCCCCCGCCCAGTTCAAGGATCGCTACCGCCGCGACGGCATCCTCGTCGAGTACACGCCCTGACCCCCGGAGCCCAGACCATGCACCTTCGCCTGCTCGCCGCCGCGCTCGCCGCGGCCGTCGCGCTCCCCTCGGCCGCCCAGGAGCGCCCCGTCATCGAGGTCGGCTCCCCCAACTTCCAGCCGCTCCCCATCGCCATCGCCCCGTTCTCGCCGGACGGCGACGCCACGGCGCGCGAGGCGTGGGAGACCGTCCGCGCCGACCTCAACCTCTCGGGCGTCTTCAAGGTGCTCGACCCGAAGGGCTTCCTCGCCGACCCGGGCGAGGGGCTCCAGGCCGCCACCATCAAGTTCGCCCGCTGGGGCGACGTGGGCGCCGACGGGCTCGTGAAGGCGAAGGTCGGCGGCGACGCGGGCCAGGCCTCGGCCGAGCTCCACCTCTTCGACGTCCGCGCCGGCCGGGAGCTGCTCTCCACCGCCGTCTCCGGCGGCGGGGCGCGCGCGGTGGGGCACCAGATCGCCGACGCCGTGCTCCAGTACTACACGCGGGAGCCGGGCGTCTTCGACACGCGCATCGCCGCCATCCGGAAGACGAAGGAAGGGCGTGAGCTGGTCCTCTTCGACGTCGACGGGAAGCGGTCGCAGGTGCTGCTCTCCGAGAAGATGCTCATCCTCATGCCGTCCTGGCGCCCCGACGGGAAGGAGCTGCTCGTCACGAGCTACCGGAACGGGCGCCCGGAGCTCTGGACCTACCGGCTCGCCGACCGGAGCTTCCGCAAGCTCGTCTCGGTCGGCTCGCTGACCATGGGCGGCACCTGGTCGCCGGACGGCTCGAGGATCGCCTTCACCGCCTCGCAGAGCGGCGGGACGACCGACGTCTGGGTGGCGGACGCCGACGGCGGCAACGCGCGGCGGCTCACGCGCGACCCGGGTGACGACCTCTCGCCCACCTGGTCCCCCGACGGGCGGCGGATCGCCTTCGTCTCCAACCGCGCCGGGTCCCCGCAGATCTACGTGATGAACGCCGACGGGAGCGATCCGCGCCGGCTCACGTTCCAGGGGAACTACAACCAGACGCCCCAGTGGAGCCCCCGCGGCGACCTGATCGCCTTCACGGCCCGCGACGAGCGGAAGGTCTTCGACGTCTTCGTCGTCTCCCCCGACAGCGGCAAGATCGAACGCGTCACGCAGAACCAGGGGGCGACCAACGAGGAGCCGAGCTGGGCCCCCAACGGCCGGCTGCTCGCGTTCACCTCCGACCGGAAGGGGGCGCCCCAGCTCGTCGTCTCCTCCCCGGACGGGGACCGGCAGGTGGTGGTCACCGACGGGCGCTCCGTGATCGCCACCCCGTCCTGGGGCCCCAAGGTCGCCCGCTGACACGCCCCACCGGGCCGGTTGTCACATCCGCTCGTGGGAGGTCTCCTTTCCCCAAAGGGAGGCCTCCATGCACGTCCACCGCAGCGGCTCCGCCGCATCCACCGGGCTCGCGCTCGCCGCGCTCTCGCTCGCCCTCTCCGCAGGCTGCACGCCGAAGGAGGACGCGCCGAGCACTCTCTCCTACTCGGCCGCTTCGGCGACCTACACGCGCGGCCTCGCGATCCCCGCCAACGTCCCCACCTACGGCGGCGGGACGCCCGACTCCTTCACCGTCTCGCCGGCGCTGCCGCCCGGATTGACGCTCGACCGTACCTCCGGCGTCATCGCCGGCACGCCCACGGCCACCGCGGCGCCGGCCGCGTACACGATCACCGCGAAGAACGAGGGCGGGAGCACGGGCGCGACCCTCACCCTCGCCGTCGACGCCCGCCTCGCCGTCCTCTTCACGACGGACGAGCACTCCCACGTCTTCGCCGCCGCCCCCGAGATCGACGACTTCCCGCTCCCGACGACCGCCGGCTCCGGCTCGGAGAAGGGAGGCGTCGCCCGGCGCGCGACGCTGCTCGCGAGCGAGCGGGCCTCGGGCGCGCTGCGCGGCGTGGACACGATCACCGTCTCGGCGGGCGACTCGAACCAGGGGACGCTCGCGGCGGTCCTCCTCACGCAGATCAACCCGGACCTGGCGCTCCAGAAGCTCCTCGGGTACGACGCCATCGCCATCGGGAACCACGACTTCGAGCTGGGGCTCCCGGCGCTCGCGGCGGCCATCACGGCCGCCTTCCCCGCCCCTCCGGCCCCCATCCCGGCCCCTCCGGCCCGGGCCACCCCCTACGTCCTCACCAACGTCGACGCCGCCTCGCTCGCCGGGACGCCGATCGCCGCCCTCTTCGGCGAGAAGGGGGCCGGCAAGCCCATCGAGCGGGCGCGCGTCGTCACGACGAAGGGCGGGCTCAAGGTCGGGATCGTCGCGGCGCTCGGCCGCGGCGCCGCCTCCAGCTCGGCCCTCGCGGCGCCGCTCACCTTCACGAGCGGCGTCGATCCGCTCGATCCCACGAGGGCGGCCGCCGCCCTCGACGCGATCGCGGTCCAGGTCCAGGCGGCGATCGACGGCCTCCGGACGGCCGACGCCGTGGACGCGGTCGTCCTCCTCGGCCACGGCGGCATCGGCAGCGCGCCCCTCCCCGGCGACGACCAGCTGCTCGCGGCGAAGCTGAAGGGGGTGGATCTCGTCGTCAGCGGCCACACGCACGCGGCGCCCGACCAGGTCCTGTACGCGACGGACCTCGACGGGCGGCAGGTCCCGATCATGCAGCCGGCCCCCTACGGCGACGAGGTGGGGCGGGCGGAGCTCGTCATCCACGCGGCGGGGCGGCCCGACCTCGACACGACGCCGGGGCGCACGCGCTTCATCGCCGTGGACGACCGGCTGCTGCCGTCGCAGGACCCGACGCTCCTCTACGAGATGGCCGCCGTCGTCGGCGGGCTGGAGTCGGTCCCCGTCGCCGCCCTCGGCGGCATGACCTTCCTGGAGGCCAACCTGTCGCTCATCACCGGCGGCGCCGTGACGGACGACCCCTCGGTGCTCGGCGACCTCTACCATTACGTCCTCGGCCACACGACGTTCGACCTCGTCGGGCTCGGCCGCGGCGAGACCAACGGCAGCGACCTCGACACCGACGCGATGCTCGCGGCCGCGAACGCGGTCGCCCCCACGCAGCTCGCGCTCCAGAACCGGGGCGCGATCCGCGGAGATCTCGTGAAGGGGCTCACCGGCGACCTCGGCTTCGCCGACCTCTACCGGATGGTCCCGAACGGCGGCGATCCGCTCGAGGGCTCGCCCGGCTACCCGCTCGTCCGCGTCTACCTCGCCGCCGGGGAGCTCGTGGGCGCGCTGGACCAGACCGCGAAGAAGGCGGTGGAGGACGGTGACTTCTTCCTCGTCCCGTCGGGGCTCACCTACTCCTACGACTCCTCGCGGAGCCTCGCGACCCCGCTCTCCTGGATGAAGAAGGTCGATCTCGTCGACGCGAGCGGCGCGGTGACGACGCCGATCTACGACGACACCGTCGTCGCCACCGGCGGCTGGCTCGTCAACCCGATGACGACCCTCGTCCCGGTGGTCACGACGCTCTACGTGGCGTCCTTCGCGCAGTTCGCGGGCGTGCACCTCCTCGACTCGGGCGGAAACGTGATCCTCGACCCGACGACGGCCATCCTCGAGCGCGGCGACGGCAGCCACGTGAAGGACTACCAGGCGCTCGCCGCCTTCGTCCGCGGCGAGTGCCTCGCGAACGGCGGGGACCTCCCCTCGCGCTACGCCGCCGCCGTCCCGCGCCGGGCGCTCTGCACCGGGCCGCTCTGCCAGCAGTAGCGGCGGTGGTAAGCTCCCCGCCCCCGCGAGGAGCCCCCGATGCCACCGAACCGCCATGCCGCCATCGACGTCGGCACCAACACCGTCCTGCTCCTCGTCGCGGAGGAGCGCGACGGGCGGCTGGAGCCGGTCGTCGAGCGGGCCGAGATCACCCGGCTCGGCCGCGGCGTGGACGCCACGCGGCGGCTGGCTCCCGACGCCATCCGCGACACCGTCGAGGTCCTCGGGCGCTTCGCCGCCGAGGCCCGCGCGCTCGGGGCGAGCCGGATCGCCTGCGTCGCCACGAGCGCCGCGCGCGACGCCGTCAACGGCACCGAGTTCTTCGCGGCGGCCCGCGCGGCCGCCGGCCTCGTCCCCGAGGTGATCAGCGGAGAGGAGGAGGCCCGGCTCGTCTACGGCAGCGCGTGGCGCGACTTCGGCGTCGCGCCGGGCGGCCCCGACCCGCTCCCCGCGGCGGCGCCGCTCGCGGTGCTCGACGTCGGCGGCGGCTCGACGGAGCTCGTCTTCGGCGACGGCCCGGCGCCGCGCGGGCGCACCAGCCTCCAGGTCGGCGCCGTCCGGCTCACGGAGCGCCACGTCCGCAGCGACCCCCTCCCCCTCTCGGAGCAGTCGGTGCTCCGGGAGGCGGCGCGCGAGGCGCTCGCGCCGCTGACGCGGCTCGACGGGATCGGCGACGCGACGGGCGCCCGGCTCGTCGGCGTGGCCGGGACGGTGACGACGCTCTGCTCGGTCTCGCAGGAGCTGCCGGTCTACGACGCGACGAGGGTCCACGGCGCGGCGATGACGCTCGACGAGATCGACGCCCTCGTGGTCCGTCTCGCGGGGCTCACGGTCGCCGAGCGCCAGCGGCTGCCCGGGATGGAGCCGAAGCGGGCCGACGTCATCGTCGCGGGCGGGATCGTCGTCGCGGAGGCGATGCGGCTCACCGGCTTCGAGCGGCTCACGGTCTCGGACCGCGGCGTCCGCTGGGGGCTGCTCTACGACCGGCTGCGGGGGGAGCGGTGACGCGCCCGCTGCCCTGGGCCGTCGTCTGCGACTTCGACGGCACCGCGACCACCGAGGACATCGGCGAGCAGGTGGTCCTCCGCTTCGCGGACGAGCGGGAGTACGACCGGCACGAGGCCCTCTTCGCGGCGGGGGCCATCCCGTTCTCGGGGCTGCTCACGCGGGTCTTCGAGGGGATCGAGGCGGGGCCGGAGGAGGTCGCCGCGTTCGCGCGGGAGGTGGCGGTCTTCCGCGGCGGGTTCGAGCGGTTCGTCGAGGCCTGCCGGGACGGCGGCCACCCCTTCGTCGTCTGCTCCGCCGGGCTCGACGCGTACATCGAGCCGGTCCTGGCGCGCCTCCCGGCGCCGCTGCGCGGCCACGTCGGCGTCGTCGCCAATCGCGCCCGCTTCGACGCCCGCCGGCTCCGCGTCTCCTTCGACGAGGCGGCGGGCGACTGCGGCTCCTGCGGGACGTGCAAGGGGAACGTCGTCCGCGCCCTCCAGCGGGCCGGGCACAAGGTGCTCCTCTGCGGCGACGGCACCTCGGATCGGCACGGCGCCGAGGCCGCCGACGCCGTCTTCGCCCGGGAGGGCGGGAGCCTCGTCCGCTGGTGCTCCGAACGGGCCATCCCACACGTCGTCTTCCGGACCTTCGACGAGGTGATGGCCCGCTTTCCTGCCTGGGGGTGAGGTCGCGTTGAAGCCGGGGGGCGCCGCTGTTAGATTCCCCCCGCACTCCCTCCAGCGAGGAAACGATGGACGCGACCACCCTCCAGCAGCCCGCCGTCACCCCGACCCACCTCGGCATGGACGCCAACCCGATCGTCCTGACGCCCAAGGCCGTCGAGATGGTGAAGAGCGCCATGGAGCAGGAGGGGCTCAAGGACCACGGCATCCGCGTCGGCGTCGTCGGCGGCGGCTGCTCGGGGTTCCAGTACTCGATGGACTTCGAGAAGCAGTCGAACGACGGCGACCTGACCTTCGAGCAGGAGGGGATCCGGTTCTTCGTCGACGTGATGAGCTCGATGTACCTGCAGGGCGTCACCATCGACTACGTGCAGGGGCTCCAGGGCGCCGGGTTCAAGTTCAACAACCCGAACGCGAAGCAGACCTGCGGCTGCGGGCAGAGCTTTGGGTACTAGGGGCGGCCCGCTCGTCGTCCGCAGCATCCCGCTCACGCCGCTCGGCTCCAACTGCTACCTCGTCGGTGACCCGGCGAGCCGGGAGGCGATCCTGATCGACCCCGGCGAGTGGTCGCCGGCCGTCGAGGCGCTCACGCGGCCCGAGGGCTACCGCGTGACGCGGGTGCTGCTCACCCACGGCCACTTCGACCACGTCTCCGGCGCCGCCGAGGCGGCCCGCGCCCTCGGGGCCCCGCTCTGGCTCCACGCCGACGACCGGCCGCAGCTCGACCGGCTCCCCCAGCTCGCGCAGGCGTTCGGCTTCGGCGCCACGGACGCGCCGCCGATCGATCACCTCCCGGTGGACGGCGAGCCGTTCGCGGTCGGCGCCGAGGAGGGGCGGATCATCCACACGCCCGGCCACAGCCCGGGCGGCGTCTGCCTCTGGTTCCCCGCCTCGAAGCTCCTCTTCACCGGGGACACGCTCTTCGCGGGCTCGGTCGGCCGGACCGACCTGCCGGGCGGCGACTGGGCCACGCTCGAGCGCTCGATCCGGGAGCGGCTCTTCCCCCTCGGCGACGAGGTGCGCTTCTTCCCCGGCCACGGGCCGTCCGCGCTCCTCGGCGAGGAGCGACGGACGAATCCCTTCGTGGGCGAGCGGGCTCGCTAACCCATCGACACCGGCCCGACGATGTTCTGGCCGGCGTCGACGTGGAGCACCTCGCCGGTGACGTTCCGGGCGAGGTGGGAGCAGAGGTAGAGCGCCGCGTCGGCGACGTCGTCCTGCTCGACGTTGCGGCGCATCGGCGTCTTGACGGCGTTCTCGCCGAGCATCGACCGCATGCCCTTGATGCCGGCCGCGGCGAGCGTCTTGAGCGGGCCGGCGCTGATCGCGTTGACCCGGATCCCGTCCTCGCCGAGGTCGTCGGCGAGGTAGCGCGTGGAGCACTCGAGCGCGGCCTTCGCGACGCCCATCACGTTGTAGTTCCGGATCACCTTCTCCGCGCCGAGGTAGGTGAGCGAGAGGACGCTGGAGCCGGGGCGCATCATCGGCTTGAAGGCGCGCGCGAGGGCGATGAGCGAGTAGGCCGAGACGTCCATCGTGATCCGCCAGACCTCGCGGGTCGTGACGTCGGTGAAGCGGCCGTCGAGGGCGCTGCGCGGCGCGAAGCCGATGGAGTGGATGACGACGTCCACGCGATCCCAGACCTTGCGGACCTCCTCCACCATCCGGGCCATGTCCTCGTCCTTGGACACGTCGCAGTCGATGATCGCCTTCGGGTCGAGCGTCTCGGCGAGCGGGCGGACGCGCTTCTCCATGTCCTCGCCGGGGTAGGTGAAGATCAGCTCCGCCCCCTCGCGGTGGAAGGCCTGCGCGATCGCCCACGCGATGGAGCGGTCGTTGGCGACGCCGGTGATGACGGCGCGCTTCCCCTTCAGCAGGCCGCCGAGGGAGGGGACGTTCTGGTCGTTGCTCATCGTGCTTCTCCGTGCACCTGGAGCGAGGCGAGGGCGCTGCCCAGCTCGCTCCGTGCGTGATCGTCCTGGGCCCGGCTCGCCACGGCGATGCCGGCCTCGTAGATTCGCGCCGCCTCGGCGGTCTCGCCGAGCCCCTCGAGCACCTTGCCGAGGATGATGTACGCCGGGACGTAGTCCGGGCTGCGCTGCGCGAGCTGGCGGAGCTCGGCGGCGGCCTCGGCCGCCCGCCCCATCGATCGCAGCTGCATCGCGAGCGAATAGCGGGCGAACGGGTCGCCGGGGCGCTTCTCGACGAAATCTCGGAAGGCCGTGAGCCTCTGCTCCGGAGTCATGGAGCGCACGTTCTACATGAACGACCGGTCCGCTCCAAGTCTGACGAGCCCCACCGTGGCTCGCGGTATCCTCCCCGCGTGCCCCCCCCGACCGAGGCCCCGCCGCCTTCCCTGCCCGACGCCACCGGCGCCCTGATCGCCGGAGGCCGCGCGACGAGGATGGGCGGCGCGCCGAAGGGGTTCCTGCTCCTCGAGGGCGAGCCCATCGCCGCGCGGACGCTGCGGCTCTTCCGCGCCACCTTCGCCGACACGCTGGTCGTCACGAACGCGCCGCAGGCCTGGGCGGCGCTCGGCGCGCGCACCGTCGCCGACGCCGTCGCCGGCAAGGGGGCGCCCGCCGGCCTCCACGCGGCGCTCCTGCACGCGCGGACGGAGTGGGTCTTCGCCGCCGGCTGCGACATGCCCTTCCTCTCGTCCGGCCCGATCGCCTGGCTCGCCGCCCGCCGCGCGGGGGCGCGGGCGGTGATCCCCCGCTGGCACGGGCGGCTCGAGCCGCTCCACGCGTTCTGGTCGCGCGCCTGCCTCCCGGCGCTCGAGCGGCTGCTGCGCGAGGGCGATCCCTCCTTCGGCGATCTCGCCGCCGCGGTGGACGCGCGGATCGTCGAGGAGGAGGCGTGGCGCGCGATCGACCCGGCGGGGCGCGCCTTCGAG
>DATIVK010000091.1:0-5394 GCA_035465955.1 Anaeromyxobacteraceae bacterium | reverse complement strand
CGGACTTCTTCGCTGAAACTCGCGAACGAGGGCGAGCACTTCGTCATACTCGTGCTCGGAGAGTCGGGTCTGGAAGGGCTTGTCCTTGCCGGCGATCAGGACGACGCTGGGGCCGCCGAGACCGAGCGCCGCGCCAGTGCGCTCCAGCACGCAGAAGAGCCGTTCTTCCTGCTCCTGCCTGGGGATGTTCCATGGGGTATCACGTCACGATCCTCCGCAGCCGTGCCCGTCGGCAGGTGCCGATCGGCCGCGACGAGGTGGAGACGGCCGTCTCCGCGAGGACCGATCTCAGGGCGACACCGCGAGAGGATGAGCTGGACATCACCTTCGCGGCGGAGGGAGGGAGCAGCCCGCTGCTGATCTGGCAGGACGGGGAGGTCTGGACCAACAACCCGGACGAGCGGACGCTCCAGGTGATGCTGGAGCTGGCGGAGGCACTGGGGGCTCGAGTCCGGGGAGACGAGCTGGAGACGTACCGCTCGGTGACGGAGACCTTCGTCCACCCGGACGACGAGGAGGACGTGCGGCTCGCCCGAAGCAACTCCAGGAGGCTGCTCTGGCGATCCCGCGTCAAGAGCGGCATCCCCCTGCTCGTGTTCTTCCTCGTCGCCCTGGCTTACGGGTTCGGCCAACGACACTGCTCCTCGACGGGCAAACCGGCCGCTGGCGACGCCCTTGCCGGGTCCGGCGAGATCAGGGCCTTCTTGAGCCACTTCTTCGTCTCGGGAACGGAGCTGCGCGAGGAGCCGCCCGAGGCGCTCTCCCTGGGAGAGGGGACGGCGCTCTCGAGCACCGGAGACGACGTCTGCGGGGACGCCCTCTGCAACCGGACACGGGAATGCTTCCTCGAGTTCACGCCGAACTTCCTGTTCGCGACGCGGGGAGGGCGGAAGGTGGTCGTGGGCGCCGACCCGGACGCCTTCGTCGATCTTTGCAGGCTGCGAACGGCAAGGTGTCATCGGGTTCGCCAGACGGGCACGGACGGAGACATCCTCGGGACCTTCTGGTCGTCCGACACCTCGTTCGTGGTCTATGGCGTCGAGTCCGGCGAGGGCTTCGTCGAGGTCTTCGACCTCCTGGCGGGGACTCGGACGAAGCACGTTGCCGACCGCGACAGGGCAAGGCCCGGGGCGGATCGCGACGCGTTCGTGATCGACAGGTACGGAGGTGTGCCGCGGCTGCAGGTCAGGTAGCGGGCGCGGGGCCAGGAGCTGCGAGGTCCGCGCTGGGTCGGGACGCGGGCAGCGTTCGGATCCAGCCGGCGGACAAATCACGCGCAGCGCTGGCCAATGATCCCGCGGACCTCCACCCGCCGCACGGTCGCGCCGACGCTGTAAATCGCGCCCCCGCAACCACTCGAGGCCCCCGATCGCAGACCGCGGCGCTCAGGGCACGGGCGGCAGCGAGGGCGAAGGCGCCGGGTGGTGCGCGGCGAGGCGGGGGCGCGGGGGGGGGGCGTCACCGCGCAGCTTGAGAATCGCGGCACTCTCGCACTTCGCGGAGCGGTATCGTCCGGACTCTTGGTGTCCTGAGCGGGGGCGAGTGTGCTCATCCTGGCGGCAGCATCGTCGGTTCTCGTGGCGCTCACGCCGCCCTCCGGTTCTGGAAGCTCCTCCAGCGATGGCGCTGGCGCGCCGATCTCGACCCGGAACTGGCGGACCCACCCGCGGATAGAGGCCATCCGCGCCATGGCCGCGGAGAACGAGGGCGCGATCGCCTCGGGAGCGTGGGCGAGGGAGGAGAAGGCGACCTGCGAGCCTCCCGCCGCCGAGACCCGCCGTGTCGTCTACCGTGACACGCGGGGCAGGATCCGGAAGTTCGTCACCGAGGGAGGCTCGGACGACTCCGCCTACCGGCTCGAGCACCAGTACGACGAGGACGGCAGGCTACGCTTCGTGTTCGGGCGCGCCGGGGCCGTCAACCATGCCGTCGTCGAGCATCGGCTCTACATGGACGAGGGCGGGGGTGTGCTCTGGAGGGACCGACGGCAGGAGGGGCCGGCGTACACGTTCGCCGAGGAATGGCCCGACGCGTTTCTCGTCAGGGAGCCGGGTCGCGCCTGGGAGGCGCCGAAGCGCTGCCGCTGACCTGCTCCCCCGGGAAGGGCGAGGGTGGCCATGACGCGCGAAGGTCATCCCGGCGGTGAGGAGGGCCCCTCGTCCTCCCCCCGCGCGAGCCCCCACTTCCGCAGCTTGTCGTGGAGCGTGACGCGGGAGATCCCGAGGCGGCGGGCGGCCTCGGAGCGGTTGCCGCCGGCCGCGCGGAGCGCCTCGACCACCAGGCCGCGCTCGTAGGCCTCGACGCGCTCGCGCAGGCCGAGCGCGGGGCCCGGCTCCGCGCCGCTCCCCGACGCCGGGGGGAGGAGCGACGGGTCGAGCCCCTCGGGCGGGGAGAGCGCGACCCAGCGCTCCATGGCGTTCTCCAGCTCGCGCACGTTCCCGCGCCAGGGCAGGGCGCGCAGCCGATCGAGGATCGCGTCCGGGATCCGGAACGGCCCCACGCCGAAGCGCTCGCAGAAGAGCTGGACGAAGTGGCGGGCGAGCGGCGCCACGTCCTCCGGCCGCTCGCGCAGCGGCGGGACGCGGAGCTGGACGACGTGGAGCCGGTAGTAGAGGTCCTCCCGGAAGCGCCCCGCGCGGACCTCCTGCTCGAGGTCGCGGTGAGTGGCGGCGATGACGCGGACGTCCACCTTCCGGGGGCGCTCGTCGCCGACGGCGCGGATCTCCCCCTCCTGGAGCACGCGCAGGAGCTTCGGCTGCAGCTCCAGCGGCAGCTCCCCCACCTCGTCGAGGAGGACGGTGCCGCCGTCGGCCTCGCCGAAGAGGCCCGGGCGTGCGCGGACCGCCCCGGTGAAGGCGCCGCGGGCGTGGCCGAAGAGCTCCGCCTCCGCCAGCTCCGCGGTGAGGGCGGCGCAGTTGAAGCGGACGAAGGGGCGCCCGTCGCGGCGGGACGCGCGCACGATCGCGTCGGCGATCCGCTCCTTGCCCGTGCCGCTCTCGCCCGTGACGAGCACGGTGACGTCGCGCGGCGCGACGCGGGCGACCAGCGTCGCGAGGCGCCGCATCGCCTCGGACGCGAACACCATCCCGCCCGCGAGCGCCAGCTCGCCGGCGAGCCGCTCGTTCTCCTCCCCGAGGCGGGCCGCCTCGACCGCCCGCCGCACCACCGCCAGGAGCTCCTCCGGCTCGAACGGCTTGCGGAAGTAGTCGAAGGCCCCCGCCTTCATGGCCTCGACCGCCTGCCGCTCCGAGCCGTGGGCGGTGACCATCACCACCCGCGGGGCGTGCGCGCGCCCCGTGATCGCGCGGAGCAACCCCATCCCGTCGAGCCGCGGCATCCGGAGGTCCGTCACGACCAGCGAGTGGGCGCCGGCGTCGAGGCGGCGCAGCGCCTCCTCGCCGTCGGCCGCCTCGTCCACCGAGAGCCCCTCCGACTCCAGGATCTCGCGGAGCGTGTAGCGGACGCCCGGATCGTCGTCGACGACGAGGACGCGCAGGGTCACGGCGAGCCCTCCGCCGCCGGTCCCGCCGCCGGGAGCGTCACCTCCGCCACCGTGCCGCCGCCGTCCCGGGGCCGCAGCGCCAGGTCGCCGCCGTGCTGCCGCGCGAGGGCGCGGGCGATGGTGAGGCCGAGCCCGAAGCCGCTCTCCTTGGTCGTGACGCCCGGCCTGAAGGCCGCGTCCCCGAGCGAGGGCTCGACCCCGCGGCCGCGGTCGAGCACCCGCACCACCGCCTCGCCGCCGGGGCCCGCCTCCGCGGCGAGCTCCACCGTGCCGCCCCGCGGGCTCGCGTCGAGGGCGTTCTGGACCAGGTTGATGAGGATCTGGCGGACCTTCCGCGGGTCGCAGCGCGCCGTGACCGCGCCGGACGGCCCGGCGAGCGCGACGCCCCGCTCCTGGGCCATCCCCTCGTGGAGCACGACGATCTCGCGGCAGAGCGCGGCGACGTCGCCCGTCCCGAGCGCGAGGGGGACGAGCGGGCGGGAAAAGTTGAGGAACTCGTCGAGCGTGGCCTGCATCCGGTCCACCTCGCGACGCAGGACCGCCAGCCGCTCGGCCCCCTTCCCCTCGGCGCAGTGCTGCGCGAGCAGCGCCGCGAGCCCCTTCACGCTCGAGAGCGGGTTCTTCAGCTCGTGGGCGATCTCGCCGGAGAGGGCGGTCAGCTCCTCGGCGCGCTCGGCGTGGACGCGGAGCGACTCCCGCTGCGCGGCGATGGTCCGTGCCAGGAGCGTGTCGAGCGAGGCGCGGATGGCCTTCGCCGCGACGCGGAGGACGACGAGGACGCCGGTCAGGACCAGGGCGGTGGGCCAGAGCCGCCGCGACGCGGCGCCGGGCGGCGAGGAGAAGAAGGCGAGGTCGAACCCGGGGAGGAGGTCGAGCGCCGCGACGGCCGCGAAAGCCCAGATCCCCCCGAGCTGGGACGCGAAGAGCCAGCCGGAGAGGCGCGTGGACGCGAACAGTGAGCTCGCGGTCGCGATGAGGAACAGGACGGCGATGAAGGGGCTGTCGAGCCCGCCGCTCGCGGTCGACAGGAGGAGGACGCCGGCGGTCGCGAAGGAGAGGTTGAGGTCGATCGCACCGGGGCGGAGGCCGTGGCGGCGGTAGCGCCGGTACTCGACGACCACGAAGGCCGCGAAGGCGGGGAGGGCCAGCGCGAGGAGCGCGAACCGCCACGGCGTCCGATCGATGGCGACGAGCCAGCCGAAGAGGGCGAGGAAGAGCGGGATGAGCAGGAGGCGCGCGCGGGCCATCGCGCCGAACAGCCGCGCCGCCTCCTGCCGCTGGATCTCCTCGAAGCCGGGAGGCGTCGTCACCGGGGGCTCTCCGCGCGGCGCCGGCCGCCCGCCGAGGATACGACGCTTCCAGCCCCCGCGCACCGCGTCACCCCTCGCCGGTCGCGCGGGACAGGGCCGCCCTCGCGACGCCCAGCCGCGCGCGCGCGTCGGCCAGCCCCACGTCGGCCTGGTAGAGCCGGTCGTTCGCGTCGACCACGTCGAGCGACGAGGCGACGCCGGCCTCGAAGCTCCGCTTCGCGCTCGCGGCCGCGTCCGCGGCCAGCTTGCGCTGCTGCTCGGCGAGCCGGAGCCGCTCGAGGGCGACGGCGACGTCGCGGGCGCCGTCCTGGACCTCCTGCACGACCTGGAGCCGCGCCGACTCCTCCGCCGCCCGCGCGCCGGCCAGCTGGGCGGCCGCCTGCCGCCGCTTCCCGTACCGGAAGCCGCCGTCGTAGAGCTGCCACGTGAGGTCGAGCGTCGCGCGCCAGCCCTGCCGGTCGCCCGTGACGTAGGGGACGTCGGACGCGAACGCGGCGAGCGACCCGGAGAGCTGCGGGGCGAGCCGCGCCCGGGCCGAGTCCAGCTGCGCCTGGGCGGCCGCCGCCTGCGACCGCGCCGCCG
>DATIVK010000090.1:0-4001 GCA_035465955.1 Anaeromyxobacteraceae bacterium | reverse complement strand
ACGCGCTCGGGCCGCTGATCGAGCGGATCCGGGGCGCCGGGCGGATCCCGATCGTCGCGCGGATCATGTTCCAGACCAAGTACGGCCCCGACTTCGCCGCCCCGAAGAACGCCGCGCTCGACGCGGTCGTCCGGGCGGAGGCGCTCGCCCCCGGGCCGGACCTCTACGCGTGGTTCAAGGCCCACCCCGAGCGGCTGCGCGACGGCCTGCACCCCGACAACGCCGGAGCGATCGAGGTCAACCGCATGTGGGCCGAGGCGGTCGCGGCGCTTTACCCGTGGTGACTCGACGCCCCCTCCCCCATGTACCCGTGGTGACTTCCCTCTCCCTCACCGAGGGAGAGGGCCAGGGTGAGGGAGCGCCCGGGTAGCTCAGAGCCGCTCGTTCACGAGCGCGTCGAACTCGCGGTCGAGGAGCGCCGGGTCGCCGAGGTTGAGCTCCACGAGACGGCGCAGGTGCGCCATGCTCTCGAGGTCGATCTCCTCGCGGCGCACGCCGACGCGGCCGGGCTCCACGTGGGCCATCTCGCCGATCATCCGGATGCTCGCGTCGCTCGGCTCCAGCCGGATGTTGAGCGAGCAGGGCTGACCGCGGTGCCCGGCGAAGTCCCGGGAGACCTGGAGCAGCGCGCCGTTCAGCGAGACGTCGATGACGTCGACCGCGACCCGCTCGGTGCCGAGCACCAGCTCGGCGGGGCGGTGGAACTGGATTCGGGAGAACCTGCGTCGGTTGTCGTGGCCCTGCGTCACGGTTCACCTCGCGTCCAGTTCGTTCGATCGGAATCTTCCGCCGCGGAGGCCCGGAACGCAACCCGGACGGTGCAACCCGCTTGGGCGTGGGCGCTGCTAGGATGGGCGCAAGTCCCGCCTGGCAAGGAGCCACCGTGAGCGCCGACGCGGAGAGGAAGGAACCGGCAGCGCTGAAGCGGATGCGGGCCATCCGCAACATCGGGATCATGGCCCACATCGACGCGGGGAAGACGACGCTCACCGAGCGCCTCCTCTTCGCCGCCGGCCGGACGCACAAGATGGGCGAGGTCCACGACGGGGACACCGTCATGGACTGGATGGAGCTGGAGAGGGAGCGCGGGATCACCATCACGTCGGCGGTGACCAGCTTCGAGTGGCAGGGCCACGAGCTGCACCTCATCGACACGCCCGGCCACGTGGACTTCACGGTCGAGGTGGAGCGGAGCCTGCGGGTGCTCGACGGCGCGGTCGCGGTCTTCGACGCCGTGAACGGCGTGGAGCCGCAGAGCGAGACCGTCTGGCGCCAGGCCGACCGGTACCGCGTCCCGCGGATCGCGTTCGCCAACAAGATGGACCGCGTCGGCGCCGACTTCGACGCGACGCTGGCGTCGATGCGGAAGCACTTCCCCGACCACCGGATCGCCGCGCTCCACCGCCCCATCGGCGCGGAGGGCGCCTTCGAGGGGTTCGAGGATCTCGTCGGGCGGCGGCGGCACCGCTTCACCGATCCCGAGGACCTCCGGGCCTTCACGACCGAGGAGGGGATCTCCCCGGCCGCCGAGGCCGACCGGCGCGCGCTGCTCGAGGTCCTCGCCGACGTCGACGAGCAGGCGGGCGACGCCTTCCTCGGCGACCGGGACCTCGACGAGCCGTCCCTCGTGGCCGCCCTCCGGCGCGCGACCCTCTCCGGACGCTTCGTCCCCCTCCTGTGCGGCTCCGCGCTGCGCAACAAGGGGGTGCCACAGGTCCTCGACGCCATCTGCGCCTACCTGCCGTCGCCCGTCGACCTGCCGCCGCCGGTCGGCCTGAACCCGGAGACGGGGGCCGAGGAGACCCGCGCCCCGGACGACCACGGCCCGCTCCTCGCCCTCGCCTTCAAGGTGTCGCTCCTCGACGAGGCGCGGCGCTTCGTCTTCCTCCGCGTCTACTCCGGGCGGCTCGCGGAGGGGGATGACGTCTGGAACGCGACCCTGGGCAAGGCCGAGAAGGTGGCGCGCGTCCTGCTGATGCACGCGGCCCAGAAGAGGCGGGTCCCGTCGCTCGGCGCGGGGCAGATCTTCGCCGTGATGGGGCTCAAGGAGACGCGCACCGGCGACACGCTCACCTCGCCCGGACACCCGCTGGTGCTCGAGCGGATCTCCGACTACGACCCGGTCGTCTCGCAGGCGATCGAGGCCGCCTCGATGCACGACCGCGACCAGCTCCTCGACGCGCTCGCCCGGATCGCGGACGAGGACCCGAGCTTCCAGTCGGGGGAGGACCCCGACACCGGGCAGCTGCTCATCTCCGGGATGGGCGAGCTCCACCTGGAGGTCGTGGCCGAGCGGCTCCGGCGCGAGTTCCGGATCGAGGTCCGGACCGGGGAGCCGCAGGTCCTCATGCGCGAGACGCTCACCGCCACCGCCGCCGGGGACGCGGTCTTCGAGCGGAGGATGGACGGCGAGGAGATCTTCGGCCAGGCGGCGGTCCGGGTCTCCCCCCTCGCGCGCGGCGCGGGGTTCCGCTTCTCGATCGCCCCCGAGGCGGCCTCCCTCCCATTCCTCCGCGAGGAGGTGCGGCACCAGATCGCCGACGGCGCGCGCGAGGCGGCCGACGCCGGCGTGCTGCAGGGCTTCCCGCTCCAGGACGTCGAGGTGACGCTCACCGGCGCGAGCTGGCGCGAGGGGGCCTCGAAGCCCTTCGCGTACAAGGTCGCGACCGCCGACGCCGTGCGCGCCGCCGCGGCGCGCGCGCGGCCGGTCCTCCTCGAGCCGATCATGAGGCTCGAGCTGAACGTCCCGAACGAACACCTCGGCGGCGTCATCGGCGCCCTCGACGCGCGCAAGGGGACGATCCTCGACGTCGCCGAGCGCGGCGCAGCCCTCAAGGTGGTCGAGGCCGAGGCGCCGCTCCGGCGCATGTTCGGCTTCGCGACCGAGCTGCGCTCCCTCACGCAGGGGCGCGCGCTCTTCACGATGGAGTTCGATCGGTACGACGCGGCGGGGTGAGAGGCGTCACCTGGCCTTCGCGGCCGCGCGCGCGAAGCCCGGCGCCGACCGCTCGATGATCCGCTCGTCCACGCAGAACGTGAGCCTGAAGTACCCCGGCATGCCGAAGCCGCGGCCGGGGACGGCCAGGATGTTCTCCTCGAGCAGGAGGTTCACGAAGGCCTGGTCGTCGCCGCCCGGCGCCTTCGGGAAGAAGTAGAAGGCCCCGCGGGGCATCGTGAACTCGATCCCAGCCCCCGTGAGCGCCGCCGCCATCGCCTTCCGCCGGCGGTCGTAGACGCCCACGTCGACGCTCTCGTCGATGAGCGCCTCGACGAGCTGCTGGCCGATCACCGGGGCGTTGACGAAGCCGAGCGTGCGGTTGGTCATCGTCATCGCGTCCATCAGCACCTGGACGTCGGGCATCGCGGGGCTGGCGACGACGTAGCCGACCCGTTCGCCGGCGAGGGAGAGGCTCTTCGAGAAGGAGCCGATCACCACCGCGAACGGCGAGGCCGGGAGGACCGGCGGGACCACGGCGCCGTCGTACGCGAGCGCGCGGTACGGCTCGTCCGAGACCAGGAAGACGGGGCGCTCCCGCCCGGCGTTCACCCTCGCCAGCAGGTCGCCGATCCCGCGCAGCGTGGCCGCGTCGTAGATGCAGCCCGTGGGGTTGTTCGGGGAGTCGATGATGAGCGCGCGCGTGCGCGGCCCGATGGCCGCCTCCAGCGCGGCGAGGTCGGGCGCGAAGTCGGGGGCCTTCGACGGGATCGGCCGGAGCGTCGCGCCGAAGTGGCCTGCGTAGGCGCCGTACTCCACGAAGTACGGCGCGAAGCAGAGCACCTCGTCCCCGGCCTCGATCACGGCGCGGAAGAAGGCGACGAGCCCGCCGGCGGCTCCACACGAGAGCAGGAGGTGGCGCGCCTCCACCGGCGCCTGCTGCTCGCGGGCGAGCTTCTTCGCGAGCGCGGCGCGGGCCGACGGGAGGCCGGCGTTGGGGCAGTACCCGAGCCCCATCGGCTGGGCGGCGCGCTCCGCGAGGGCCCGCATCGCCACCGTGACCGCG
>DATIVK010000089.1:0-9168 GCA_035465955.1 Anaeromyxobacteraceae bacterium | reverse complement strand
CTCGCAGGCGGTGGCGACCATCGGCTACGGCGAGTTCCAGAAGCTCGTCCAGGACAACAAGATCGCCACGGTCGTCGTCGGGAAGGACCGCGTCACCGGCGTGTTCAAGGCGCCTCGCGACGGGAAGAACCGGTTCGTCGCCGTTCGCGTCGAGCAGGACGTCGCGAAGGAGCTCGACGCCGCGGGCGTCCCGTACTCCGGCGAGCTCGAGTCCACCGTCCTCCCGGTGATCCTGGGTTGGCTCGTCCCCGGCGCCATCGTCCTCGGGATCTGGTTCTACATCTCACGGCGCATGGCGGCGCAGGGCGGTCCGGGCGGCGGGCTGATGGCCATCGGCAAGTCGAAGGCCAAGGTCTACGTCGAGACCGACACCAAGGTGACCTTCGCCGACGTCGCCGGCGTGGACGAGGCCAAGGCGGAGCTGGAGGAGATCGTCGGCTTCCTGAAGGACCCGAAGGCCTTCGGCCGCCTCGGCGCGCGGATGCCCAAGGGGGTCCTCCTCGTCGGCCCGCCCGGCACCGGAAAGACGCTCCTCGCGAAGGCGGTGGCCGGCGAGGCGGGGGTGCCCTTCTTCTCCATCTCCGGCTCGGAGTTCGTCGAGATGTTCGTGGGCGTCGGCGCGGCGCGCGTGCGGGATCTCTTCGTCCAGGCGCGGATCAAGGCGCCCTGCATCATCTTCATCGACGAGCTCGACGCCCTCGGCCGCGCCCGCGCCGCGCTGCCGGGCATGATGGGCGGCCACGACGAGAAGGAGCAGACGCTGAACCAGCTCCTCGCCGAGCTGGACGGCTTCGACCCGACCTCCGGGATCGTGCTGGTCGGCGCCACCAACCGCCCGGAGATCCTGGACGCGGCGCTGCTGCGCGCCGGCCGCTTCGACCGGCAGGTGCTGGTCGACCGGCCCGACAAGCTGGGGCGCGAGGCGATCCTGAAGGTCCACACGGCCAAGGTCGGCCTCGCCCCCGACCTCAAGCTCGGCGAGATCGCCGCCATCACCCCCGGCTTCACGGGGGCCGACCTCGCGAACCTGGTGAACGAGGCGGCGCTCGTGGCGACCCGGCGGAAGGGGGACACGATCACCGTCGCCGACTTCACCGGCGCCATCGAGCGGATCGTCGCGGGGCTCGAGCGGAAGAACCGGCTGCTCAACCCGCGCGAGCGGGAGATCGTCGCGCACCACGAGCTGGGGCACGCATTCGTCGCCGCCGCCCTCCCGGGGTCCGACCCGGTCCACAAGATCTCGATCATCCCGCGCGGCATCGGCTCGCTCGGCTACACGATCCAGCGCCCGACCGAGGACCGGTACCTCATGACCCGCACCGAGCTCGAGAACAAGATGGCCGTGCTGCTCGGCGGGCGGGCCGCCGAGCAGCTCGTCTTCGGCCACCTCTCCACCGGCGCCTCCGACGATCTCTCCAAGGTCACGGACATCGCGCGCAACATGGTCACCCGCTACGGGATGGCCCCCGCGGAGCTCGGTCCGGTCGCGTACGAGACGGAGCCCAACAACTTCCTCGGCCAGTCCATGGGGGGCCGTCGGCTCTACGCCGAGGCGACCGCGCGGGACATCGACGTCGCCGTGCGCGCGCTGGTCGAGGCGCAGCTCCAGAAGGCCGGGGCCATCCTCGCGGCCAACCGGCCCCTCCTCGAGCGGTCGGCGAAGACGCTCCTGGCGGCCGAGTCGCTGGCCGGTCCGGAGCTCGACGCGATCCTGGCCGAGGTGCGGCGCGAGCCGCTGCCGACGACCGTCCCGGACACCCGCCCCGGAGCCTAGGAGAGCTTCGGCGGGCGACACCGGGTAGACTCGGGGCCGCCGTCGCGGCCACGGGGTCCGCCGTCGGTCGAGGCGAGGGAACATGGCAGCCAGGAAGTCGCGCCTCCGGGCGCCGAAGCCGAAGCCGGCGCCGAAGCGGAAGGCGAAGGCGAAGGCGAAGGCGGGGCCGGCGAAGGCCAGGGGGCCCGGCCGGCCCGACACGCTCATCGTCGGCCTGGGCGCCTCGGCGGGGGGGCTGGCCGCGCTGGAGCAGTTCCTGTCCAACGTCACCCCCGGGCTGGGCGTGGCCTACGTGGTGGTGCAGCACCTCGACCCCGAGCACGCGAGCGCCCTCGGCGAGCTGCTGCAGCGGGTGTCGCACCTCCCGGTCGTCGAGGTGACCGACGGGATGCAGGTGCGCGCCGACGCCGTCTTCGTCATCCCGCCGAACCGGGAGATGGAGGTCTTCGACGGCGCGCTGCTGCTCACCGTGCCGAGCGCGCCGCGCGGGCAGCGGATGGCGATCGACGGCTTCTTCAGGTCGCTGGCCGACGAGCGTGGCGCCGGCGCCGTCGGGGTGGTCCTGTCGGGGACCGGCTCGGACGGTGCCCGGGGGCTGCGCGCCATCCACGACGCCGGGGGGCTCTGCCTCGTCCAGGCGCCCGCCTCGGCCAGGTTCGACGGCATGCCGGCGGCGGCCATCGCGGCCGTCCCCTCCTGCCAGGTCGCGCCCGCGGAGCGGCTGCCGGCCCTCCTGGCCCAGGCCCTGCCCGCGCTCGCGCGCCGGCCGCGGGCGCCGGCCGCCGCGCGCCCCGTCTCCGCGGGCCTCGGGCGCGTCCTCGCGATCCTGCGCGCCTCCACGGGGCGCGACTTCACCCAGTACAAGCGGAGCTCGGTGGCCCGGCGCATCGAGCGGCGGATGGCCGCCAACGGCATCGACGACATCGAGACCTACGCGCGCCACCTGCGCGAGCACCCCGCCGAGGTGAAGACGCTCTTCCAGGAGCTCCTCATCAACGTCACGACCTTCTTCCGCGATCCGGAGGCGTTCGACGCCCTCCAGCGGGAGGTGCTGACGAAGCTGGTCGAGAGCAGGGCCGAGGGCGAGCCCATCCGGATCTGGATCGGGGGCTGCGCGACGGGGGAGGAGGCCTACTCGATCGCCATCCTGCTCCGCGAGCTGATGGAGACCTCGCACCGCGAGGTGAAGGTCCAGATGTACGGCACCGACCTCGACGAGGCCGCGATCGCCACGGCGCGCGCCGGCGTCTACCCGGCCTCCATCGAGGCGGACGTGTCGCCCGAGCGGCTCCGCCGCTTCTTCGTCCGGGAGGAGGCCGGCTACCGCGTCCGGAAGGAGATCCGCGAGCAGCTGGTCTTCGCCGTCCAGGACCTCGTGAAGGATCCGCCCTTCACGCGCCTCGACCTGATCGCCTGCCGCAACGTCTTCATCTACATGGAGCCCGGGCTCCAGGATCGGATCCTCGCCCTGTTCCACTACGCCCTCCGGCCGGGGGGCGTGCTGTTCCTGTCGCCCGCCGAGGGCATCGGCGACCACGCCCGGCTCTTCACGCCCATCGACCGGAGGTGGCGGCTCTTCCGCGCGCAGCGGAACGCGGCCTCCGCGCGCGCCGTCCTGAGCAGCGGCCTCGCCTGGGTGCGGAGCCCCGCCGGCGGCGAGGTGCTGGAGAGCGCCACGCGGGCCGACTTCGCGGAGCTCACGCGGCGCGCGCTGCTCCAGCACTATGCGCCGGCGGCGGTCCTGACCGACCGCGCGGGGACCATCCTCTACGTGCACGGCGACACGGGCCGCTGCCTCCGCCCCGCGCCGGGCCAGCCGACGCTCGGGGTCGCGGACATGGCGCGGGAGGCGCTGCAGCCGGAGCTCCGCGCGGCGATCCAGCGCGTGGTGGCGCGGGGGAAGCCGGTGCACCGCCCGGGGATCGCGGTCGGCCGGCCCGGGGCGACCGAGACCATCGACCTCAGCGTGCGCCCGCTCGCCTCGCCGCGGGGGGCGGGGAAGCTGCTGCTGATCACCTTCCAGGAGGCGAGGCCCGCGCCGCCGGGCAAGGCGCGCGGGGGGCGCGGCGCGCAGCGCGGCGCGCACGCCGCCGACGCGCGGCGCATCCAGGAGCTGACGCGCGCGCTCGCCCACACCCGGGAGAGCCTCCAGGCGACGATCGAGGAGCAGCAGACCTCGCACGAGGAGCTGCAGTCGAGCAACGAGGAGCTCCAGTCGACCAACGAGGAGGTCCAGGCGAGCAACGAGGAGCTGGAGACCGCCAAGGAGGAGCTGCAGTCGGTCAACGAGGAGCTCACGACGGTGAACGCCGAGCTCCAGGCGAAGGTGGAGCAGCTCACCGGGATGCAGGACGACATGCGGAACCTGCTCGACGCGACCCGCATCGGCACGGTCTTCCTGGACGAGCGGCTCCGCATCAAGCGCTTCACGCGCGAGGCCAGCCGCCTCTACCGCCTCGCCCCCAGCGACGTGGGGCGCCCGCTCGCCGACATCAAGTCGAACCTCGTCGAGCACGACCTGATCGCCGAGGCGCAGGCGGTGCTCGAGACGCTGGCCTCCGTCGAGCGCGAGGTGCGCAGCCCGGACGGCTGGTACCTGGCGCGGCTGCTGCCCTACCGGACCATGGACGACGCGATCCGCGGCGTGGTGATGACCTTCACCGACATCACCACGCGGGTGGAGGCGGAGGCGATCGCCCGCGCGGAGCGCGAGCTCGCCGCGCGGGTCGTGGAGACCGTGGCGGACCCCCTGCTCGTCCTGGACGGCTCGCTGAGGGTCGTGAGCGCGAACCGGGCCTTCCACCAGGCCTTCGGCACGACCCCGCAGGAGACCGCGGCGCGCCGGATCTACGAGCTCTCGGGCGGGCGCTGGGACATCCCGGCGCTGCGCGAGCTGCTCGAGCGCGTCCTCCCGCGCGACCAGGCGTTCGAGCGCTTCGAGCTGGGGGCGGTCGCCTCCGACGCAACCCCTGCGGGTATGTACCTGGATGGGCGGAGGATCGCGGGGGGCGATGGCAGGGTGGAGCTGTTACTTTTAACGTTTCACCGTCGAGTCGTCGGCGCCGGGGAGTGAGCCACGGCGCGCCGCGCCGGAAAGAAGGAGCCATGCGGGGGAAGCGCCGAGAGCGCCATGACGCCGCGGAGCTCCGGCGCGCGGCGGAGCAGCGGCTCGGGCACGAGGCGCCCGCCGCCGGGGCGGCGCCCGGCTCGGCGCAGCCGGACCTCGTCCACGAGCTCCAGGTCCACCAGGCGGAGCTGGAGCTGCAGAACGAGGAGCTGCGGCGGGCGCGCGTGGAGCTCGAGGAGGCCCGGGATCGCTACCTCGAGCTGTTCGAGCTCGGGCCCGTGGCCTACGTCGTCCTCGATCCCGCCGGGGAGATCGTCAACCTGAACCTGGCGGGGGCCGCCCTGCTGGGCGTCGACGGGGCGGCGGCGCGGCGGCGCCCGTTCGACGCCTTCGTCGCGGCGCGCGACCAGCCGCGCTGGTTGGCCCACGTGCAGCGCGTGAAGGACGGGGTCGCGCCGCAGACCTGCGAGGTCCTGCTGAGGCCGCGGGGGCGTGAGCCCTTCGAGGCGCAGATCACCGCCGTCCACACGTCACCGGCGCCCGATGGCGCCCGCGGCGTCCGCTGCGCCGTGGTCGACGTCACCGACCGCCACCGCGCGGAGCAGGAGCGCACCCGCCGCATCGAGGAGCTCTCGGAGCTCAACCAGCGGCTCGAGCAGGCGCAGCGCCAGCTGCTCCAGGCCGACAAGCTCGCGGCCATCGGCCAGCTCGCGGCGGGCGTGGCCCACGAGATCAACAACCCGCTCACCTACGTGGTGTCGAACCTCTTCCTCATGGACGGCTACCTGGAGTCGCTGCTCGACCCGCGACGCCTCCGGGCGGCGGACGGCGGCGGGCCGGGCACCGAGGGCGGGCCCGAGCGCGAGGTCGACGAGGTGCGGCAGGACCTGCTCCGGAGCCTGGCCGAGGCGAAGGACGGCGTGGATCGGGTGACCCAGGTCGTGAAGGATCTCGTCGCCTTCGCCCACCCCGACACGGGGCGCTGGCAGACGGCGGAGCTGCACGCGGTCATCGAGGGGGCGCTGCGCGTGCTCAAGAGCGGCGTGGGCGGCGCCATGCGGATCGTGAAGGAGTACTGGCCGGACCCGCTGCGGCTGCGCTGCCGCCCGTCGCAGCTCGGCCAGGTCTTCCTCAACCTGCTCGTGAACGCCGCGCAGGCGGCCGCGCCGGTCGGGACCATCACGATCCGCACGGGGCGCGACGGCGGCGACGCGTGGGTCGAGTTCGAGGACACCGGGACCGGCATCGCGCCGGAGAACATGGGCCGGATCTTCGAGCCGTACTTCACGACCAAGGAGGTCGGCATGGGGACGGGGATCGGCCTCTCCATCGCCCACGCGATCGTGCGGAGCCACGGGGGTCGCTTCGAGGTGCGGAGCGTGGTCGGGGCCGGGTCGACGTTCCGGATCGTGCTGCCGCTGGGCGGGGGAGACGACGGCGGGGTGCCCGGATCGCGTCCATGAGCCTCTCCACCGACCTGCTGCACATCGTCGAGCAGGCGCACTCGCTGGAGCGCATCCTCGAGGCCGCGGCGCGCGCCATCGCCGAGCGGCTCCACGCCGAGCGCTGCCACGTCCTCCTGCACGACGAGCGCGGGGAGCTCGCCGAGCCCGGCTTCGGGCACGGCCCTCCGTCCGAGCACGATCGGGACGAGGCGCGGGAGGCGGCGGCCGCCGCGGCGCAGGCGATCGCGGAGCGTCGCGCGACGACGTTCCGGGGGGCGCGCGCATCGCTCCTCGCCGCCCCGATGTTCGTCCGCGACCGGGTCCTGGGGGCGCTCGTGCTGCGCCGCGCCGCCGGCACCCCGTACTCCGCCGAGGCGCTCGCGACGCTCGAGACGGTCGCCGCCCAGCTCGTCGGGATCGTCGAGAACGCCCGCATCATCGGCGCGCTCGATCGGGGGGAGCGGCCAGCGCCCCTCGTGGCGCGCCCCTCCCACGGCGCGCCCGAGCGCGGGGAGCGGAGCCTGCAGGGCGTCGGCGCCTCCCCCGGCGTCGCGATCGGCCCGGCCGTGTTCCGCGGCGCCTACCGGCTCGATCTCTCGGCCCTGGAGCTGCCGGCGGGGGACGCCGGCGCGGAGCGGGCGCGCGTCCGGTCCGCCTTCGAGAAGACCCACGACGACGTCTCGCGGATCCAGCGCGCGGCGGCCCGGGAGATCGACGAGGAGCACGCCCTCATCTTCGCGTCCCATCTGATGATGCTCGGCGACCCGGCGCTCCGGGAGCGCATCGACGAGCAGATCGGTCGCGGGCTGAGCGCCCCCCTCGCCATCGACGCCGCGCTGGAGGAGTACGAGGCGCGGCTGAGCCTCGTCGCGGACGCCTACATCCGGGAGCGGATGGACGACGTCGACGACCTCCGCGGCCGGCTGCTCGACCACGCCCTCGGGGGGCGGCGCCACGCGCACCTCGGCGCCAGCGTCGTCTTGACGAGCCGCATCCCGCCGTCGCTCGTGATCGAGCTGAAGACCGAGGGCGCGAGGGCGCTCGTGACCGAGAGCGGCGGCTCGACCTCGCACGGCGTCCTCCTCGCCCGCGCCATGGGCATCCCCGTGGTCACGGGGATCGCCGACCTGATCGCGTCGGCGCGGCCCGGCGATCAGGTCATCGTCGACGGGACCAGCGGGGCGGTCGTCCTGCGCCCCGGAGAGGCGGCGCTGGCGCGCGCCGAGGCGGAGCGCCGGCAGGCCGAGCAGGCGCGGACGGAGCACGCGAGGTTTCGCGACCGTCTCGCCTGCACCGCGGACGGCGTGCGCGTGACGCTGCAGGCGAACGTCGGCGTCGCCTCGGATCTCGCGGTCGCCCGCGAGAACGGCGCGGAGGGGATCGGCCTGTACCGGACCGAGTTCCCCTTCATCGTCCGCGACGCGTTCCCGACGCGAGCGGAGCAGGCGAGGATCTACGGCCGCGCGTACGAGGCGTTCCCGGACGGGCCCATCCACTTCCGCATCCTCGACCTGGCCGGAGACAAGTTCGTGGCGGGAGGGCAGGTCGCCGCCGCGCGGGGGCCGTTCCACGGGTACCGCTCGATCCGGGTGCTCTTCGACCACCCCGACGTGCTCCGGGATCAGGTCCAGGCCTTCGCCCTGGCGGCGGGGGAGCGCCCGCTCCGCATCCTGATCCCGATGGTGACGTCGATCGAGGAGCTCCACCGCGTGAAGGCGCTCGTCCGCGAGGCGCTCGCCCAGCTCGAGGAACCGCGGGCCCAGCGGGCGCCGGAGATCGGCGTGATGATCGAGGTGCCGGCGGCCGTGGAGCTGGCGGCCGACCTCGCGCGGGAGGCGGACTTCCTCTCCATCGGCACCAACGACCTGATGCAGTACACGCTGGTGGTCGACCGGGAGGACTCGCGGATGGCCGCCATCGGCGACCCGTACCACCCGGCGATCCTGCGCATGATCGCCCGCGTCGTCGCCGCGGCGCGGCAGGCGGGGCGGCCGGTCGGCGTCTGCGGCGAGGTCGCGGCGCGCCCCGACGTGGCGCTCGCGCTGATGGCGCTCGGGGTCGACTCGCTCAGCGTCGTCCCCACCGCGATCCCCGAGCTGAAGCAGGCGCTCGCCGCGGCGCGCCTCGAGCCGATGCGGCGCGACATTCGGGCGATCCTCGCGCTCTCCGACGCAGCCTCGGTCGCCGCGGCCCTGCGGCAGGCGCGGGGGGGCTGAGGCGGCGCGAGCACTCCGCACGCGAAGGCGGCTTCCTGAAGGTGCAGCTTGCCCCGTCATCGGGGGGCGCGGTACGGCTGCGATGGAGCCCCATGAGACCGATCCTCTCGAATGATCCCTGCCCGTGCGGCGGCGGCCTCTACGCGGGCTGCTGCGGGCCCCGCCACCGCGGGACGCGCCCCGCCGAGACGGCGGAGGCGCTGATGCGCTCGCGCTATTCGGCCTTCGCGCTCGGACTCGCCGACTACCTCCAGGCGACGCACGACGTCCCCGCGACGGAGGAGGGGCGCCGGGAGCTGGAGGCGGCCGCGCGGTCCGTGACCTGGCTCGGCCTCGACGTGCACCGCGTCGAGCGGGGTGGCCCCGAGGACGACGAGGGGGTCGTCGAGTTCACGGCGCGGTCGCGCGACGGCCGCCACGTCGTGGAGCTGCACGAGCGGTCGTCGTTCCGAAGGAAGGACGGACGTTGGCTCTACGTGGACGGCGAGTGCCGGGTGACGCAGTCGCCGCCTGGCGGGCCGCGTCGCTCCCAGGAGAAGTCGTAGTCCCTGCACGACGCCTCCCAGTCGAGGCGCGCGGCGGCTCGCTCGATCGCGCGTCCGATATCCGCCGAACCCCCTGACTACACCGGCGTCTTTCCCATGTCCGGCCACCATGTAGGGTGGA
>DATIVK010000088.1:0-22771 GCA_035465955.1 Anaeromyxobacteraceae bacterium | reverse complement strand
GACGATGATCCCTTCGACGAGCTCGTCGCGCTCGCACGCGGCCGAGATCTCGTCCCAGATCCGCATCTTGTCGGCCTTCTCCTTGGAGAGGACGACCATGCCCGTGTCGTTCTCACGGGACTCGACGAGGACCTCGACGCGGTCACCCACCTTGACCGCGGGCTCGCCGCCCGGGGCCGGGATGAACTCGTTGAGGGGGACCTGGCCTTCGGACTTGTAGCCGATGTCGATGACGACGAAGTCCTTCGCGACCTGGATCACCGTGCCCGAGACGACCTTGCCCTCTTCGACCGGGCCTGCCTTCGCCTCGCTCTCGGCGAACATCGCCGCAAAGTCTTCGACCTCGCCCTCGGGCGTACGAGAAGTCTGATTCTCCATTATGGGAAGACCAACCTTTGCTGGATTCCGCCGGCGGCGGGCGCTGCGCGTTCGGTGCCGGCGAGACCGGGTGCTGCCCCCTGATGGTTCGCGGCGCCACCCCGGGGATCGAGGGTGGCGACGGGGAGCCCGGGCGTCCTACCCGAGCCTACCTGTTAGGAAGCGGGACGCTACACAAGCGGGATCGATGCGTCAAGCCACCGAGGGCGGGTGCACGGTCAGGGGAGCGCCCTCAGCCACGTCGCCACCCCCTGCACGAGCCAGTCCGGAGTGGAGGCCCCCGCGGAGAGCCCCACGACGCGGCACCCGGTGAACCAGCCGGCCTGGAGCTCGGCCTCGGTCTCGACGTGCCAGGTGCGCGGCTGGATCGCGCGGCAGATGTCGGCGAGGTGGCGGGTGTTGGCGCTGTTCTTCCCGCCGACGACGACGACCGCGTCCACCTCCCGCGCGAGCGCGCGGGCGTCCTGCTGCCGCTCCTCCGTGTCCGAGCAGATCGTGTTCACCACCCGGACCTCGCGGTGGTTGAGCGCGAGCGCCGCGACGACGCGCTGGAAGTCGGCGCCGATGCAGGTCGTCTGCGCGACCACGGCGACCTTCTTCGCGCGGATCTCGGGGACGTCGGCGCCGGGCTTCACCACGGTGAAGGGCCCCTCGCAGTACGAGACGACCCCCTTCACCTCGGCGTGGTTCGCGTCACCCACGATGACGACGTGGTACCCCTCCCGCGAGAGGCGCTGGGCCATCGCCTGCGGGTACTTCACGTAGGGGCAGGTCCCGTCCACCAGCGTCAGCCGCCGGGCCTTCGCCGCCTCCACCTCCTGCCGGACGGCGCCGTGCGTGCGGACCACCACGGTCGTGCCGTCCGCGACCTCGGCGACCTCGTTGACGGTCACGACCCCCTTCTCGCGCATCTGCGAGACCGCCTGGGGGTTGTGGATGATGGGGCCGAGCGTCACGACCGGCCCCGCCGCCCGGTCGGCGACCTCCATCACCTTGTCGACCGTGCGGCGCACGCCCCAGCAGAAGCCGGCCGTCTTCGCGATCTTCACGTCCATTACCGCTCGCCCTTCTCCCCCACGAACTTGTCCTTCTCGTCGCGGAACAGGACGTTGAAGGAAGTGAGCGAGCCGTAGCACTTCGTGACGTACCCCTGCAGCTCCACCTTGTCGGCGTCCGAGAGCTTGTCGTGCGCGTTCACTTTCTGTTCCAGCACCCTCAGCCGGTCGCGGATCATCACGACCTTGTGCAGGAGCGCGTCGATCGGGAGCTCCTTCGGCTGCAGCGACGGGTCGCGCGGCTTCAGCAGCACCGTGCCTCCCTCCCACTTGCCGGCGAGGGCGACGGAGGCGGACTCCTCGCGGATCAGCTCGCGGAGCAGGTCGGCCAGCTCTTCTCGGGTCATGTCGAGGATCTCCTCGGGGATGGGCGTGGAGGGGTGCGGCGTCTCCGTCGCGCCCTGGCGGACGACGATCGGCCCGTGCGGGGCCCGCGTGACGGCGCGGCGCCGCGTCGGCTCCGGGGGGGCCGCGTGGGGGATGGCCTCGTCGCGGGCGAGCCGCCGATCGCAGGCGGGCGCGGTGCCGGGGAAGTCCCCGGTCCGGACATGGAGCCGGCACGGGCCGACCGGGCCGCGCTCGTCCTCGAGGATGGGGCGCCAGAGGCGGCAGCTGCCGCACTCGCGGGGTCCGTACTGGCGCCCGGAGTCCATCAGCCGCGGGACCTCGCGACCCGCTCCTCGACCTCGCGCACCAGCCGGTCGACCACCGCGTCGATGGGCGTGCCGCTCGTGTCGATGACCAGCGCGTCGGACGCCGGCCGGAGCGGGGCGATCTCGCGCTCGCTGTCGGCCTTGTCGCGCGCCCCCTGGCCGGCCAGGACCTGCTCGAACGTGGACGAGTCCCCCTTCGCGAGCAGCTCCGCGTAGCGGCGGCGCGCGCGCTCCTCGGGGCTGGCGGTCACGAAGAACTTCACGTCCGCGTCGGGGAAGACCACCGTCCCGATGTCGCGGCCCTCGAGCACGGCCCCGCGGTTCTCCGGGGCGACGGCGAGCCGGCGCTGCAGCTCGAGGAGCCCCGCGCGGACGACGGGCCGCGCGGAGACCTTGCTCGCGCCGGCGGAGATGGCGGGCGTCCGGATCAGCGCCGAGACGTCCTCGGCCCCGAGCAGGACGCGCTGCCCGGCGCCGGCGACGCCGGGGGCGAAGCGCACGTCGACCTTCGGCAGGACGGCCTGCAGTCCGTCGTCGTCCTCGAGCCCCACGCCTAGGCGGGTCGCGGCGAGTGCTACGGTGCGATAGATGGCCCCGGTGTCGACGAGGGCGAAGCCGAGCCGTGCTGCGAGCAGCCTCGAGGCCGTGCTCTTCCCCGCGCCGGCCGGGCCGTCGATCGCCACGATGAAGGGACGTCGGTGGTGCATCGGCGCCGCCTTATAGCAGACCGAACCACGCTCGGGGCGCCCCGCCCGAGTGAAAAAGCGAGCGCCCCTCCCCCGCCGACGGGGTGAGGGGCGCGCGGAGAGCGTTTCGCGGAAACGCTCACTCCTCGCTCGTGAACACCCCCATCGCCCGGAACTTCTTGTACCGGTCGGTGACCAGCTGCTCCGGCGAGAGCTGCTTGAGCGCGGCGAGGTGCCGACGGATGGCGTCGCCGACGTTCCTGGCGGTCAGCGTGGGATCCCGGTGTGCGCCCCCGGCCGCCTCGGTGATCAGCTCGTCCGTGATGCCGAAGCCCGAGAGATCCTTCGCGGTGAGCTTGAGGGCGTCCGCGGACTTCTGGGCCTTCGTCGGGTCGCGGTAGAGGATGGCGCTGCAGCTCTCCGGCGAGATGACCGAGTAGATCGAGTTCTCGAGCATCAGGAGCCGGTTGGCGACGCCGAGCGCGAGCGCGCCGCCGGAGCCGCCCTCGCCGATGACCACGGCGATGACCGGGACCTCGAGCGAGGACATCACCTCGAGGTTGACCGCGATCGCCTCCGCCTGGCCGCGCTCCTCGGCGCCGATGCCGGGGTAGGCGCCCGGGGTGTCGATGAAGGTGATGATCGGCATCCGGAAGCGGTTCGCGAGGTCGAACATCCGGCGCGCCTTGCGGTAGCCCTCGGGGCGGGGCATGCCGAAGTTGCGCAGCATGTTCTCCTTCGTGGTCCGCCCCTTCTGGTGCCCGACGATGACCACGGGCTGGCCGTCGAAGCGGGCGAAGCCGGTGACGATGGCGTGATCGGCCGCGAACCGGCGATCGCCCTCGACCTCGAAGAAGTCGGTGAAGAGCTCACCGAGGTAATCGAGGGTGTAGGGCCGCTGGGGGTGCCGGGCCAGCTGGACCACCTGCCAACGGGCGAGGTCGCTGAAGATCTCGGTCTGGAGCTTCCGGGCCTTCTTCTCGAGCTTCTGGATCTCTTCCGAGAAGTCGATCCGGGCGCCGCCGGACAGCTCCTTCAACTCCGCGATCTTGTCCTCGAGGGCGAGGATCGGCTTCTCGAAATCGAGTGCGTACTTGGTCTTGGACACGTGCGCCTTATAGCACGGCCCTCGCCGGGCGGGCGTTCGAGGTCAAAGGCCGTTGACGCGCCGCGCCAATTCCTCGACGTCCCACGGAGGGGTCAGCCACTCGATGCCGCGCTCCCGGCGGAGCCAGATCACCTGTCGCCGCGCGTACCGCCGCGTCTCCACCTGGACGCGGTGGACGGCCTCCGCGCGGGTGCACTCGCCCCGCAGGAGGGCGATCGCGTCCGCGTAGCCGATGGGGAGCTTCGCGGGGAGCCGCTCGCCGAAGCGCTCGACGAGCGCACGGGCCTCATCGAGCAGCCCTCCGGCGAACATGGCCTCGACCCTCGCGTCGATCCGGCGGTGGAGCTCCTCCCGGCTGGGACCGAGCGCGAAGAGGAGCGCGGCGTAGCGGTCGGGGGCGAAGGCATGCTCGCGGAAGCGCTCGGTCTGCGTGCGGCCGGAGGCGGCGATCTCGAGCGCCCGGACCACCCGCACCAGGTCGTTGGGGCGAATCCGACTCGCGGCCTCCGGATCCACCTGGGCGAGACTGGCGTGCACCGCCGGCCGCCCGTGCACCCTCGCCTCCTCCTCCAGGCGGGCCCGGAGCTCCGGGTCACGCCCCGGCGCGTCGACGACGCCGTGGAGCAGCGCCCTGAGGTAGAGCCCGGTCCCGCCGACCACGACCGGGACGCGCCCCCTCCCCGCGATCTCCGTGATCGCGCCGTCCGCCGCCCGGACGAAGCGCGCGGCGTCCCACCCCTCGCCAGGCGCCGCCACGTCGATGAGGTGGTGAGGGACCGCGGCCCGCTCCTCGGCGGTCGGCTTCGCCGTGCCGACGTCGAGCCCGCGGTAGATCTGCTGGGAGTCGGCGCTCACCACCTCCCCACCGAGGCGGCGGCACAGCTCGACGGCCAGGGCGGTCTTCCCCGACGCCGTCGGACCGGCGATGACGACGATGCGGGTGGGTGGAGCCATGCTCACGCCGGCGCCCCCCGGGGGGGCGAGCTAGGGCTTGGCCGAGGCCGCCGTCGTCGCGCCGGACTTCGCGGTGGCGGGGAGCCGCCCCGCCTTCGCCGGCTTGCCGGCGCGCTTCGGCTCGGCCTTCGCGCCCTCGTCGAGCGCGGCGATCGGCGTGACCTCGAGCCCCAGCTCCTGCTGGATCGACGCGAGCAGCAGCCCGCCGACGTCCTTCGAGTACCCGCGCTCGATCCGGGCGATCGTCCCGTCGCGCCGGACGAGGAAGACCGACGGCAGCGGCGCGCTCTCCCCGAGGTAGCGCCGGGCCAGGAAGTTGAAGCGATCCGAGACGACCGGGTACGCGACCTTGTTGTCCGCGACCATCTTCTTCGCGGCCGCCATCCCCGGCTCCTCTGTGTCGATGTCGACGCCGATGATCCGGAGCCCCTGGCCCCGGTACATCGAGTCGAGCTGGACCAGGAAGGGCATCTCCTTCTTGCAGGGGCCGCACCAGGACGCGAAGAACGAGAGGACGACCACCTTGGAGCCCGCGTCCTCGGGCTCCTCCCCGGCGAACTTGTCGAGGGCGAGCCAGCCGGTGCCGGCCGCCTCGGGGTTCATCGTGCGGAGCGAGAACGCGGGGGCCGGCAGGCCGAGCGCGATCTCCTCCTCGGCGACGGCAGGGAGTGCGAGGGCGGCACAGACGGCGATGACCACGAAGCGCATTCTTCCATCCTCACACACGGGCCCCCGCGAGGGGATCCCACGGTCCAACGTCACTCCGAGCACCAGCGCTCGCGGTGGAGAGCAGCTTTCCCCACAGGGCCGCCTCACCCCGCAGGCTTGACCCGCTCGACGAGCTCCGACAGCGCGACGGGGGTCTCCTCGCGCGTATTCATGTCCTTCAGCTTCGCCTGGCCGCTCGCGACCTCGGCGCCGCCGAGCACCAGGGCCCACCGCGCCCCGACGCGCTCCGCCTGCTTGAACTGGCGCGGCAGCTTGCCGCCGCGGGCGTCGAGATCACAGGCGATCCCGGCCTTTCGCAGGCGCGCCGCCAGGCCCAGGGCGGCCTTCGCGCCCTCCGCGTCGGCCGAAACGAAGAAGATCGCCGGGCGGCGATCCGGGGCGCCGCGGCCGTTCTTCTCGAGGATCATCGAGAGCCGCTCGACGCCGAGGGCGAAGCCGATGCCGGGCGTCGGCGGCCCCCCGAGCGTCTCGACCAGCCGGTCGTACCGCCCGCCGCCCGCGACGGCAGACTGGGAGCCGAGGGCGTCGCTCGTGAACTCGAACGCCGTCCGGACGTAGTAGTCGAGGCCGCGCACGAGCCGGCCGTCGATGGCGTAGGCGACGCCGAGCGCGTCGAGCCCGGCCTTCACGGCGTCGAAGTGGGTCCTGCAGCCGTCGCACAGGCGGTCGAGGAGCCGCGGCGCCTGCTCCAGCACCGGCTGGCAGGTCGGCACCTTGCAGTCGAGGACGCGGAGCGGGTTCCGCTCGATCCGGTCGTTGCAGTCGGCGCAGAGCGTCCCCTTGTGACCCGAGAGGTAGCCCTTCAGCTCGGCCAGGTAGGCCGGCCGGCAGGCGCCGTCGCCGACGGTGTTGAGCTTGAGCTGGGCCCGGACCCCGAGCCGCGAGAAGAAGTCGTCGAGGAGCGCGATCTGCTCCGCGTCGATCGCCGGCTCGGCGACGCCGAAGGCCTCGCAGCCGATCTGGTGGAACTGCCGGTAGCGCCCCTTCTGCGGCCGCTCGCGGCGGAACATGGGGCCCATGTAGAACCACTTCTGCGGCCCCTCGACGTGCGCGCCGTGCTCGATGAAGGCGCGGACGACGCCGGCGGTCCCCTCGGGGCGGAGGCAGAGCGTCTCCTCGCCCTTGTCCTCGAAGACGTACATCTCCTTGTTGACGATGTCCGTCGCCTCGCCGACGCCGCGGGCGAAGAGCGCGTGGTGCTCCACCACCGGCGTGCGCACCTCCCGGTAGCCGTAGAGCGCGAAGACCTCCCGCGCGGTGCGCTCCATCTCCTGCCAGCGGCCGACGTCGCCGGGCAGCACGTCGTTCATCCCCTTGACGCCGGTGATCTTCACGGGGGCCGGTTCTAGTCGATGGAACCCGGGGGGGTCAAACCTTCCCGCCGATCGCCTCCCCCACCCGCAGGCGCTGGCCGGCGGCGAGCTGGAGCCGGGCGCGCCCGGGCTCGAAGAGGAGGATGACGGTCGAGCCCATCTCGAAGGCGCCGAGCTCCCCGCCCTTCTCGACCGGGATGGGGTCGACGTACGCGCCGTGCTGCATCACCGCGCCCGGGAGGTTGGTGGGCGGCACCGCCGCGTCGAACGTCGCCCGGACGCGGCCGACGACGGTCGCCCCCACCGCGACCAGGGCGCAGGCGCCGAGCGGCGTGTCGAGGTGGACGACGAGCCGCTCGTTGACCGCGAAGAGCGACGGCACCGTCCGCACCGAGGCCGGGTTCACCGGCCAGAGCCGGCCGGGGACGTACCGCCAGCCGGTCACGCGCCCGCCGAGCGGGAAGTGGATCCGGTGGTAGTCCCGCGGCGACAGGTAGATGGTCGCCCACGCCCCTCCCTCGAAGCGCCCGGCGGCCTCGTAGTCGCCGAGCAGCGCGCCGACCGTGTAGTCGATCCCCTTCGCCTGGACGAGCCGCCCCGCCGCCGCGAGGCCGGTCTCGGAGACGACGCCGTCGACCGGCGAGACCAGCACCTCCTCGCCGGACGCGACGGGGCGGAGCCCCGGCCGGAGGGGGCGCGCGAAGAACTCGCCGAAGGTCCGGTAGGAGGACGGCGGCGCGCACTCCGACAGATCGACGCCGTAGCGGCCGGCGAAGGCGACGATGGCCCGGTCGAGCAGCCAGCGGGGCGCCGCCCAGCCCGTGAGGCTCCCCGCGACGCGGGAGAGGGCGTTCTTCGGGACGGCGCCCATGAGGGCGGTGAAGGTGCGGTCGTTCATTGGGGCGCGGAGTCTACTGAATGCCCCCCCCTACTCCAACCCCTGGATCGGGAAGCCGCGCGGGTAGCGCACCTCGTAGCGGAGCTCGACCGCCCGCTCCTCCCGCGGGGCCAGCTTCAGCTCCCACGTGCGGACCCCGGGCCGCTCCGGGTCCTCGCGCGTGGCCGGCGTGGTCCCGTCGAGCAGCTTCACCTGGATCTTCTCGTCGCGCGAGACGGGCACGAGGTCCAGCAGGCGCACGTCGATCGCCGTCGCGTAGCGGTTCTTCAGGGTGACGCGGGTCCGGTAGCGGAACACCTCGTCCTTCGAGACGACGCCGGCCGTCTCGTGCCTCCGCTCGAGCACGCGCCGCTCGACCTCGACCCGCCCGTCGGCGCCGAAGGCCAGCTCGAGCTCGCCGCCCGGCGGCGTCGCGGGGAGCGGCGCGCGGCCGACGAACTCGTCACCCACGTAGACCCCCGCCTGCCCGCCCAGCAGCGGGAGCCCCGTCTCGTTCACGGCCTTGGCCGTCAGGAAGACCGCGGACTCGACGCGCGGCGCCGTGACCCGCGCGATCTTCGCCTTGAGGGGGAAGCGGGAGAGCGCGACGCTCCTCGCCCGGCCGGAGCCGTCCACCGTCTCGCGCCGCGGGGTGGTGAAGGTGGCCGCGAGGAGCCCCTGCTCCGCCGACGCCTCGGGGACCTCCAGCTCGTACGCCTGCGGCTCGGGGGACTCCTCCTCCATCGCGCGGGACGGCGCGGCGCGGGCCATCGCAGGGGCCGGGGCGGCCATCCCGCGGGACTTCGCGCGGTAGACCGGCTGCGGGGCCGGCGCCCCGGTGAGCCAGCGCGACTCGAGCGCGGGGACGAAGAGCCCCCTGCCCGGCTCCGCCGTGGAGACGGCGAGCTTCACGTCCTGCCAATCCTCGCCCGACCGCTGCGTGATCTCGGCGCGGAGCGCCAGCTCCATCGCCGACTGGTCGGGATCGAGCCGCGCGTCCCAGACCGGCTGCCAGCTGGCGGCGCCGACGAGGTACGACACGGCGAGCTCGAAGCTCCCCGCCCGCTCCGTCGTCAGCTCCACGGCGACGGTCTTGGTCGTCTCGCTCCGCTTCGCCCGCAGCTTCTCGAGGTCGGCGCGGGCGGCCGCCAGCCGGCGCGCGAGCTCCCGCCGCGCGGCGTCCACCTTTCGGAGCTCCGCCGCGCTCGACCCCAGCTGGCCGTCGACGAACCCGGCCAGCTCGGCCCACTCCTTCGCGGTGACGCCGCGCACCGCGAGGTTCTTCGCCCGCTCCTCGGAGTAGGTCGAGCGCAGCGACTCGACGAACTTCCGGCGCGCGTCGGCCACCTTCGCCTGGTCCTCGAGCGCGCGATCCTCCTGCTGGAGCTTCTCGACGCGATCCTCCGCCTCACGCGCCTTGGCGTCGACCGCCTCCGCGCGGGTGACCGGCTCGACGGTGACCCCCCAGATCTTCCCCCGGCCGGCCCCCTGCCCCTCCACGCGGACCGAGTCGTCGGCCAGCCCCGCGGGCAGCCCCTCGATGAGGAGCCGGACGTCGCCCGCGGGCAGCTCGGCGCGCGCGATCCGGCCGACGCGGGCGCTCGTCCGGTAGACGGTGACGGCGTCGATGCGGGAGGACGCCCTGACGTCGGCGGCGGCGAGCGACGAGGCGGGGAGGAGCAGCAGGGCGAGGGCGGCGTGCGGGCGCATGTGGGATCTCCTTCGAGCCATCAGTAACGCACCGCCCGCCGATCCGATCTGCGGAAAGCGGGCGTGACGGCCGTCACGCCCGACGGCGCCGCCCGGCTCCGGCCGGTGCGCCGAGCCGCTCCGCCAGCGCCGCGTGCCGGGCGCCGACGCCCTCCAGCTCGATGCGGCGAAGGTCCGGCGACGACGGATCGTGGCGGAGCGTCACGGTGAGCCGCTCCTCGGGGAGCGCGCCGGGGACGCGGTCCGCCCACTCGACCAGGATCGCGCCCGCTCCCCCCACGAGATCGAAGAAGCCGGTGGCGTAGAGCTCGTCGAGATCGCCGATCCGGTAGAGGTCGGCGTGGTGGATCGGGATCCGGCCGCCGTAGGTCGCCACGATGGCGAAGCTGGGCGAGCTGACCTCGTCCGCCGGCACGCGCGCGCCGCGGCAGGCGCCGCGGACCAGCTGGGTCTTCCCCGCCCCCAGCTCCCCGACGAGCGCGACGCAGTCCCCCGGCGCGAGCGCCCGGCCCAGGCGCTCCCCCAGCGCCTCGGTCTGCTTCGCCGATCGGCTGACGATCTCGCGCCGCGCGTGCGCCGTCACCGCTTCCACTCCGCCCAGACCGCGCCGAGCGCGTCGGCGACGTCGCTCGCCAGCAGGCCGCGCTCGCCGAGCCTGGCGGCAGCGAGGTCGCCGGCCCGACCGTGGACCCAGGCCGCCGCGCGGGCCGACGACGCCGGCCGGATCCCACCGGCGACGAGCGCCCCGACGAGCCCGGCGAGGACGTCGCCGGTCCCGCCGGTCGCGAGCCCGGGGTTGCCGGTCGGGATGAGCGCCGCCGCCCCCTCGGGATCGGCCACGACCGTGCGTGCCCCCTTCAGCACCACCACCGCGCGCCAGCCTCGCGCCGCCTCGACCGCGAGGCCGATCCGGTCCTCCTGGATCTCGGCGGCCGACCGTCGCGTCAGCCGCGCCATCTCGCCGGGGTGCGGCGTGAGGATCGCCGGGACGGGGAGCTCGCGGAGGAAGGCCAGGTCGTCGGCGATCGCGTTGAGGCCGTCGGCGTCGACGACGGCGGGGAGGCGGACGCGCTCGAGGAAGGCGCGCAACAGCTCCCCCGTCTCCGGCCCGCGGGGGATCCCCGGGCCGACGACCACCGCGTCGCAGCCGTCCGCCGCGGAGAGCAGCGGCTGAAGATCCGAGCGCCCGAGGGGCCCGTTCCCGTGCAGGGCCACGCTCATCGCCTCCGGGCGCCCGGCGAGGGCGAAGGGCAGCACCTCCGGCCGGGCCGCGAGGGTCACCAGCCCCGCGCCGCCGCGCAGCGCGCCGCTGAGCGCGAGGTGCGCCGCCCCCGACTTGCCGGGCGAGCCGGCGACGACCAGCAGGCGGCCCGCGTCCCCCTTGTGCGCGTCGGGGCGCCGCGGCGGAACGAGCAGCCGCGCCTCCACCTCGGTGAGCAGCTCGCAGGCGAGCGGGACCCTGGAGGCGGCCTGGGGCGGGATGCCGATGTCGGCGACCGTGACGTCACCGGCCCACGCCGGCCCGGGATGGAGCAGGAGCCCCCGCTTGGAGAAGCCGAAGGTCACGGTCCGATCCGCGCGGACGCACGGGCCGAGCGGGCGCCCGGTGTCGGCCGAGAGGCCGGAGGGGACGTCGACGGCGAGGACCCGCGCGCCCGCCACCCGCGCCGCCTCGATCCGCGCGATGGCGGCGGCGAACGGCCCCTCCGGCGGGCGCGCGAGCCCCGTCCCGAAGATGGCGTCCACCACCACGTCGCCGACGCCGGCGTCGAGCTCCGCGAGCTCCCCGGCCTCGTCGATGGGGACCCCGGCCCGCTCCGCCTGCTCTCGCACCGCCCGAGCGTCCCGCGAGAGGCGCGCCGCCGGGACGAGGGCCAGCACCCGCGCGTCCCGGCCCGCCCCCCGCAGCAGGCGGGCGGCGACGAAGCCGTCGCCACCGTTGTTCCCTCCCCCGCACACCACGAGCACGCGCCCCGAGGCCCCGGCGAGCGCCGCGGCGGCCTCCGCGACCGCCCGCCCCGCCCGGTCCATGAGCGTGAGCGAGGGGACGCCGAAGTCGTCGATCGCGGTCCGGTCGATCTCCCGCATCTCCGCCGATCCGACGATCCTCATCGCTCCCCCTCCAGGATCACGGCGGCGGCCGCGACGCCCGCGTCGTGCGTGAGCGTCACGAGGACGCGGGTCACGCCGAGCCGGTCGGCCTCGGCCTTCGCGACGCCGCGGAGGCGCAAGGCCGGCGCGCCCTCGCCGCGCTCGACCTCCAGATCGTTCCAGGAGAGCCCCGCCGGCGCGCCCAGCGCCTTCACGGCCGCCTCCTTGGCCGCGAAGCGGGCCGCGTAGCGCGCCGCGCGATCCCGCCGGGCGTCGCAGTACTCCCGCTCCGCCGCGGTGAAGCAGCGGGCCAGGAACCGCTCCGCGCGCCCGGGATCGCCCGCGACGATCCGCGCGATCCTCGGGATCTCCACCACGTCCAGGCCGATGCCCAGGATCACGGCCCCTCCCCTAGCGCCGCTCGGCGTCCCGCAGGATCTCCTTCATCTCGCGGACCGCGCGCTCCATCCCGACGAGGATCGCGCGGGCGATGATGGCGTGCCCGATGTTCAGCTCCTCGATCTCGGGGAGCGCCGCCACCGGCTGCACGTTCCGGTAGTTGAGCCCGTGCCCGGCGGCCACGCGGAGCCCCAGCTTCGAGGCCGCCTTGCACGCGTCCACCAGCCGGCCGAACTCCTTGCGGCGGTCGCTCGCGAGGCGCGCGTCGCAATAGCGCCCGGTGTGGAGCTCCACGACCTGGGCCTCGACGCGGTGGGCCGCCTTCACCTGATCGAGGTCGGGATCGATGAAGAGCGAGACCTCGATCTCGGCGTCCCGGAGGTTCTTCACGACCTTGCGCAGGGCCTCGCGCCCCACCACGACGTCGAGCCCGCCCTCGGTGGTGAGCTCCTCGCGCCGCTCCGGGACGAGCGTCACCGTGTCGGGCTTCACGCCCCAGGCCACCTTCACCATCTCGGGCGTGGCGGCCATCTCGAGGTTGAGGCTCGTCGAGACGGTCTTGCGCATCACCTCCAGGTCGCGGTCCTGGATGTGACGGCGGTCCTCGCGGAGGTGGATGGTGATCTGGTCGGCCCCCGCCAGCTCCGCGAGCACCGCCGCCGCCACCGGATCCGGGTACTCGGTCCGGCGGGCCTGGCGAAGCGTCGCGACGTGGTCGACGTTGACTCCGAGTCGTGCGGGCATGGCGGAAATGTACGCGAGGGGCCGCCGCGGCGCCACGGCCTAGCCGAGCGCCCGGACGATCTCGGCCGCGATCGCCTCGGCGTGGCCCCGGGTCTTCTTCGCGTCGGGCCCCTCCACCAGCACGCGCACCTTGTTCTCCGTCCCGGAGAAGCGCACGAGGACGCGCCCGTTCTTCCCGAGCGAGCGCTCGACCGCCGCGATCGCCCGCTGCGCGCCCGGCAGCTCCGAGAGGGGGCGACGCTGCTTCACCGCGACGTTGACGAGGGCCTGCGGCACCGGCTCGAAGCAGCGCGCGAGCTCCGAGAGCGGACGCCCCTCCCGGGCCATCACCGCGAGCACGTTGAGCCCCGCGGCGACGCCGTCCCCGGTCGTGACGTGATCGAGGAAGACGAGGTGCCCGGACTGCTCGCCGCCGAAGTTGTAGCCGCTGCGGCGCATCTCCTCGACGACGTAGCGATCGCCGACCGCGGTCCGGACCGTCTTCGCGCCGACCTGCGCGAGCGAGCGCTCCAGGCCGAGGTTGCTCATGACGGTGGCGACCAGCGTCCCCTTCGCGAGCTGCTTGCGGCGGTGGAGGTCGCGGCCGACGAGCGCCATGATGGCGTCCCCGTCCACGACGCGCCCCTGCTCGTCGACGAGGATCACGCGGTCGGCGTCGCCGTCGAGGGCGATCCCGAGGTTCGCCTTGTGGCGGAGCACCGCCTTCGCCATGGCCTCGGGGTGGACCGCGCCGCAGCGGTCGTTGATGTTCTTGCCGTCGGGGTCGACGTTGAGGGGGACCACCTTCGCGCCCAGCTCCTCGAAGACGTCCGGCGCGGTGTGGTAGGCCGCCCCGTTGGCGCAGTCGACCACGACCGTCAGCCCCTCCAGCGAGAGCTCCTTCGGGAAGATCGACTTGAGGAAGACGACGTAGCGGCCGATGGCGTCGTCGACGCGCTTCGCCTTCCCGATCCGCGTCGCGGTGGGCCGGAGCCCCTGGAAGTCCTCGCCGCCGCCCGCGTCGAGGACCAGCCGCTCGATCTCGAGCTCCAGCTCGTCCGGCAGCTTGAAGCCGTCCCGCGAGAAGAACTTGATCCCGTTGTCCTGGTACGGGTTGTGGCTGGCGCTGATGACCACGCCCGCGTCGGCCCGCATCGACTGGGTGATGAAGGCGATCCCCGGGGTCGGGAGCGGCCCGGTCAGCATGACGTCGACGCCCATCGAGCAGATGCCCGAGGCGATCGCGGTCTCGAGCATGTAGCCGGAGAGGCGCGTGTCCTTGCCGATCACGATCCGGTGGCGGTGCGGGCCGCTCCGCACGATCCACGCGAGCGCGCGCCCGAGCTGCAGCGCCATCTCGGCGGTCATCGGGTGCACGTTCGCGACCCCCCGGACGCCGTCGGTGCCGAAGAGGCGGCGGGGCGCGGGAGCGGCGGGGGCGGCGGGCTTGCGCGGTGCGGGCATGGTGTCTCCGGTGGCTCGTTGAGGCGGGGTTCGCAGGGGGAAGTCTAGGCTCGCGGCGCGGGGACGGCCCCGTCACGGATCGCCGCCGCGACGTCGGCGGCCTGGCGGGCCTCGGGCACGTCGTGGACCCGGACGATCTCGACCCCGGCGAGGACGCACGCGGTGACCACCGCGAGCGTCCCCGGGAGCCGCTGGTCGACCGGCGCCCCGGTGACCGCCCCGATGAAGCTCTTGCGCGACGGCCCCACGAGGAGCGGCTTCCCGAGGGCGCGGAGGGCGTCGAGGCGCCGGAGGAGCTCCAGGTTCTGCGCCGCGGTCTTCGAGAAGCCGAGGCCGGGATCGACGACGATGCCGTCCGGCGCGACCCCCGCCGCCTCCGCGCGCGCGACCGCCGCCCGCAGCTCCTCCGCGACGTCGGCGACCACGTCGCCGTAGGTCGCGCCTCGGTCCCCCGCCGGGCCGCGGGAGTGCATGAGGACCACGGGCGCGCCGGCGGCCGCCACGGCGGCGAGCAGCCCCGGGTCGGCGCCGCCGTTCACGTCGTTGACGACGTCGGCGCCCGCCGCCAGCGCCGCGCGCGCGACGTCGCCCTTGGAGGTGTCGATCGAGATCGGCAGGCGGAAGCCGCGGGCCCGCAGCCGCTCGATCACGGGGACGACGCGCCGAAGCTCCTCGTCCACGGAGACCGGCGGCGCCCCGGGCCGGGTCGACTCGCCGCCCAGGTCGATGAGATCCGCGCCCTCCTCCGCCATGCGCTCCGCGCCGGCGACGGCGTCGGCGAGCGCGAGGTAGCGCCCGCCGTCGGAGAACGAGTCGGGGGTCGCGTTCACGATCCCCATGACGAAGGGGCCCGGTCCCTCGAGGACCCGGGCGCCCATCCGAAGCCGCATCCGCCGGCCCCCGCCCCCCGCCTCAGGCTCCGTCCCGCGCCGGGCCCGGGGTCGGGCGCACCGGCGCCACGGGCGCGGCGTCGGTCGCGCCGGGGGCGTCAACGCCCTTGTCGACGACCGTGGTGGCCATCGGCTTGTTCGGGGGCGGCCGCGAGATCGACCCGCCGGCCATGAGCACGTCGATGTCGGGGGCGTCGAGCGTCTCGTATTCGAGCAGCGCGCCGTCGATCCGGTCGAGGTGCTGGCGGTTCGCCACCAGGATCGACTTGGCCCGATCGTACTGCTCCATGACGATGCGGTGGATCTCCGCGTCGATCTCCCGGGCGGTCTGCTCGGAGTAGGTCTTCTGCACGGACATCTCGCGGCCGAGGAAGACCTCCCCCTCCTTCTTGCCGAAGGTCAGGGGGCCCATCTTCTCGCTCATGCCCCACTCGCAGACCATGCGGCGCGCCATCTCGGTGGCCCGCTCGATGTCGTTCCCGGCGCCCGTCGTCTTGCTGCCGAAGGTGATCTCCTCGGCGATCCGACCGCCCATCATGATCGCGATGTCGTTGAGGGCCTGGTCCTGGCTGAGGCCGAGCCGGTCCTCCTGCGGGAGCTGCCACGTGACGCCGAGGGCGCGGCCGCGGGGGATGATGGTCACCTTGTGGACCGGATCGGTGCCCGGGATGACCTTGGCGACGAGGGTGTGGCCGGCCTCGTGGATCGCGGTGTTCTTCTTCTCCTTGTCGGAGATGATCATGGACCGGCGCTCCGGCCCCATCATCACCTTGTCCTTGGCGTACTCGAAGTCCGAGGTCGAGACCCGCTCGCGGTTCTGGCGCGCGGCGTAGAGCGCCGCCTCGTTCACCAGGTTCTCGATGTCCGCGCCGGAGAAGCCCGGCGTCCCGCGCGCGATCTGGAGGAGGTCCACCGCCGGATCGAGGGGGACCTTCCTGGTGTGGACCTTGAAGATCCCGAGCCGCCCGTTGACGTCCGGGTTGGGCACGACGATGCGCCGGTCGAAGCGCCCGGGGCGCAGGAGCGCCGGATCGAGCACGTCGGGGCGGTTGGTGGCCGCGATGAGGATGACCCCCTCGTTCGACTCGAACCCGTCCATCTCGACGAGCAGCTGGTTCAGCGTCTGCTCGCGCTCGTCGTGGCCGCCGCCGAGCCCGGCGCCACGGTGGCGCCCGACCGCGTCGATCTCGTCGATGAAGATGATGCACGGGGCGTTCTTCTTCCCCTGCTCGAACAGGTCGCGGACCCGGCTCGCGCCGACGCCGACGAACATCTCGACGAAGTCGGAGCCCGAGATCGAGAAGAAGGGGACGCCCGCCTCGCCGGCCACGGCGCGCCCGAGCAGCGTCTTTCCGGTGCCCGGGGGCCCCATGAGCAGCACGCCCTTCGGGATGCGCCCGCCGAGCCGCGTGAACTTCTTCGGGTCCTTGAGGAAGGAGACGATCTCGTGCAGCTCCTCCTTCGACTCCTCGATGCCCGCGACGTCGGCGAAGGTTACCTTGTTGGTGTTCTCGGTCATCAGCTTCGCGCGCGACTTCCCGAAGCTCATGGCCTTGCCGCCGCCGGCCTGGAGCTGGCGCATGAAGACGAAGAAGAGGAGGAACAGGGCGAGGATCGGCAGGTACTGCACGAGGAACGTCAGCCAGAGCGAGGGCTCGTCGGGCTTGTCGAACTTCAGCCCGACCCCCTTCTCACGCAGCTTCTCGGCGATGGCGCCCGACGTGTCGTCGGGCCCCGTCGTGTGGAACTTGGAGTTGTCCCGGAGCTCCCCGAAGTAGTCGTACCCCTTGACCGTGATCTCCTTCACGTCCCCCGACTCGACCTTGGACATGAGCTGCGACCACGTGAACTGCTTGGGCTCCTGGCTCCGCTGCTGCTGGAGGACCGAGAGCCCCGCGATGGCGAGGGCGATGAGGAAGACCCAGACGACTGCGGTCCGGTAGTTCTGGCGCAAGTTCGGCTTCCCTTACGGCGACTGCCGTTACGTTAGGGGTGGCTCAGACGTTTATAACAGCACTTCCAGGTCGTTGCAGTACGCCCCCCCTCTTCGCCTTCACGGATGAGGCGCGCGCCGAACCGTCACGCGAAGGGAGCCGGCTGCAGCGGATCGGATTCCGAGCTCCGGGAGCGCGAGGACGTTGCCGGCACCGTCCGCGAGCACGACGAGCCGGTCGCGCAGGTCGCGCGGCACCTTCCGATCGATGAGCCAGGCCTTGAGCTTCTTCCCCCCGCGCCCCCGCTCGGGCCGGATCCGGTCGCCGGGGAGGCGCCCGCGGAGGAAGAGCGGCCACGGGGGCTGGCCGCCGGGGCCGCCGTCGCAGAGCGCCACGTCCACGGTGATCCCCGAGTGAGCGTAGCTGCCCGGTCCGCGGATCTCGACGACGCCCTGCGTCACGGGCGCGGGGTACGCAGGCCCGAGGGCCAGGCGCCCGTAGGCGACGCGGGCCTCGACCCGCCCAGGCAGCGAGAGGCGTCCCGGCCGCCTGCGTCTGCAGAGGTGGAGCACGGCGTCCACCTGCGCCGCCGGGAGCGCCCGCGCGTTCCCCGACCCCTCCCGCCACAGGAGCCGCACCACGCGCCGGCGCACCGCGCGAGGCTGCGCCCGCAGGCGGGCGATCTGGACGGAGCCGTCGTCCGCGATCAGGCTTCGCGCGCGCCGCGCGAGGGCGCGCTCGTCGTCCCGCAGGAGATCGGCGGCGCGCGCGAGGGCCCGCTCGAAGCGGGGCGCAAGCCGCCGCAGCACCGGCGCCAGCTCCAGCCGGAGGGCGTTGCGCGCGTACCGGGGGGAGGCGTTGCTCGGGTCGACGCGCCAGCGGAGCCCCTCCTCCGCGAGGAAGGCCATGACCTCCTCCCGCGCCACGTCGATGAGCGGCCGCACGATCGCGCCCCGACGCGGCGGGATCGCCGAAAGGCCGCGCGCCCCCGCGCCGCGGAGCGCGCGCATCAGGAAAGTCTCCGCCTGATCGGTGAGCGTGTGGCCCGTCGCGATCCGGGTCGCGCCGACGCGGGCGGCCGCCTTCCTCAGCGCCCCGTAGCGCGCGCGCCTCGCCTCGGCCTGCACGTTGCCAGGACCGACCGTCACCCGGACGGACTCGAAGGGCACGCCGAGCCGCGCGCAGGTCTCCCTCGCGCACTCGGCGTCCAGATCGCACCCTTCGCGAAGTCCATGGTCGACGTTGAGGGCGAAGACGCTTCCGATCCGCCCCGCGTCCCGCAGGGCGGCCAGCGCCGCGACCAGCGCCGTCGAGTCAGGGCCCGCGGAGAGCGCGACGAGCACGCCCTCCCCCGGAGCCACGAGCCGACGCCGGTCGAGGGTGTCGGCCACGACTCTCGTTAGGCCCCCGATGGGTCGTCTTTCGTTTCTCTGGCGCACCCCGGCCCGGACTCTTACAGATGCGGGTGGAAGCGAGGAAGGGGTCCGATTTCGGAGGGAATGAATCCGCCGCCCGGACGTTGGCTCTACAGGGAGCATCCACGGACTCCGGAGCCTGGAAACCTCGGTGCGACATCTTGCCATTCAGCCGTGAACATGGAATGTTGCCTCACGTTGGACGGTTGATTTTGGCGGAACAGATTTGAAGCGTTGGGCCTGGGGGTCCCCCCCCTCCCCCTCTGGGCCCACGGGGAGCTGGCAGAAATGCCAGCTCCTCTTTTTTTTCCTTTTTTCATCTTTACCGACGGTATCCGGTCAAAGCGCCTTGACCGTGTGGCCGCGACGATCGTACAAGGGCGACGTTTCCACACACCTTTTGGGAGCAGGAATGCCCGCAACCGACAAGCGCAAGCAGTCGCTGTACTTTCCCGAGGACATGCTGAACGAGATCCAGGCGGAGGCGAACCGTCAGGACCGGTCGCTCTCCTGGATCGTCCAGCAGGCGTGGCGGATCGCGCGCGGCGAGATCATGCGCTTCCCGTCGGTCAACGACGTCCTCTCCGGCGCGTCCCGCCCCGACGAGCGCGAGGAGCGGGGGGGCTGACCTCCGCGCAGCGCCGTGTAGCACCCAGCGCGCCTCCGACGATGAAGCCCGCCGAAGAAGCCCGCGCTCCGCGAGGAGCCGCGGGCTTCTCCGTCTTTTGACTCGGTCGTGACCGGCCGGTAGGCTCGCCGCCTCACCCTTCGTCCGCCCCCACACCGATGACAAAGCGCAAAGCCCCCGCCCCCCCGCCCCCCGCCGAAGACGAGGAATTCGAGGAGGCCGAGGAGTTCGATCCCTACGCTCCCCCGGAGGAGCTGTCCGAGGAGCCACCGCCTCGACGCGGCGCCCGCAAGGCGCGCGCCGCGAAGGCGGAGACCGACGTCGACTTCGACTTCGACCTAGGTGCCCCTCCTCCCCCTCCTCCATCCCGGCGCGGGATCCCCAGGGTCGCGATCGGCGTCGCCGTCCTGATCGTCGTCGCCGTCGCGCTCTTCGCCTACCGGACGGTCTCCCGCAGGAAGGCGCTGCGGACGGCGGTCGCGCAGGCCGAGGTCGACCTCCGGCTCGACACGGCCGACGGGTACCGGAAGGCGGCCGAGATCCTCGCCCCCTTCGCCGACCAGGATCCGCTCGAGACGGGCGGCATGCGCGCGTTCGCCCTCGGGATGCTGGCGCTCGACTATCGGGACACGGCCGCGGCCGACGAGGCCGAGGGGCTGCTCGTCAAGCCAGAGCGCGCGGAGCCGATCCCGCGTTGGGCCAGCCTCGCACGGGCCGCGGTCGCGCTGAGCCGCGGCGAGGCCGGGACGGCCATGACGGCCACCAGCCGCGTCACGAACGATCCGGTCGCCTCCACGCTCGAGGGGCGCATCGCCCTGGCGGCCGGGAACCTCGAGGCGGCGCTCGAGCCCCTCCACGCCGCCGCCGCGGCCGAGCCTCCCCTGCCCGCGGCGCTCGCGCTCAACGGAGACGTGGTGCGCCGTGCGAAGCGCGACGCGAAGGCCGCGCAGGCGGCCTACGCGCGCGCCCTCGCCAACTCCGGTGAGCACGTGCACGCGCGGGCCGCCTTCGGCCTCGCGAAGCTCGCCCTCATGGGCCAGGTGCCGCCCGCCGAGGCGACCGCGCAGCTCGATCGGCTCGCGGCGGACGCGGCCACGCCCCCCAACGAGCGTGCGCGCGCGGTGCTGCACGCCGCGGCGCTGGCGATCCGGGCCGGCGATCGGGTCCGGGCGACCGCCCTGCTCGACGGCGCCGGCCTCGACATGGCCGCGCGCGACTGGGCGCAGCGGGCGGCGACGCTCGCGGCGGACACGGGCCGGATCTACCGCGCCGTCGAGGGGGCACCCCCCGGGCTGCTCTCCGCCAGCGACGACGATCCGCCGGAGATGCCCCCGGTCGCCATCGCGCCGCCGGAGCCGGAGCCGACGCCCCCGCCGCCGCCGCCGAAGGCGGCGACCGCGAAGAAGGTCACCAAGGCTCCCGCCAAGCGCACTGCGACCGCGACGAAGAAGAAGGCGACCGTTCGCAAGGCCACCACCACCCGGAAGACGGGCACGCGCCGCTGACGCTGGCAGCGAGCGCACGCCGCGCGCACCGCGCGGCGTGCCTCGCCCGGTGCCGCCCCGAAGGGCACGCATCCGGGGGGTGCCGCTGCCCGTCGTGAGGGCACCTCCGTGGCGCCCTTCCGGGCGCGCGGGGAGCGCCCCCGAAAATCCAGAGTCCTTTCGCGCCCCGCGTTCGGGCACACCGGCTGCAATTGCCGTCGGTGACGCTCAACCGCTGGAGGTAACGTGAAAAGGCTCCTGATCGCCCCGCTGCTGCTCGCCCCGACCCTCGCGCTCGCCGCGGACGGCATCGACACCGGCGACACCGCCATCGTCCTCGTCGGCGCCGGGCTCGTCCTCCTCATGACGCCCGGCCTCGCCTTCTTCTACGGCGGCCTCGTGCGGGCCAAGAACGTGGTCCACACGATGAACATGTCGATCGCGTGCATGGCGATCGTGGGCGTCCTCTGGGCGCTCGCCGGGTACTCGCTCTCCTTCTCGCCCGGCCCCGGCGCCCTCGACGCGGTCATCGGCGGCCTCCGCTGGGTGGGGCTCCGCGGCGTGGGCGCGGCACCCGAGCCGTCGCTCGCGGCCACCGTCCCGCACGCGGCCTTCATGTTCTTCCAGGGGATGTTCGCCGTCATCACCCCCGCGCTCATCTCGGGGGCGATCGTCGAGCGGGCGCGGATCAAGGCGTGGCTCCTCTTCGTGACCCTCTGGAGCCTCGTCGTCTACTCTCCGGTCGCCCACTGGGTCTGGGCGCCGGGCGGCTGGCTCCGGGGGCTCGGCGTCCTCGACTTCGCGGGCGGCACGGTGGTCCACATCAACGCCGCCGCCGCCGCCGTCGTCGCCGCGCTCCTCCTCGGGAAGCGCCGCGGCCTCCGCGGCCCGACCGTCCTGCCGCACAACGTCCCCTTCGCGATCCTGGGGATGGGGCTCCTCTGGTTCGGCTGGCTCGGCTTCAACGGCGCGTCGGCGCTCGGCGCCAACGGCCTCGCCGCCATCGCCTTCGCCAACACCTTCTTCGCCCCGTCCGCCGCCGCGGCCGCGTGGGGGCTCATGGAGGTCTGGAAGCACGGCAAGATGTCGGGCGTCGGCCTCGCGTCGGGCGCGGTGGCGGGCATGGTCGCCGTCACGCCGGCGGCCGGCTTCGTGACCCCGGGCTCGGCGATCGTGATCGGCGCCGTCGCCGCCCTCGCCTCCTTCACGGCGGTCCGGTTCCGGCCGCGCCTCGGCCTCGACGACTCCCTCGACGTCTTCGCCGTCCACGGCGTGGGCGCGACCGTCGGCGCCCTGCTCACCGGGGTCTTCGCCACGACGGCGGTCAACGCCTCGGGCGCCGACGCCTCCCTGCTCCTCCTCGGCAAGCAGGCGCTCGGCGTGGTGACGACGATGGCCTTCTCCGGCCTGCTGACCTGGGGGCTGCTGCGGGGGGTCGGCCTCCTCACGCCGCTCCGCTCCGACGAGCAGGACGAGTGGACGGGGCTCGACTACGCGGAGGCGGGCGAGCGCGGCTACGTGAGCGGCGACATGGACAGCGCCCACGTCAGCCCGCCGGCGGTCCACGCGGCGCACGCGCAGGCGGCGGAGCCCGCGCTCGGGGCCCACGCCGTCCGCTCCTGAACCGTGCTGATCATCCCCTCTCCCCCACCGGGGGAGAGGGTCAGGGTGAGGGGGTGAGCTACGCGGGCATCAGCTTGGCGATCCGGGGCAGGTTGTAGGCGGCGGGTGACCGCCCGGCAGTCAACGTACTGACGGGATCCTCGAGCACTCCGGTCGAGTGTATTCTCGCGCGGCATGCGCACCGAGCGTCGAGGACTTCCCCGCTGGCTCGTGCTCGTCGTGGGCGTGTTCGCGGGTTGGGCCATCGCGGCGGCGCTCCTCGTCCTCCAACTCCTGCCCGACGTCCCCACTACCGCGCGCGGGTGGTTGCTGCTCCTGGTATTCGGGCCCCCGGCGTACCTCGCGCTGGAGTGGGCATCCGGACGGATGTTCAACGCCGAGACGGGTGCCCGGGTTTCGACCGCTCGGTTCTCTCTCGCGCGGATAGCGGTTGCGCTTGCCGTGATCTCGGCCGCTCTCGTCCCGTTCGCGTGGTGGTTACTCAGGCACGCGGAGTGATGAGGGGCGTGTCTTACGTCGCCCGGCGAGGCGCTCGCCGTAGCCGGTGGCAGGCTCAACGCGCAGCTCGACGAGGAGTCGGTTCCGCGCCATCCGGCCCACACCACCCGTCGGCAGCTCACGCCGCAACGATATCCTGCTCCCTCACCCTGGCCCTCT
>DATIVK010000087.1:0-37316 GCA_035465955.1 Anaeromyxobacteraceae bacterium | reverse complement strand
CGGGGACGGCGGCCACGGGGGCGCTCGGAGCGCCGACCTCGCCGACGGGAGGAGCGGTCGGGGCCGGGGCCGGCTCGGCGGCCGGCGCAGCGGCAGCGGCAGCGGCGGGAGCCGGAGCGCTCGGCGCCTCGGCGGCCGGAGCCGCGATCGCGCTCGGCGCCTCGGCCACGGGCGCGTCGGCCGGCGTCGGCGCCTCGATGGCGGCGGGGGCCGGCTCGGGCCTCGGCTCGACGGGCGGAGGCGGGGCGACGACCGCGGCCGGGGCGGGCTCGTGCGGCGGCTCGACGTGCGCCTTCTTGCGCACCACGAAGCCGGGGCCCGCAGGGCGGACCGGGGCCGGCTTCGGCTTGCGCTCGCCCACGATCTTCTCGAACGCGGACTGAGCCTGGTCGTCGTCGAGCGACGACGAGTGGCTCTTCACGTCGAATCCGAACTGGTGGAGCTTGTCGACGAGCTCCTGGTTCGAGAGCTCGATCCCGTGCTCCTTGAGCTGCTTCGCCAGCTCATGGACCCGCTTCTTGGACATTGCGCCGACTCCTAATCCCGATTGCTACGACCCGTCAACTGCACCCGAAGCGCCGCCTCATCCACCTCGACGGCCGCGCGGAAGGCCCTCGCGAAGGCCCGCCGCTTCACCGCCTGCGCCAGGCATCCCTCGGAGGGGTGGAGCCACGCTCCCCGCCCCCCCCGCTCGCCACGCGCATCCATCACCACCCGCGCTCCGTCCAACCTCAACCGCGCCAGCGAACGGGGGTCGGCCGTGACTCCACAGCCGACGCACGTGCGCCGAGGGCGCGTCACGCACCCGCCCCGCCGCCAGCCGCCTTCGCCTTCTCCGCGTCGAGCTCGGCGCGGAGCTTCGCCTCCTCCTCGAGGTAGACCCCCGCGGCGTGCTTGATCTGGCGGGCCTTCTTGATCCCGAGCTCGGTCGAGTCGGCGAGCTTGTTGACGTCCGCCTCCTTGTTGATCGCCTCGACCGTCCCGTAGCCGGCGCGCTTGAGCGACTCGATCGTCTTCTCGCCCACGCCCCGGACCCGCGCGAGCCGCTCCTCCTGGCTCAGCTCGTCGGGGTGACGGCGCGCCTCGGCGATCCGCGCGGCCTCGCGCTCCGCCTCGAGCTTCATCTCCTTCTCGGCGTCGGTGATCGCCTGCTCGTGCGCCCGCGTCTGCAGATCCGGGATCATCTCGAGCGCGAAGCCGGGGAACTGCGTGAGCATCTCGGCCGACGCGTTGGCGAGATCCTGCGCCTTGCGGAAGCCGTGCGCGTAGAGCATCTCCTGCGTGGCCTCCGGGATGCCGATGGCGGTGAAGCTGTCGGTCGCGAACTCGCGCATCTCCTTCACGCGCGTCTCGCTGTTGATGTCGAGCTTCCAGCCGGTCAGCTGCGACGCGAGCCGGACGTTCTGGCCGCGCCGGCCGATCGCGAGGGAGAGCTGGTCGTCGGGGACGATGATCTCCATCGCGCCGTTCTGCTCGTCGAGGAGCACGCGCGAGACCTCGGCCGGCGCCAGCGCGTTGCAGACGAAGCGGGCCGGGTCGTCGTGCCACGGGACGATGTCGATCTTCTCCCCGCGGAGCTCCTGGACGACCGCCTGGACCCGGCTCCCCTTCATGCCGACGCAGGCGCCGACCGGATCGACGTCCGAGTCGCGGGACGAGACCGCGATCTTGGAGCGCCCGCCGGGCTCGCGCGCCGCCGCCTCGATGACGACCACGCCCTCGGCGATCTCCGGGACCTCCATCTCGAAGAGCTTGCGGAGGAACTCGACGGAGGCGCGGGAGAGGACGATCTGCGGCCCCTTGGACTCGCGCAGCACCTCGGAGACGAAGGCCTGGATCCGGTCACCCGCGCGGTAGCTCTCGCGCGGCACCTGCTCGCGGATGGGGAGCACCGCCTCGGCGCGGCCGAGGTCGACGATGATGTTGCCGCGCTCGAAGCGCCGGACGATGCCGGTGATGACCTCGCCCTTGCGGTCCTTGTACTCGTTGAAGACGTTCTCGCGCTCGGCGTTGCGGGTGCCCTGGATCATCACCTGCTTCGCCGTCTGCGCGGCGATGCGGCCGAAGGAGCGGCGGTACGTCTTGATCTTGAGGAGGTCGCCCCACTGGTCGTCCTGCGCGCGGGCCTCCGCCTCGTCCTCGGTCCGGTAGTAGATCGGGAACTCGAGCTCGTCGCCCGCCTCGACCTCGATCCCCTTGGCCACCGCCACCGAGACGGGGACCATGTTGACCGGATCGGCGATCGGCGCCTCCTCCGTCGCGTCCGCCACGATGGTGAGGACCTGGAAGAGATCGACCTGCCCCTTGTCCGCGTCGAAGTGGGCCTTGAGGGCGCGCTCCATGCCGAAGTGGCGCTTCGCGGCGCTGACGATCGCCTCCTCGAGGATCTCCACGAGGCGCACGCGCTCGATGCCCTTGTCCTTGGCGACCTGGTCCAGGATGAGGTTCAGGTTGACGGCCTGCTGCATGGTTCAGTCCTTCCTCCGAAGGTCCGCCTCGAAGTCGTACTCGAGGTTGGCCTTCGCGATCTGATCGTGCGGAATCCGGTGGAGCACGCCATCCACGTCGATGGCGACCTTCCCGTCCTCGAAGCCCCTGAGCGTCCCGGTCCAGTTCTTCCGGGCCGGCGAGCCGGGCGCGGTCCCCTCGACCGGTCCGTAGCTCTTCACGTGCGCGCGCTGCCCGGCGAAGCGCTGGAAGTCCCCGGGCTTGCGGAGCGGCCGGTCCACGCCCGGAGACGAGACCTCCAGGTCGTAGCCCTGGGTGATGAAGTCCTCGACGTCCAGGATGGTGTCGAGGGTCTGGGAGACGGCCTGGCAGTCGTCGAGGCTGACGCCGCCCTCCTTGTCGATGAAGACGCGCAGCGTCCAGCGCCCGGGGGCGCGGGTCCACTCCACCTCGACGAGCTCGTAGCCGTCCCGGGCCAGGATCGGCTCCAGGAGGGCGCGGGCGCGCGCGGGGATCGGTTGCTCTGCGACGCCAGCCATCTCTTCCTCTTGGAAAATAAAAAAAGTGGGGCGCTCCAGCGGCCCACTTTCGTGCCCGGTCGCCCGGGGACCTCGAAAATGTGCGCGTTTGTTAACAGAATGGGCCGTCGGGGTCAAGGTGACGGGGCGCTTGGGGGAGGCGGCGGAGCGCCGCGGCGCGGCTCCCCTCTTTACGGCACCCGGAGCGACCTGCCCGACCTCAGCGCGAGGGCCCAGGGCGCTCCAAGGCGTCCGCGTCGACGAGGTCCTGCGGGCGCGCGCTCGCCCGCTTGTTGGCGACGAGGTGGGCTCGCCCGATGACGGGAAGGGGCTGGCCGCCGTACTCGGTGGCGAGCCTCGACGGCCACGCCTCCCCGAAGGTGACGCCGTCGATCGACGTGAGGATGTCGATACGGTTGGGGGGCAGGCCCATCTGGAAGACGATCCCTGGCGTGGAGAGGTCCCGCTCGGTCAGCTCGCCGAGCGGGGCGCCAAATGCCTTCAGGGCCGAGAGGACCCGCGCGGCGTTCTCCGGCGTCGGGTTCACCCAGACGTCGAGGTCCTTCGTGAAACGCGGCAGGGCGTGGACCGCGAGGGCGTAACCGCCGACGAGCAGGAACTCAGCGCGCGCGCCGTTCAAGGCGGCAAACAGATCTCTGAAGTCCGGATTGACCGGCATCGGGCTCCCGCCAGGCGAGGTACTCGAGCGCCAACTCCCACACGATCTCCAGCCGCCGCGAGGGCGGGATGCCCTCCCAGAACCTGCGGTCGAACTCACCGTGGTCCTCGTGGAGCCCCACGATCCGGCTGGTCCCGGCGGCTCTTGCGGCGCGCGCGCTCACTGTCCGCATCATACACGGCGGGGACCTCCGCCGCCCTACCCCAGCGTCAGCCCGAGCAGCCACTCGCGGTTCCCCGCCGGCCCCTCGATGGGCGACTCGGCGTGGCCGAGGATCTCGAAGCCGAGCCCGCGGGCGAACTCGGCGACGGCGTCGAGGGCCGCGCGGCGCTTCGCGTCGTCGCGGACGACGCCCCCCTTGCCGACCTCCCCCTTCCCCACCTCGAACTGGGGCTTCACGAGGAGGGCCGCCTGGCCGCCCGGCTTCAGGATAGCCTTCACCGCCGGGAGGATCAGCTTGAGCGAGATGAAGGAGAGGTCTCCGACGACGAGATCCACCTGCTCTCCGAGCGCCTCCGCCGTCAGGCTGCGCGCGTTCTCGCGCTCCCGGACCACGACCCGGGGGTCGTTCCTGACCTTCGGATGGAGCTGTCCGTAGCCGACGTCCACGGCGTAGACCTTCGCGGCGCCCCGCTGGAGCAGCAGATCGGTGAACCCGCCGGTGGAGGCGCCGAGGTCGGCGCAGGTCTTCCCGGCGGGATCGATCGGGAAGACGGCGAGCGCCTTCTCCAGCTTGAGCGCGCCCCGCGAGACGTACTTCTGCGGGGCGGCGTCCCCTTTGAGCCGGATCTCGAGGGCGGGGTCGACGAGCTGGCCGGGCTTGTCGATGCGCGTGTCGCCCGCGACGACGGCGCCCGCCATGACGAGGGCCTGGGCGCGGGTCCGCGACTCGGCGAGGCCGCGCTCCACGAGGAGGAGATCGATCCGCTGGCGCTTCACTTCCGCCTCCTCCTGCCGACTCCCGGCGTCGGTCCCTCGGAGCTCACGCGCTCGTAGCACGAGCGCACGGTCACGATCGGAATGCCCTTGTAGTCCTTCATCGCGAGGAGCGCCGCGTCCCCCGTAGCGAGAAGGTCGGCGCTCCCGGCCACGGCCGTCCCGAGCACGGGCAGGTCGTCGGGGTCCGGGCAGGCACCCGCCGGCTCGTCGGACGGCTCCGCCAGCTCGCAGTGCGCGCGCACGAACCGGACGATCTCCGTGACCTCCCCGGCGGGCACCCTGAACTTCCCGCCGAGGTACCTCTCCAGCTCCTGCAGGATGTGGTCGGAACAGACGAGCACGTGCCCCTCGAGGCACTCCGCGAGCAGCGCCTCGCAGAGCCCATGGGTTCCGAAGGCCGCGAGGAGGACGTCGGAGTCGAGGACGACCCTCACTTCGTCGCCTTGAAGACGTCCTCATCGGTCAGGAAGCCGCGCTCCGCCGCCAGCGGAAGCGTCTTCTCACGAAGCGCGCGGAAGCGCTCGATCGCGAGGTACCGCTCCAGCGAGTCACGGACGAGCTCCCCCGCTGGACGGCCGCGCTCACGCGCCAGCCTGTCGAGGTCGCGGCGAAGGGCAACGGAGAGGCGAACGGTGAGGGTTGCCATGGCGTAAGACAGTGTAACACCGAGCCATCGGGGCGGCCACGCCGCCCCGTCACCCTGCCCTCTCCCTGGCGGAGGAGAGGGGAAACATCCCCGGGGTGGCCCTCCGCGCGAAGGCGCGGGGAGGGTGCCTACGCCGCCCCGAGCGCCCTCTTCACCTTCGCCAGCTCGCGGCAGGCGCGGGCGATGGCCGGGGCGTCGAGCTCGCACTCCGCCCGCTGGCGCGCCTGCTCGGCGTGCGCGACGAAGCGGTCCGGGACGCCGAGCCGGCGCGTCTGGAGCCCCGCGGCGAGGAGGCCGCGCGCCTCGAACGCCTCGAGGCAGGCCGAGCCGAAGCCGCCCTGCAGCGCGTTCTCCTCCACCGTGACGACGCGCCCGATCCGGGCCGCCGCCCCGCAGATGAGCTCGTCGTCGAGCGGCTTCACGAAGCGCGGGTCGATCACCTCGACGGCGAGCCCCTCCTTCGCGAGCTCCTCGGCGGCGGCGAGCGCCGCCGCGAGCGTGGTCCCGGAGGCGACCAGCAGCACCTCGGGGCTCGCGCCGCCCGGCCGTGCGACGCGCCCCTTGCCGATGGGGAGCGGCTGCGGCTCCGCGTCCAGCGTCACGCCCACGCCGGCGCCGCGCGGGAAGCGGAGGGCGCAGGGACCGTCGTGGCGCAGCGCCGTGCGGAGCATGCGTCCGAGCTCGTTCTCGTCCGAAGGCGCCATCACGACGAGGTTCGGGACGCAGCGCAGGAAGGAGAGATCGAGGACGCCGTGGTGGGTCTTCCCGTCGGCGCCGACGAGGCCGCCGCGGTCGAGGACGAAGGTGACCGGCAGGTTCTGGAGGGCCACGTCGTGGACGACCTGGTCGTAGGCCCGCTGCAGGAAGCCCGAGTAGATCGCCACCACCGGCCGGATCCCCTCGCAGGCGAGGCCGGCGGCGAAGGTGACGGCGTGGGGCTCGGCGATCCCGACGTCGTAGGTCCGGTCGGGGAACCGCTCCTTGCAGCGGATCAGCCCCGTCCCCTCCAGCATCGCGGCGGTGATGGCCACCACCTTCTCGTCGCGCTCCATCTCCCCGCAGAGCGCGTCCGCGAAGAGGTCGGTCCAGCTCGTCGCGGGCTTCTTCTTCGGCGCGCCGGTGGCGACGTCGAAGAACGAGAGGCCGTGGCCCCGCGTCGCCGCGTCGGACTCGGCGGCGTGGTAGCCCTTCCCCTTCTGCGTCGTCACGTGGAAGAGGACCGGCCCGCCGAACTGCACGAGCTTCTGGAAGGTCTCGACGAGCGCGGCCACGTCGTGGCCGTCGGCGGGGCCGACGTAGTTGAACCCGAGCCCCTCGAAGAGGACGCCCGGCGTCACGAGGGCCTTGGCCGCCGTGATGCCGTGGCGGATGGCGTCGATCGCCTCGGCGCCGCGGGGCATCTTGCCGAGGAAGTCCTTCACCTGGTGGCGCCAGCGGTTGTACGTCCGCGAGGTGAACTTCTTCGACAGCCACTCGCTCATCGCCCCGACGTTGGGCGAGATGGACATCTCGTTGTCGTTCAGGACGACGATGAGGTCGCGCTTCAGGTAGCCGGCCTGGTTGAACCCCTCGAAGGCCTCGCCGCCCGTCATCGCGCCGTCCCCGATCAGCGCCACGACCTTCCCCGGCGCGCCGGTGAGCCGCTTCCCCTCGGCGAAGCCGACGGCGGCCGAGATCGAGGTGGACGCGTGCCCCACGCCGAAGGCGTCGTGCGGAGACTCGGCCCGCTCCGGGAAGCCCGCCAGGCCGCCCTCGGTCCGGATGGTGCGGAACCGCTCGCGCCGCCCGGTGAGGAGCTTGTGCGCGTAGGCCTGGTGGCCGACGTCCCAGACGAGCCGGTCCTCCGGCGACGAGAAGACGTAGTGCATCGCCACGATGAGCTCGACGGCCCCGAGCGACGAGCCGAGGTGGCCGCCGTTCTTCGCACAGACCGCGATGATCTCGTCGCGGATCTCGGCGCAGACCTGGGGGAGCTGGCCGACCTGCAGCCGCTTGAGATCGTCGGGCGAGTCGATTCTGTCGAGGAGACGGCTCATCGGTGGGCTCCGTGCAGCGGGGGGCGCGCGCCCTACTTCTTCCGGGTGAGGACGTAGAGGGAGAGGGCCCGCAGCGGCGCGGCGCGCGGCCCCGACGGCAGCGCCGCGAGCGCCCGCTCGAGCAGCGCCCGGGCCCGGTCCCGGGCCGCGCCGGCGCCGAGGAGGGCCGGGAGCGTGGACTTCCCCTGCGCGACGTCCTTCCCCGGCGTCTTGCCGAGCGTGGCCGCGTCCGCGGTGAGATCGAGCAGGTCGTCGGCGATCTGGAAGGCCAGGCCGAGATCGAGGCCGATCGGGTAGACCTCGTCGGCGCTCGCGCCGGCGCAGAGCGCCCCGCCCGCCACCGACGCCGCGAGGAGCGCCCCGGTCTTGGTCCGCATCAACTCCATGACCTCGGCCTCGCCGAGCCGGGCGTTGTTGCCGCCCATGTCGCGCGCCTGCCCCTCCACCATCAGCCAGGCGTTCTCGGCGAGGAGCCGCCCCAGGCGGCCGGCGCGCGGATCGTCCGAGGCGAGCAGGTGCCCGAAGGCGAGCGACTGCAGGCCGTCCCCGACGAGCATCGCGGTCGCCTCGTCGAAGGCCTTGTGGACCGTCGGCCGTCCGCGCCGGAGGTCGTCGTCGTCCATGCACGGGAGGTCGTCGTGGACGAGCGAGTACGTGTGGACGCACTCGAGCGCCACGGCGAAGCGCATCGCCAGGGAGCCGTCAGAGGCGTCGCCGCCCCAGGCCTCGCACGCGGAGAGGACGAGGGCGGGGCGCATGCGCTTGCCGCCGCCCATGAGCGCGTAGCGGGTCGCCTCGAGGAGCCGCGCGGGGCCGCGCCCGAGCCGCTCGTCGGCGAGCCGGCCGAGCTCGCGCTCGACCCGTTCGGCGATGGCCCGAAGGTGGGGCTCGACGGCGAGATCGGAGGTCTCCACGGCCGCCACCTTCTAGCACCGCGGCCCGTGGCTCACCAGAGGGAGGCGCCGCGGTCAGGGCTCCGGCGGCTTGCGGCCCGCGAGGATCTCGCGGATCCGCTCGACCAGCCGCTCCATGTCGAGCGGCTTCGCGAAGTAGTCGATCGCCCCCGCGGCCCGCCCGGCCCGCTCGTCCTCGTCGCTCTTCCGCGCCGAGATGAAGATGACGGGGATGTCCGCGAAGCCCGGGTTCTGCTTGATGGCGCGGCAGAGCTCGAAGCCGTCGATCCAGCTCATCATGATGTCGAGCAGGATCACGTCGGGGCGGTCGACGTGCATCGCCGAGATGAGCCGCAGCCCGTTGGCCGCCGTCCGGACCTCGAACCCCTCGAGATCGAGGGCGAGGGTCAGCATCTCGCGCGTGTCGCGATCGTCGTCGACGATGATGATCTGGGGACGCCGGGGCGCCTCCTGCTCAGCGCCCGCCATCGCCGCCGCCCTTCCCGTCCCCGTCCTCGAAGGGCACCTCCTCGTCCTCGCCCGACGCCGACCTCACGAGCTGCTCGACCCGGCGCTCCGCCTCGTCGAGCCGCTGGCCGGCGTCGCGCACGAGCCGCATCCCCTCGGCGAACTTCTCGATCGACTGCTCGAGCGTCAACCCGCCGGCCTCCAGCGCTCCGACGACCTGCTCGAGCCGCGCGACCAGCTCGTCGTACGGCTCCGGCGCGGCCGCCCCGGCCTTCCCTCCCCGCTCACCCTTCTCTCCCTGCCGCGCCGTCGTCACGATTCGCCTCCGTCCCGCTTCCTTACTGTCGGGCGGCCGGATGGGTCAACGCCCCCGGCGGTCGGGAGGTCGCCGCGCGCCCCGGCGGGCAGCGGGTCCTCGCCGGCGTCCCGCCCCGTCACCCGGGCGTCGAGCCAGCCCTCCCCGAGCGCGAGCCGGACCGGGTCACCCGTCCCGACGTCCCCGCTCCGGTGCACGACCCGCCCGTCGGCGAGGGCCAGGGCGAACCCGCGGGAGAGGAGCCGCGCCACGTTGGCGGGAGCGAGCCGCGCGCCCAGCCGCTCGAGCCGCAGCCGCTCGCGGGGGAGCGCGGCCGGCCACGCCTCCAGCCGCCGGGCCGCGGCGTCGGTCCGCCGCCTCAGCTCCCTCAGCCGGGCGCGCGGCTCGCACCGGGCCAGCCGCTCCCGCAGGCCGTCCAGCGCCCCGCGCGCGCGGCGCAGCGGCGCCCGGCAGCCCCCCTCCGCGCGGTGGAGCAGGTCGTCCAGCCGGTGGCGCTCGCGGGACAGGAGGTGGCCGGGATCGCCCAGCTCCGCGCGCAGCGCCCGGAGCACCCGGCGCCGATCGGCGACCGCGCCGGCCGCCGCGCGCCCCAGCCGGCCGCGGAGCGCCGACAGGTCCCCCAGGAGCTCCGCCTTCTCCGGGACGACGAGCTGCGCGGCGTGGGTCGGCGTCGCGGCGCGCACGTCCGCGGCCAGGTCGCAGACGGTGACGTCCACCTCGTGGCCGACGGCCGAGACGACCGGGACGGGGCAGTCCGCCACGGTCCGCGCCAGCCGCTCGTCGTTGAACTCCCAGAGATCCTCGGCCGACCCGCCGCCCCGCGTGACGACCACGACGTCCACGCCCCGCGCGACGAGCGCCCGCACCGCGGAGATGACGGTCGCAGCCGCTCCGTCCCCCTGCACGCGGCACGGGGCGACGAGGACGCGGGCGTTCTCGAAGCGCGCGTGCACCACGCGCAGGAAGTCGCGCAGCGCGGCGCCGCTGGGGCTGGTCGCCACGCCGATGCGCCTCGGCAGGAACGGCAGCGGCCGCTTCCGGGCCGGGTCGAGGAGCCCCTCCCTCTCCAGCCGCTCCTTGATCTGGGCGAGGAGGAGCGCCCTGGCGCCGGCGCCGCGCGGCTCGACCTCCTGGACGATGAGCTGGTACTTGCCGTGCGGCGGGTAGATCTCCACGAACCCGCGGGCCACGACCTCCAGCCCCTCGCGGAGATCGAAGCGGACGCGGCGCGCCTGGGACGACCAGAGCGCGCACGGGAGGACCGCCTCGTCGTCCTTGAGGGTGAAGTAGAGGTGGCCGCTGGCCTGGCGTCGGAGGTTCCCCACCTCCCCCGACACCCAGACGTCGCGGAACTTCGGCTCGATGGCCGCCTTCAGCGCGCGGGTCAGCTCGCCGACGGTCATCGGGCGCGGGGCGGCGCGGGCGAAGAGATCGCCGGTGACGGGCGGCGGCGGGCGCGTGCGGGCCATCGTGGCGGCATCATAGCGCCGGGGGCCGACGGCGCGGCGCGGGGGCGGTGACATCCGGCCGCCCGGAAGTAGAATGCGCGCCGTGCATCGCGTCCTGATCGTCGAGACCCACGCGCCCACGAGCGAGTACCTCTGCAGGACCATCTCGGAGGCCGGGTTCGAGACGATCCCGACCCTGGGGGAGGCGGCCTGGGAGACGTTCGCGGCGCGACGCCCGGCGCTCGTGGTCATCGCCTCCGACCTGCCGTCCGCGGCGGCGCTCGCGGCGCGGCTGCGGGACGCCGACGGGCACGTGCTCGTGGTGGTCGCCGACCGCGAGCACCTCGGGAGGGCCCGCGGGCGCGAGGCCTGCCTCCCGATCAAGGCGAACGCCTACGTGGCCGATCCCACGCGCAAGGAGATGGTCGAGAAGCTCCGCCAGCTCGTCGCGCAGGCCTCCCAGGGGAAGCCGCGCCTCCGCGGCGTGCCCCTCGTCCTGTCGCGGCCGCCGAGCGCCCAGGGCGAGGTGAAGCCGGGCGTCGTCCCCCGCCTGCTCCACCAGATCTGGCGGGCGATGTCGGAGGGGGTGCTGGTCCTCGCCGACGCCGGCTCGGAGGAGCGGATCTTCTTCCTGCGCGGCGTGCCGGTCGCCTACGACTCCGACGACCCGGCCGACTCCCTCCTCCGCAGGCTCTTCGAGGCCGGCCGCATGGACGACGCCACGCACCAGGCGGCGCTCGAGGCGCAGGCGAGCGGCCTCTCCCCGGGCGCGGCGCTGATCGCGGCGGGGGTCCTCGAGCCCGGGGAGCCCCTCACCGCGGCGCTGCGCGCCCACGTGAAGGCGATGACGATCCGGGCGACGGGCCTGAAGCGGGGGCGCTGGCGCTTCCACGACGGCAACGAGTTCGCCGGGCAGGTCCAGCCCGCCGAGATCCTGCCGCTCCAGGCGATCCTCGAGGGCGCCCGGCTCCACATGCCGGTGAAGCACTTCTCCGACGCGCTCAAGCAGGTGTCGGAGGCCTACCCGGTCCGGACCGGCGACTTCCAGCAGCTGCTCCCCGCGTGCGCCCTCGGGAGCGTCGATCTCCGGCTCGCGCTCGCGCTGGACGGGCGCACCCCCACCCACGCGTTCCTGGAGGCGCGGAAGGGGGAGCTGAAGGAGGCGCTCGGGCTCCTCTGGTTCCTCTCGATGATCGGCGCGGTCGCCTTCCACGAGGCCCCCGCGGAGGGCGCCGACGCCGACCGCTACGGCGCGACGCCGCCCCGCAGGAGGAAGCCGCTCCCCCCCGATCGCGCGGAGGCGATCCGGCAGGCGGCCCTGCAGATCGTCCCCGGGACCCACCTCCACGCGCTGGGCGTCGACATCTCGGCCACGACGGACGACGTCGAGCGGGCCTACACGGAGGTCGCCAGCCGCTTCCACCCGGACGGCTTCGTCGAGTACGAGGTGGGCGACCTCGAGGACCTCCTCACGGCGATCCAGGCCAAGCTCAGCGCCGCCTACCGCGTGCTCGGGAACGAGGAGAAGCGGCGGGGCTACCTGGCCTTCCTCCTGCTCCAGTTCGAGCTCTCGGGGGCGCGCCGCCCCGGCATCGACCTCGACGCGGAGATCTCGCTGAAGCGGGGCGAGAAGGCGCTGCGCGCCCACCGGTTCGCCGAGGCGGTGAACGCCTTCCGCGACGCCGTGGAGCGCAACCCGAAGGAGCCCGAGTACCTCGCGATGCTCGGGTTCGCCAGCCTCTACGACCCGGTGCTGCCCGCCGGGCAGCGGGCGGACGAGGCGCGGAGGGCGGCGAAGCGGGCGCTCGCGATCACGCCGGACCACCCCCGGGCGCTGTCGGTGCTCGCGCTCGCGGAGGAGCGGCGCGGCAACGTGAGCGACGCCCGCCGCCTGGTCCTCGACGCCCTGCGCGCCCACCCCGACCACGAGGTCGCGAAGGCGGTCCTCCACCGGCTCAACACGCTGAGGAAGTAGGGCGCCGGTGCGGGGGCGGGGGCGGGTCGTCGAGGATGGCTCACCGCCGTGAGAGGATGACCGCGAGGAGACCCGAGGAGGGGACGGCATGCGACTCGACGACGGCGACCGCACGAACGTGGAGGACCGGCGAGGGGCCTTCGCCGGGGGCGGCGGGACGAAGCTCGGGATCGGCGGCGTGCTGGTCCTCGCCGTCCTGAGCGTCCTCTTCAAGCAGGACCTGTTCGCGCTCCTCGGCTCGGCGCCGATGCAGGGCGCGGCGCAGGCCTCGCCGCAGCAGGTCGCGGAGCGCCAGGCCGCGGAGGCCGACCTGGAGCGGACGGCGGTGGCCTCCTTCAACGACGCGCAGCGGGTCTGGGGACAGGCGGTGGACGGCTATCGCCCCGCGAAGCTCGTCCTCTTCTGGGACGAGGTCCGCTCCGGCTGCGGCGACGCGGCCGCGGAGATGGGCCCCTTCTACTGTCCCGCGGACCACCGCGTGTACATCGACCTGGGGTTCTACCGTGAGCTCGCCGACCGCTTCGGCGCCCCGGGGCAGTTCGCGCAGGCCTACGTCATCGCGCACGAGGTCGGTCACCACCTCCAGAGCCTGCTCGGCATCTCGCAGGAGGTGCGCGACCTCCAGCGGCGGGATCCCGGGCGGCGCAACGCCCTCTCGGTCCTCCTGGAGCTGCAGGCCGACTGCTTCGCGGGGGCCTGGGGGAAGGCGGCGCAGGACCGGGGGCTGCTCGACCCGGGCGACGTCGAGCAGGGGCTCGCCGCCGCCGCCGCGATCGGCGACGACCGGATCCAGCGGACGACGACCGGCCGCGTGAGCCCGGAGTCGTTCACGCACGGCAGCTCTGCGCAGCGCTCCCGCTGGTTCCGCGCGGGCCTCGAGTCGGGGAGCCTGAAGGCCTGCGACACCTTCCGGCGGTGAGCGGCCGGGGAGGGGCGTAGCGCAGACCGCCGCGCAGCCCCGCGGAACGGCACGCGGCGCCGCCCCCCGACCCGACCCTCTCCCCCGGTGGGCCCGGTGGGGGAGAGGGAAGGTCTCTCGGCCTCTCAGTCGTCCTCGTCGTCGTGCTTGCGCGCGCCGTGCCCCTTGCCCTTGTGGCGGCACTTCTCGCCGTCCCAGTACTGGTTGGGCTTGCAGCCGCGCGGCCCCTCGAACCGGACCTCGTTGCCGCTCACCGGATCGACGAGGACCTTCGCCACCCCGCCGTCCACGAGCACCTTCACCTTCCAGAGGCCGTCGTCCTCCTCGACGTCCTTCACCCCGAGCGCCCGGAGCCCATGGCGGGCGGTGACGTCGTAGGCCCGCTGCACCGCCTCGTCACGCGAGAGCCGCCGCGGCGGCGCCTGGCGCGGGGGAGGCGGGTAGGCCTGCTGCGGAGGAGCCGGCGGCACCTGCGGGGGAGGGTAGCCCGCGGGCGCGACCTCCCAGCGCCCGGGCTCGAAGTACCAGCCGCCCTCGCGCAGGGCCCAGCGCGGCGCGACCCAGCGCGAGGTCGGCTGCGGGGGGACGGCGTACGCCCCCGCGATCCAGACGTAGGCGCCGTTCGCGTAGGACCAGTAGCCCGGCACCCAGACCTGCGTCGGCGCGGGCGCGGGCGGCGCGACCTCCACGCGGAGCTGCGGCGGCGCCACCTCCACGCGGACGCCGATCGGGAGCTGCACGCGGATGCCCTGGGCGAGCGCGGGCGAGCCGGCGAAGAGCGCGAGGGCGAGGACGAGGTTTCTCACGGTTCCTCCTTGGCGCCGCCGACCGCACCCCGAACCCACGTCGGTGTGCTTCCCTTGGCGGACGCAGACGCGAGAGGAGACCACGTCCCGGCCCCGGCGTCACCTGGGGTAGAGCCACCTCCATCCGGGGCGCCGGTCCCCGGAGCGCCCCAGAAGTCTGCTGGCATCGGGCACCGGCCGATGTGACCCTTGGTGACGGGCGCGGGAGCCATGCCGAACGGTCAGCCAGCACACGAGCAGAAGGTGGCGCGGGTCGCGCGCCAGCTCAGGGAGCACGCGAGCGGCCGCCCGCTCCGGATCCGCAAGCGCGCGACGCCGCACGAGGTGCCGAAGGCGAGGGATCTGCGCTACTCGGACGACACGATCGACACCTCGGATCTCGACCAGATCCTCTCCATCGACCCCGTCGCGCGCGTCTGCGTGGCCGAGCCCGGGGTCACCTTCGTCGACCTGGTCGCGGCCACCCTGCCCCACGGGCTCGTGCCGCTCGTCGTCCCCGAGCTGAAGACGATCACCATCGGCGGCGCCGTCTCCGGCTGCTCCCTCGAGTCGACCTCGTTCCGGTTCGGCGGCTTCCACGACGGCTGCCTCGAGTACGAGGTGATCACGGCGCGCGGCGACGTCCTCGTCTGCACGCCGGAGAACGAGCACCGGCTCCTCTTCCAGATGCTCCACGGCTCCTTCGGCACGCTGGGCGTCCTGACGCGCCTCACCTTCCGGCTCCTCCCGGCGAAGCCCTTCGTGCACGTCGTCTACGAGCGGCACCGCACGCTCGCCGGCTACCAGGCCGCCATCCTGCGCCACTCCGAGGCCGCGGACGTGGACTTCATGGACGGCATCATCCACTCGCCGACCGAGTGGGCCCTCTGCCTGGGGCGCCTCGTGGATCGCGCTCCGTACACCCACCGCTACGACTGGACGCGCGTCTACTACCGGACGACGCGCACGCGCGCCGAGGACTACCTCCGGACCCCGGACTACTTCTTCCGGTACGACCACGGCGTCACCAACGTCCACCCGAAGACGTTCCTCGGCCGCCTGCTCTTCGGCAAGGCCCTCGACTCGGAGCGCGCGCTCCGGCTCTACCGGCTGCTCACCCGGGTGCTCCCCGCGGGGCCGCCGAGGATCACGGTGGACGTCTTCATCCCCTTCTCCCGGATGGAGGCGTTCATGGAGTGGTACCGGCCCACCTTCGGCCACTTCCCGCTCTGGTGCGTCCCCTTCCGTCCCGCGCGCGCCTACGAGTGGCTCCACCCGCGCATCTTCGACGGCCTCCGGGACACGCTCTTCGTCGACCTCGCCATCTACGGGATGCGCCAGCCCCCCGGCATCAACCTCCACAAGGCGCTGGAGGAGAAGCTCCTCGAGCTCGGCGGGCTCAAGACGCTCATCTCGCACAACTACTATTCGCCCGAGGACTTCTGGAAGACCTGGAACCGCGACAACTACGCGCGCGTGAAGGCGCAGACCGACCCCGACAACGTCTTCCGGGACCTCTACGACAAGACCTGCCTCGCGGCGCGCGGCCTCACGCGCCCCGAGGACGGGGACGCCGCTGCGCCGCCCCCCCCGCCTGCCCGCTCCTCCGGCGGGGGAGCGCGGGAGACGCCCACGCCCTGAAGCCCGCGCGGAGCGGCCGGGATCAGGCGCCGGCGGCGGCCCGCACGATCTCCGCGAGCGCGGCGACGAAGTCGGGCCGGTCGCCGAGGGCGGGGACGCGACGGTACGCGACGGCGCCGGCCTTCAGCGCCGCCTCCTTCGCGACGATGTCCATGTCGTAGAGCGTCTCGAGGTGCTCGGAGACGAAGGCGATCGGGACGATCACGATCGCCCTCCCCTTCGCGTGCCCCGCGAGGAACTCGTTGGTGTCGGGGCCGAGCCACTTCACCGGCCCGACGCGGCTCTGGTACGTGACGCGCCAATCGGTCACGCCCGCCCGCTCCGCCGTCCCCGTCGCCGACGCCACGACGTGCTCGGGGTAGGGATCGCCCTTGCGCACCTGGCTCATCGGCAGGCCGTGCGCGCTGAAGACGACGAGCGCCCGCTCGCGCTCGGCCGGCGGCATCGCCGCGAGCGTCTCGCGGAGCGCGGCGGCCGACGCGTCGAGGTAGCCCGGGTGGTCATGCCAGGCGTGGACCTCCTGCAGCGGCCGCTCGCGCGGCCAGCGGCGGCGCAGCTCGAGGAGGGAGCTGAGGGTCGTGGCGTTCGCCCACTGCGGGTAGAGCGGCAGCGCGATCGCCCGCTGCGCGCCCGCGGCGAGCGCCTCGCGGACCCCCTCCTCCGTGCTGGGGTGGCCGGCCCGCATCGCGAGGTGGACGGTGTAGCCGTCGCCGAGCGCCGCCGAGAGCGCCCGCGCCTGCTTCTCCGTCTCCTCCACGAGCGGCGACCTGCCGCCGATGAGCCCGTACTTCTCGGAGGACGACGGCGCCCGGAGGTGGCTGATCAGCCGGGCGATGAGGGGGCGGAAGGGGCCGAAGGGGGCCGAGATGAGGAGCGGGTCGGAGAAGAGCTCGTAGAGGTAGGGCTCCACCTCGGCGAGGTTGCGTGGGCCGCCGAGGTTGAGCAGAAAGACCGCGGATTTCATGCTGCCCGCCCCCTCACCCTGACCCTCTCCCCCGGGCGGGGACAGGGGATGACGATCCCTCAGACCGTCCGCGAGTACTGCGTCTTGGCGCCTTCCTTCTTGAGGTAGGCGTCGAACAGCATGGCGACGTTCCGCACGAGCAGCTGGCCGAGCGGCGTGACCCGCAGGACCTGCCCGTCGAAGGTCACGAGCCCGTCGTCGCGGAGCTCCTGCACCCCCGCCTTCAGATCCGCCTCGATCCCGGCGGCCGCCTCCGCGCCGAACTTCCGGCCGACCTCGCCGAGGTCGAGCCTCAGCAGGCACATGACGCGGTTGATGACGAAGCGCCGCAGGACGTCGTCGTCGGTCACCGCGATCCCCTTCGTGACGGGGAGGGTCCCCGCGTCGACGAGCGCCTCCCAGTCCCGGAGCCGGTGCGTGTTCTGCGCGTAGCAGCCGCCCAGGTCGGAGATGGACGTCATGCCGAAGGCGATGGTGTCGTCGGCGGGGCGCACCGTGTAGCCCTGGAAGTTGCGGGTGAGGACGCCCGCGTCCTGCGCCCGCGCGAGCTCGTCGCTCTCGAGCGCGAAGTGGTCGAGGCCGATCAGCCGGTAGCCGGCGCCCGTGAAGCCCTCCACCGCGGAGAGGAACAGCTCCACGCGCTGCTCGGTCTTGGGCAGCGCCTCCTGCGGCAGCAGGCGCTGGTGGGGCTTGGACCACGGGACGTAGGCGAAGCCGAAGACGGCCATCCGGTCGGGATGGATCGCGACGATCCGGTCGAGCGTCCGCTTCCAGGTGTCGGGGCTCTGGTAGGGCAGCCCGTAGATGAGGTCGAGGTTGACCCCCTTGAAGCCTGCCTGCCGCGCGGCGTCGACGAGGGCGTGCGTCTCCTCCTCGCCCTGGATGCGGCCGACGACCTCCTGCACCTTCGCGTCGAAGTCCTGCACCCCCATCGAGATCCGGTTGAAGCCGAGCCCCGCGAGCACCTCGATCTGCGACTTGCGGGTGATGGCCGGGTCGATCTCGATCGCCTTCTCGGCGTCGGGGGTGAACTGGAAGTGGCGCGCGAGGATCTCGTGGCAGCGGACGAGCTGCTCCTCGTCGAGGAAGGTCGGCGTGCCGCCGCCCCAGTGGAGCTGCGTCGCCTGCCGGCAGTTCGGCAGCTTCGCCGCCACCAGCGCGACCTCCTTCTCGAGCACGTCGAGATAGGCGTCGGCCCGCGAGCCGTCGTGCGTCGCGATGACGTTGCAGCCGCAGAAGCGGCACATCTCGCGGCAGAACGGCAGGTGGACGTAGAGCGACAGCGGCCCGGCCTGGGCGTCCGCCCGGGCGAGGTGCTCCTCGTAGCGCGCCGGCCCGAAGTCGTCCTTCCACTCGGGCGCCGTCGGGTAGCTCGTGTAGCGCGGCCCCGGCCGGTCGTACTTCTTGATGAGCTCCCAGGACGGGATCTGGATCACGGCGCGCTCCCCTGCCGGCGTCAGATCTTCAGGGCCTGCACCGCCTCGACGACGGCCTTGACCCGCGCGGGATCGGTCCCCGGCTGGATGCCGTGCCCGAGGTTGAAGATGTAACCGGGCGCCGTCGCCCCCGCCTGCGCGACCTGCAGGGCGCGCCGCACGGCGACGTCGGTGGGGCCGAAGAGGATCGTGGAGTCGTAGTTCCCCTGGACGGCCACCTGGGGGATGCGCGCCCGGACCTCCTGGATCGGCGTGCGCCAGTCCACGGAGACGACGTCGTACCCCAGGGCCGCCATCTTCTCGACGTGCCCCGTGGTCCCGGTCGAGAAGAGGATCGACGGGACCCCGGCCTTCCGGATCGCCGCGGCGATCTTCGCGAGGTAGGGGAAGCTGAACTCCTCGAGGTCCTCGCGGGCCAGCTCGCCGAGCCAGCTCTCGAAGACCTGCGCGGCGTGGGCCCCGGCCGCGATCTGCTCCTCGATCTGCACGATGGCCGCCTGCGTCAGCTTCTCGAAGAGGGCGTGCGCGGTCTGGGGCTCCGCGTAGAGCATCGTCTTGAGCCGGGTGAAGCCCTGGCTCCCCCCCTCGACGGCGTAGCTCGCGACGGTGAACGGGCCGCCGACGAAGCCGATGAGCGGCACCCGCCCGGCGAGCCCGGCGTTGATGGCCCGGACCCCGTCGAGGACGTACGGCAGGTCCTTCTTCGGCTCGGGGATCTTCAGCGCGTCCACGTCGGCGCGCGTGCGGACCGGGTTGGCGATCTTCGGACCGCCGTCCCCCTTGCCCTTCTCCCCCTTCTCGAACGAGAGATCGAGCCCCATCGCCGGGAGGTGGACGAGGATGTCCGAGAAGAGGATCGCCGCGTCGAAGCCGATCTCGTCGATCGGCGCGATGGTCACCTGCGCGATCAGCTCGGGCGAGCGGCAGAGCTCCAGGAAGCTCACCTTCTGGCGGACGGCGCGGTAGCTGGCCTGGTAGCGGCCGGCCTGGCGCATCATCCAGACGGGGAGGCGGTCGACGGGCTGGCGGCGGCAGGCGCGGAGGAAGCGGGAGTCGTTCATGGTCATGGGGGGCAGGAATATATCAGGGTGAGGGGGTGGAACCGAGCGCCCGCATCGCCGCGGCGGCCGTCACCCCGGCCACCCGGACCGTCTTCCGCCGCCCGGTGTCGCCCCGGGCGATCGTCACGTCCGCCCTGCGCACGCGCAGGGTGCCGGCGAGGAACTCCACGAGGGCCGCGTTGGCCTCGCCGTCCACGGGGGGGGCCGCGAGCTGGATCTTGAGCCGCCCGTCGTGCTCCCCGACCACGCGCGTCCGCGAGGCGCGGGGCTGGACCAGGATCTCCAGCAGGACGCCGCCCGCGTCGTCGCGTGCCCAGGCCACCCCGCCCGCCATCACCGGATCCCGAGGAGCACGATCTTCGCGGCGTCGGCCAGCTCGACCATCTCGTCGAGGTCCATCACGAGCGTCGCCCCGGCCTCGACCGCGAGCACCCTGCCGTTGGCCCTCCGCAGGGCCTCGACGGTGTCGGGCCCGACCGCGGGGAGGTCGAAGCGCCGGTCCTGCCCCGGCTTCACCGCCTTCACGACGGTGAACGCCTCGTGCGCCAGCTCCCCGCCGCGGGCGATGCAGGCGTCGGTCCCCTCGAGCGCCTCGACGGCGACGCCGACCCGATCCTTCACCACCACCGTCTGGCCGAGGTCCAGCCGCCCGATGCCGCGCGCCAGCTCGAGGCCGTAGCGGGCGTCCGCCTCCTCGGCCTCGGTGGGGGCGTGCCGCCCCATGACGCCCTCCTGCGCCAGGCGATCCTGGAGGAACGGCGTCGGATCGACGATCGGCATCCCCTCCTCCTCCAGGAAGGCGGCCATGGTGCGCAGCAGGTTGTCGTCGGAGCGGACAGCCACGCGCGCGAGGAGCCGCACGCCCGTGGCGTCGAGCATGACGTCCTTGAAGAAGCGGCGCTTGGTGATCGAGCCGAGCATCACCGTCTGCTCCGCGCCGCCCGCCTTCAGCCCCTCGAGGATGTGGCCGATCTGCCCCAGCTTGATCCAGGTGATGGCGTCGACCAGCCCCTCGAGCGCCGGGTCGGCCTCGCTCTTGTGGGCGACCGCGATCACGCGGTGGCCCGCGCGGCGCGCGCTCTCCGCGAAGAGGAGCGGGAACCGGCCACCGCCGGCGATGAGCCCGATCGTCGCCATGCCGGGCGCTACCGCGTGACGCCGCGCTCCGAGCCCTTGATGAAGGCGATGAAGTGGGCGACCTCGGGGTGCTGGCCGAGCTCGGCCTCGAGCTGGGCGAGCGCCTCGGCGGTCTGGAGGTTGGAGCGGAAGAAGACCTTGTAGGCCTGCTTGATCCGGCCCACCTGCTCGTCGGTGAAGCCGGCCCGCTGGAGCCCGACGCTGTTGATCCCCGCCAGCTCGGCCCGGGCGCCGGAGGCGAAGCAGTAGGGCGGCACGTCCTTCACGACGCCGGTCAGGCCGGAGACGAAGGCGAAGCGGCCGATCTTGCAGAACTGGTGGCACGCCGACAGGCCGCCGAAGTGGACGTGCTCCTCCAGCGTGACGTGCCCGGCGAGCGCGACCGAGTTGGCGATGATCGCCCCGTCGCCGATCTGGCAGTCGTGGCCGACGTGGCAGCTGGCCATGAAGAGGCCGCCGTTGGCGATCCGCGTGACGCCGCCCCCGCCGACCGTGCCGGTGTTGACGGTGACGTACTCGCGGAAGGTGTTCCGATCGCCGACCTCCAGGGTCGTCGGCTCGCCGCCGTACTTCAGGTCCTGGGGCGGGCCGCCCACGACGCAGAACGGGAAGAACCGGTTCCCGGCGCCGATCGTCGTGTGGCCCGTCACCACCGCGTGCGGCTGCAGGACGTTGCCGGGGCCCATCTTCACGTGCGGACCGATCACGGCGAACGGGCCGATCTCGCAGGTCGGGTCGACCTGGGCTCCCGGCTCGATGACGGCGGTGGGGTGGATGGCCATGTCGGGCTCCTCGTCCGGTCCCGGCCCTACTTCGCCGGCTGCTCGCGATCGGCGAGCATCGCCATGAACTCGCACTCCGCGACGACCTGGCCGTCGACGACCGCCTTCGCGGCCTCCTTCCAGACGGCCCCCTTCTGCTTCGTCACCTCGAGGTGCAGCTCGAGCCGGTCGCCCGGGACGACCGGCTTGCGGAACTTCGCGCCGTCGATCCCCATGAGGTAGGTGATCTTGTCCGCCGCCTCGGGGCCGATCGACATGATCGCGAGGAGCGCGCCGGCCTGGGCGAGCGCCTCGAGGATGAGGACCCCGGGCATCACCGGGTGGCCGGGGAAGTGGCCCGGGAAGAAGGGCTCGTTCATCGTCACGCCCTTCCAGGCCACGAGCCGCTCGTTCGGCACGAACTCGACCACGCGGTCGACGAGGAGGAACGGCGGGCGGTGCGGGAGGAGCCGCTGGATCCCCTCGACGTCGAGGATGACGGCGGGCGCGCGGGTCTTGTCGTTCATTCGGAGTCCCTCTTCGCGGCGCGGAGCGCGTCGACTTCCTTGCGGAGCTCGCGCAGCTCGCGCCGCATGTCGGTGAGGCGGTCGAAGACCGCGGAGTTGCGGGCCCACTGCACGTCGGGCTTGGCGGGCGAGCCGGCGACGCGCGCCCCCGCCTCCAGGTCGTGCCCGACGCCGGACTGCGCGTTGACGACGGCGCGGTCGCCGATGGTGAGGTGACCGACGACGCCGGCCTGTCCCCACAGGACCACCCCCATCCCCAGCTTCGTGGAGCCGGCGATCCCCACCTGCGACGCGAGGATGCAGAGCGGCCCGACCTCGACGTTGTGGGCGATCTGGCAGAGGTTGTCGATCTTGGCGCCGCGGCCGACGCGGGTCACGCCGAGCGTCGCGCGGTCCACGCAGGAGTTGGCGCCGATCTCCACGTCGTCCTCGATCACGACGTGGCCGGCCTGCGGCACCTTGAAGTGGCGGGGCCCGTGGCCGTCCCCCTCCAGGTCCAGCGCGTAGCCGAAGCCGTCGGCGCCGATCACCACGCCGGGCTGGAGGATGACGCGGTCACCGAGGACGCAGCGCTCGCGGACCACGACGTTGTGGTAGAGCACGCAGTCCGCGCCGACCTTCGCGTCCTGGCCGACGTGCGCCCCCGGGAAGACGATCGTCCGCGGGCCGACGACGGCGCCGGGGCCGACGCAGGCCAGCGGCATCACCTGGGCGCTCGGGTGGACCGTCGCCGTCGGGTGGATCACCGCCGTCGGGGCGATCTCGGGCAGCGGCTCGCGCGGCGGGTGGAAGAGGGTCGAGATCTTCGCGAACGCGAGGTAGGCGTTCTCGACCACGAGCAGCGTGCGGCCGGCGGCCGCCTCGGTGCCCGGCTCCACCAGCACGGCCCCCGCGGCCGTGGCGTCGAAGGCCTTCCGGTACTTCTTGTTGGAGAAGAACGAGAGCTGCGCGGGGCCGGCGACCTCGAGCGGCGCGATCCCCTCGACCACGAGGGCGGCGTCGCCGGTCACCGTCCCGCCGACGCGGCCGGCGAGCTCCTGGAGCGTGAATCCCATCGCGCGCCTACTTCTTGGAGGCGGGGGCCGCGGCGCCCTTCTTCGAGAAGCGCGCGTTGTACTTGCGGACCAGCTCGTTGGTCACGTCGAGCGACGACGGGGCGTACATGATGCCCGACTGGTTCTTCTCGAAGACGAAGGTGAAGCCCTCCGCCTCCGCGATCTCCTTGACGATCTGCCCCATCTTGTCGAAGAGGGCGCTCATCAGCTCGCGCTCGCGGCCGCCGAGCTCCTGCTGGAGCTGCCGGAGCAGCGCCTGGGCCTCGCCGAACTTGCGCTCCAGCTCGTCGGCCTTCTCCTTCTTGGCCTGCTCGGAGAGGACCACCGCCTGCTTCTCGAAGTCGGCCTGGAGCTTCTTGAGCTCGGCCTCCTTCCCGTCGAGCTTCTTCTGCTTCTCGTCGAACTCCCGCTTGAGCTGGGCGCGAGCGGCCTTCCCCTCCTCGACCTCGGAGACGGCGCGCTGGAGGTCCACGTAGCCGATCTTGAGGTCGGCGGCCCGGGCGGCGGCCGGCGCGAGCGTCCCGGCGAGCGCGGTGAGGAGGGTGAGGGGGGCGACGAGGCGGAGGTGGCGCATGACGGCTCCTTTCCGGAGGCTAGAAGAAGTTGCCGATGGTGAACTGGAAGTCGAGCGGGCGGTCGATGTACCGGCCGTCCTGGTCCTTGCGGCGGTCGAGCGGGATGCCCCACTCGAACCGGAGCGGACCGACGGGGCTCATCCAGCGGATCCCGAAGCCGACCGACTTGTAGAGCGACCCGGAGACGTTGGGATCGCTCCACTGCCCGCGGGCGAAGGCGTTGCCGGCGTCGGCGAAGACGACGGCGCGGATCCCGGCCGACTCGAAGAACGGGAGCTCCAGCTCCAGGTTGAGGATCGCCTGCTTGTTCCCGCCCACGTTGGTGTCGAAGCCGGCGTCGTCCATCGAGCGGTGCACCCGGAGCGTCGGCGAGATCGAGTACATCTGGTAGCCGCGCACGGAGTTGATGCCGCCGACGAAGTAGAGCTCCGAGATGGGCACGCGGTGCGCCTCGTCCCAGTCCTCGATGTAGCCGAGCGTCAGCTTGCTCCGGAAGACGATGCCCGCGATCACCGGGTGGTAGAACCGCACGTCGGCGGCGTACCGCCGGAAGAGGTTCACCTGGTTGCCGAAGAGGAGGTTCGGCGCGAGCGCGGGCGGGGCCGCCTCCGCGGAGAGCGACCCGTAGAACCCGCGCGACGGGAAGAGCCGGTTGTCCCGCTTGTCCACCACGATCGAGCCGCGGACCGAGCTCGTCCAGCCGTCGCGGTACCGGTTGAAGAGCGGGACCTCGCCCGCCGCGGGCGTCACGCTCACGGTCTCGTTGGTGTAGGTGCCGAAGACCCGGACGTCCTCGAGGGCCTTCGCGAACGGGAAGATCGACTGGAGCCCGGAGAGCTCGTAGCCCCAGGTCATGTTGCCGCCGACCGCGCGGCGGCTGAAGTTGGTGTAGGTCCCCTCGGACGCGTAGAGGTCGAAGGCGAAGGTCCAGGCGGTGTCGAGGAAGTAGGGCTCGACGAACTGGATCGTCCCGAGCTGGCGGAGCGAGGACCACTGCAGCTGGAGCGACAGCGTCTGGCCCCAGCCGAAGAAGTTGTTCTGCGAGATCTGCCCGGTGAGGACGAAGTTCTCGTACGACGAGAACCCGGCGCCCAGCTGGAAGGTCCCGGTCGAGCGCTCCTTGACCTCCACCGTGGCGATGAGGAGGTCGTCGGAGCTGCCCCGCCGCGTGGTGATCTCCACGGTCTCGAAGAAGCCGAGGGCGGTGACGCGCTGCTTCGACTGGCGCATCCCCTTCCCGCTGAAGAGCTCCCCTTCGTAGATGCGGAGCTCGCGGCGGATGACCTTGTCGCGGGTCTTCGTGTTGCCGGTGATCTCGATGCGCTCGAACCGGACCAGGCCGCCGGGCTGGACCTCGTAGTCGATGTCGATGACGCGGGCCTTCGCGTCGACCTGGGTCATCGGCACGACGTTGGCGTTCGCGTAGCCCCGGTCGCGGTACACGTCGGCGACCGCCTGCAGGTCGCCCCGCACGACGCTGCTGGAGAAGATCGCGCCCCGCTCCGACTTCACGAGCCCCGGGAGCCTCGCGTCCTCCCCGAGGGTCTTCCCGGAGAAGCCGAGCTTGCCGATGCGGAACTGGTCCCCCTCCTCGACGGGGATGGCGACGAAGAGGTAGCGCCGGTCGGGAGAGAGATCGACGGTCGGCTTGCCCACCTTGGCGTTGACGTAGCCGCGGTCGAGGTACGCGAGCTGGAGCGCCTGGAGGTCCCGCTGGAACATGTCCTCGCGGTAGGTGCCGGCGCTGGAGACGGCGGAGAGGAGCCCCCCCTCCTTGGTGAGCATGGCGCCGAGCAGGTCGGACCGGGAGACCTTCTCGTTGCCGAGGAAGCGGATCTCCTTGATCTGGACCTTGGCCTTCTCGTCCACGACGTAGACGACCGCCACCTGGTTCTCCGGCTGCTCCTTGAGCTCGTACCTCACCTCGGCGAGGTAGAACCCCTTCTCGACGTACTTCTCCTGGATCTTCTTCACGTCCTTGCGGACGGCGACCAGGTCGAGGACCTGGAAGGGCTTCACCTCGATGGATTCCTTGAGGTCGTCCTTCGAGATCTCGTGGTTCCCCTGGAGGCGCCACTCGCTCACGGTGGGCTTCTCGGCCACCACGTAGACGAGGACCGGTGCGTCGGGCTCCCCCTCCATCCTCACCGTGACGTCCGAGAAGAAGCCGAGCTTCATCACCGCGCGCACGTCGGCGTCCACCCGCTTCGGGTCCCAGGGGCGGCCGGCCCGGGTCGCGAGGGCGGCCTTCACGGCGTCCGGCTCGACGCGGCGGGTCCCCTCGATCCGCACCTCCTTCACCACGGCGCCCGGCTCCGGCTGCGCGGCGGCCGGCGCCGGGGACGCGACGAGCAGTGCGGCGACGAGGCCGAGGAGGTGGGGCGAGAGACGCTTCACGAAGCCGCGGAATCTAGTGCAACGGGGGCGAAACCTCAAACCTTCGTGGCGGCTCACGCCAGCCTCCCGGCGTCCAGCCGGAGCCGGCGCGGGAGCGACGCCGCGAGCTGCTCGTTGTGCGTGACGACGACCGCCGTGATCCCGAGCCGCCGGTTGAGATCCACGAGGAGCGCGTGGATCCCCTCGGCGGTGCGCGGGTCGAGGTTCCCGGTCGGCTCGTCGGCCAGCAGGAGGCGCGGCCGCAGGCAGAGGGCCCGCGCGAGCGCCACGCGCTGCTGCTCGCCCCCGGAGAGCTCGCCCGGCTTGTGGTCCACCCGCTCCGAGAGCCCGACGAGCGCCAGCATCTCCTCGGCGCTGCGGCGCGCGTCCGCGCGGGCGCGCCTCGCCACGAGCGCGGGCATCATCGCGTTCTCCAGCGCCGTGAACTCCGGGAGGAGGTGGTGGCTCTGGAAGACGAAGCCGATCGCCTCGTTGCGGAAGTCGGCGAGCGCCTCCTCGCCGCGGGCGAAGACGTCCTCGCCGTCGAACAGGACGCGGCCGTGCGTGGGGGCGTCCAGGGTGCCGACCACGTGGAGGAAGGTGCTCTTCCCGGCGCCCGACGGGCCGGTGAGGGCGACCAGCTCCCCCGCCGCGATGTCGAGATCGAGCCCGCGCAGCACCTCGAGCCGCTTGCCGCCGTGCAGGTAGGCCTTGGTCAACCCCTCGATCCGGACGAACGGCGCGGGCGCGCCGGCGGCGTCGGCCATCACTCGCTCCGGAGGCCGTCGACGGGGCGCAGCCGCGCCGCCTTCGTGGCCGGGTAGAGGGTGGCGAGGTACGAGAGCGCGGTGGCGGCGAGGGCGCAGAAGACGAACTGCGCCGGATCGATCAGCACCGGCAGGTTGTCGATGTAGTAGACGTCGGGGTCGAGCGGGATCCCCACCTTGTCGATCAGCAGGCAGGTGCCGAGGCCGAGGGTGAGGCCGAAGAGCGTCCCGATCGCGCCGATGACGAGCCCCTCGGCGACGAAGACCTTCATCACGCTCGCGACCGACGCCCCCATCGACTTGAGGACCGAGATCTCCCGCGTCTTCTCGAGGACCAGCATGATGAGCGTCGCCACGATGGTGCAGCTGGCGACCAGCACGATGAAGCCGAGGATGATCGCCATCACCACCTTCTCCATCTGGAGCGCCGAGAAGAGGTTGCGGTTCATCTCCCCCCAGTCCTTCACGCGGTACGGGTAGCCGTCGAGCGCGGCCAGGGCGCGGGACATGGTCGCGCGCGCGAGGTCGACGTCGGCCACCTTCACCTCGATGCCGGTGACCGAGTCGCCGGTGCCGAAGAAGCGCTGCGCCTCGCGGAGCTCGAGGTACGCGAACTTGGAGTCGAACTCGTACATGCCGCTGTAGAAGATCGCCGCCACCCGGAAGGTGCGGCTCTTCGGCTGGGGCCCGGCGGGCCCCAGGTCGCCGAGCGGGGAGACGACGTCGACCGTGTCGCCCACGAAGACGCGGAGGCCGCGCGACAGCTCGCGCCCGATCACGATCCCCGGCAGCGAGCGCTTCGGCGGCGCGGCGGCGGGCTCCCCCTCGCCGGCCTTGCGGGCGATCTCGCCGGGCTCCTTGAGCCACTCCAGCCGCCCCTCCTGGATGTTGGCCGCGAGGTCCGTCACCGTGCCGACGGTGTCGGGGTCGATCCCCTTCAGGACGGCGCCGGTCAGGTTCCCGCCAGAGGAGAGCATCACCTCGTTGTAGAGGAAGGGGGTCGCCCCGCGGAGGCCAGGCACCGAGAGCAGGCGCGTCCGCACGTCCCGCCACTCGGTGAACTCGCCGTCCCCGTACTTCATGACGTGCCCGTGCGCCTGCGCCCCGAGGATCTTCTTCATGAGGTCGGCCTCGAAGCCGCTCATGACGGACAGGACCACGGTGAGCGCCCAGACCCCGATGGCGACCCCGGCGATCGAGATGAGCGTCATGAGGTGCGTCGCCGGCAGGCGCGTCCGCCAGCTGGGCTCGCCGCGCCGCTCGGCGCGCCGCTCGGCGGCGTCGCGCCAGAGCGAGGCCCCGAGCATCACCAGCAGCCCCGGGACGAGGCCGGTCACGACGAGCGCGAAGAGCCCGAGGAGCGTCCGCGCGGAGATCCGCAGGTGGCTGCGGGCGACGAAGAGCTCCCAGGAGAAGGACAGGTCGAGCCGCCCGTGCCCTCCGAGGAGGAAGCCGATCGAGGCGCCGAGGAAGACGGCGGTCGCGGCGAGGAGCGCGCTCCCGAGCGCGAAGAGCACCGCGACGAGGGTCCCCTGCGTCTCCAGGGTGCGGCTCAGGGCGTCGGCGCCCGGGTGGCGCGCGATCGCGGCCACGCGGAGCCCGGCGCCGGCGAGGACCAGGATCGCGGCCGCCGAGATCTCGTAGAAGGCGAGCCGGCGCCCGACGATCGCCGCCGCGCCGCCCAGCAGCACGGCGAAGGCCGCGCCGGCGAGCGCCGCCAGCCCCGCCGCCACCGCCCCCGCCATCCGCAGCCGGTCGGCGAGGAGGACGTGGGCCTGCGCGGCGACCCCGAGGGTCCCGAGGACGCCGACGAGCGCCAGGGCGAAGGACGCGGGCGCGAAGACCCGGGGGACCCTGCGCCCGGCCTGCGTCATGGGGAGCGCCGCGCTCTCGTCCAAGCCGCTACTCCCGGCTCTTCAGCAGCGGGAAGAGGACCACCTCGCGGATCGACGCCGAGTCGGTGAGGAGCATCGTGAGGCGATCGATCCCGATCCCCTCCCCCGCCGTCGGCGGCATCCCGACCTCCAGGGCGCGGACGAAGTCCTCGTCGAAGGGCATCGCCTCCTCGTCGCCGGCCGCCTTCGCCTTCATCTGCGCCTCGAAGCGGGCGCGCTGGTCGGCGGGGTCGTTCAGCTCGGAGAAGGCGTTGGCCATCTCCATCCCCGCCACGAAGAGCTCGAACCGATCGACGAGCCGCGGGTCCGCGTCGCGCCGGCGCGAGAGCGGGCTCGCCTCGACCGGGAAGTCGACGACGAAGCAGGGGCGGTCCTTCGGCAGCTGCGGCTCGCCGAAGATCTCGAAGACGACCGCGAGCGCCTCGCCGGGCGTCTTCCGGGCCGCCTGCTCCAGCTTCCAGGCGTCCTCCTTCTCGTTCTCCTTCGCCGAGAGCCGGCCGAGGGCCTCGGCGAGCCCCCTCCCCGCGAGCGCGTCCTCGACGGAGAGACCGAGCGCCTTCGCGGCCAGGGCGATGAGCGACACGCGGGGGAAGGGCGGCGTGAGGTCGATCTCCTGCCCCTGGAACACGACCTTCGCCGCGCCGGTCACCTCGACCGCGAGGGCGTGGAAGAGCTCCTCGGTGAGGTGCATCAGGTCTTCGTGGGTGGCGTACGCCTCGTAGAACTCGATCGTGGTGAACTCGGGGTTGTGGCGACGGTCGATCCCCTCGTTCCGCCAGATCCGGCCGATCTCGTAGACGCGGTCGAACCCGCCGACGATCAGGCGCTTCAGGTGCAGCTCGGTGGCGATCCGGAGCTTCAGATCGATGTCGAGGGCGTTGTGGTGCGTCGCGAAGGGGCGCGCGGCGGCGCCGCCGGCCTCCTCGGGCTTGTGGAGGGTGGGCGTCTCCACCTCGAGGTAGCCGCGCGCGTCGAGCATCCGCCGGATCGTCTGGATGATGCGCGTCCGCTTCACGAAGACTTCGCGCACGCCCTTCGTGACGATCAGGTCGACGTAGCGCTGGCGGTAGCGCTGCTCGACGTCGCTCAGGCCGTGCCACTTCTCGGGCAGCGGGCGGATCGACTTCGTGAGGATCGTGAAGGTCGCGGCCTCCAGCGTCAGCTCGCCGGTCTTGGTCCGCGTCGCCGGCCCCTCCGCGGCGACGACGTCGCCCACGTCGAGGAGCTTGTAGACCTCGAACGCCTTCTCGCCGACCTTGTCCTTCTTCACCCAGATCTGGAGCTCGCCGGCGCGGTCGCGCACCCGAAGGAAGGCCGCCTTGCCGAAGGTGCGGTTCGCGAGCACGCGGCCGGCGATCGACCAGCGCCCCGGATCCGCCGCGATCTCGTCGGCCTTCTGCTCGCCGTAGCGATCGTGGAGATCCTTCGTGACGTGGGCCGCGCGGTGGCCGTTGCCGTAGGGGTTCACGCCGAGGGCGCGCAGCGCCTCGGCCTTCTTCAGTCGCTGCGCCAGGATCTCGCGCTCGGTGGCGCCGAGGCCGTCCTGCGTCGGGGTCGTCTCGTCGGGCATCTGTCGGTAATCTGTCGGGAATCGGTGCGGGAAATCGCCGGCGCAGGCTATGCGGACCGCCCCGGTCCGTCAACGCAGGAACGCGCAGGCCCAAGCGCGCATTTCCGGGTCCCCTCCGACTCGCCCTCTCCCGGCCGCGGCGCCACCCCCTCACCTGGCCTCTCCCCCACCGGAGTGGGGAAGAGGAAGGATCCTCCGGTGGCCGCTTCGGGAGCCCCTGGCGTCCGGCATCACCCCGACTAGTAGGCCAGCCAGGCGATCAGCGCGAAGGAGTCCGCGTCGGAGGCGCCGGTCGAGGTCCCGTCGCGCATCGTGTAGTGCGTGTACTGCGCCCGGAAAGTCGCGTTGTCCCAGGGGCGCAGGATGAGCTCGGCCATCCCGCCTCGCGTGTCGGCCGACCCGGCGTCGCCGAAGGCGGTCGACGTGGTCGAGCCCGTGCGGAAGATCCCGGCCCCTAGGCCCGCCCAGTCCCGGTAGACGTCGCCGGAGAGGCGCAGGGTGCTCAGGCGCGGGCGCTCGCCGGGGGCGCTCGCGTCGAGGTCCTGCCACTCTCGGATCCAGGTGGCCCGGATCGCCGCGGCGACGGCGCCCTGGTACTGCCACTCCGCGTCCACCGCCACGTCGGTGAGCTTGTCGGCGGCGTCGGGGCCTCCGGGCGCCGCCGAAGCCACCGCCGGCTTCATCGCCGCGTGGAGACCGTACGTCCCGACCTCGACCAGGTGCTGGCCCATGTCGCGCTGCACGGCGACGCGCCAGTAGGGCGCGGCGTCGTCGATGAGCGGGGGCGTGTCGGCGTTGTTCGGCCCGAGCGGCCGCGCCACGCCCAGCGGGGCGGAGCGATAGAGGCCGACCTCGGCGTACACGGACTGGTCGAGGAAGCCGTAGACGGTGGCCCCCGCCACCGCCTGCGCCAGCTGGCCGTCCACGAGGGCGGTGAAGCTCCCCATCCCCGGCCAGACCCCCGACGTCACGAAGGGCCAGCCCCACGTCGGCGTCGTGTTCCAGAGGTCCTGCACGGTCGGGGCGTTGTTGAGGGTGGCGCCGACGAGCAGCGAGCGGCCCGCGACCTTCAGCTCATGGGCCCAGCGGACATCGAGGTTGTCCACCGAGAAGTGGTCGGCGTCGCTCGCGTAGGTGACCTGGGCGAAGGCGCCGAAGTCCGGCGCGATGCGGCCGGCGTAGAAGACGCTCAGTTGGTCGGGGAGCAGCACGTCCCCCGTACGGTTCCCGGCGCCGGGGGCGCGGACGTGGGTGTAGGAGCCGACGAGCTGGACGCCGAGCGGCGCGAGGCGGCCGAGCTCGAGGTTCACCCGGCCGTCCCTCTTGTCACTCACCGTCTCCGTAGCGGTGAGGGCGTAGCCCGCGGCCTTGAAGAGCCGCCCGAAGGTCGTGAGCTGGGGGAAGGCGGTGTGGCAGGCGCTGCACGGCATGTTGACCTGCCGTGAGAACGACGGCACGGCGGCGGCGGGACCCGCCGCGAGCGCGAGGACGGCGGCGGCGAGGGTGCGGACGGCGGCTGGGCGGCTCATGGGCGCTCCTCGGGCGTGCGGAGGGTGTGCCTCCACGCTGCGCCCTCGGATGGCGCGCGGCCACCGGGACGCCCCGCAAGGCGCCGCGCCCCGTCAGGGGGGCGCCATGAACTCCGGCCCCACGGCGTTGCGCACGTGCGCCTCGAGGATCTCGTCGATCCGACCGAGCAGCTCCGGCGTCAGCCGCCAGAGGGCGAGGATCCGCGGGATCGCCTCGAGCTGCTCGGGCCGGCGGGCTCCCCAGAGCGCGATGGAGACCCCCGGCTGATCGAGCAGCCAGCGCACCGCCAGCTCGACGAGCGGGCGGCCCAGCTCGGCGTCCGCCAGCTCCCGCAGCGCCTGCGCCGCCGCGAGGTACTGGCCGAGGCGCGGCTGCCGGAACTTCGGGTCGTAGCGCCGAAGGTCGTCGCCGAGGAACCTCGTGTCCTCGGTCATCCGGCCGGAGAGGAGGCCGCGGCAGAGGGCGCCGTAGGCCAGGGTGGCGACGCCGTGCTCCCGGCACCACGGCAGGACGTCGCGCTCGATCGCCCGCTCGAAGAGGTTGTAGGGCGGCTGGGCCGTCGCGAGCGGCGCGCGCGCCGCGAACCGCTCCATCTGCGCGGGGGAGAAGTTCGACACGCCGATGGCGCGGATCTTCCCCTCCTCCCTCAACTTCGCGAGCTCGTCCGCCGTCTCCTCCAGCGGGACGGCCGGGTCGGGCCAGTGGACCTGGCAGAGGTCGATCCAGCCGGTCCGCAGCCGCCGCAGGGAGTCCTCGACCTCCTGCCGGACGCGCGCGCGGGACGAGTCGCGGTAGACCTTTCCGTCGCGCCACGAGAGGCCGCACTTGGTGGCGATCGCCACCGCCTCGCGCCGGGCGCCGCCACCGATCGCCCGCCCGACGATCTCCTCCGCGCGGCCGAAGCCGTACACGGGGGCCGTGTCCACGAGGTTCACGCCGAGCTCGAGCGCCCGCTCGAGGGTCCGGATCGACTCGGGCTCGTCGGTGCCGCCCCACATCCAGCCGCCGATGGCCCACGTCCCGAGCCCGATCCGCGAGACCGGGAACGGGATCCCAGGGATGGTGACGCGCTCCATGCCCGACCTCCTCGCCCCGCGCGGCGGGGCGCGCAGCCCCGGCGCTCGATCTCCGGGAGAGACGCCTCCGATGGGACACCCTACACCGCGGCGTGACGGCCAGTGAGCGCTCCCCTCCCACCCGCCCCTCGCGGGCATCCCGGAAGCAGACTACGATGCGCTGCGATGTACGCCCTCCTCCTCGCGCTCTCGTCCCTCGCGGTCGCCGCCGTCCCCGGCGGGGACGCGGCCGCCGCGCCGGCGCCGCCCCCGGCCGCCGTGGCCGAGCCTGCGACGCCCCCCCCGGCCGGGCCGGTGGAGCAGGCCACCGCCGCCCCCGCGGCCCCGTCGGACGAGGAGCCGCACGGCTACGTGGTGGAGAAGATCGTCCTCCGCGGCCTGCAGAAGGCCCGCAGCGCCGCGGTGAGGCGCCACCTGCGGGTCCGCGCGGGCGACGTGCTCGACGACCGCGAGGTGCTCCTGTCGCGGCTCCGGCTCCTGCAGCTCGGCTGGTTCTCGCAGGTGGAGGCCCGCGTGGAGCGGGGGAGCGCGCGGGGGCTCGTCGTCCTCGTCTTCGAGGTGGTCGAGCGCAACACGATCATCGTGACCGACCTCGTGCTGGGGACGACCGATCCCCAGCCGCTCTACGGCGGCCTCGGGCTCGCCGAGCAGAACTTCCTCGGGCGCGGCTTCGCGCTCGGGGGTGCCTTCGTCTATGGGGGCGCGCCGCTGGGCCGCCCCGCCGATCCGGATCGCTTCGCGCTGCGGGGGTCGTTCTTCGCGCCCGACCTGCCGATCCGCGGGTTGGGCAGGCTCGTGGCCGGGGCCGGCGCCTGGGCGCTGCGCGGCGAGGAGCTGGCCTGCGCGCGGCCCGGCTGCGATCCGTTCGCCGAGGACTTCTCCCGCGCGCCGCGCGTGCGCTACCGGCGGACCGGGGGGGAGCTGACGCTCGGGCTCCGGACGAGCGCCTTCGACCGCGTCCTCGCGAGCTGGCGCGCGGACCGGGTCTCCGCCGTCGCGGTCGGCGCCTCTTCGCTCCCGGACTTCGCGCCCCCGCCCATCCACTTCGGGGACTCCTGGGCCTCCGCGCTCGTCGTCTCGTGGGAGCACGACAGCCGGAACGACTTCTTCCTCCCGCGGGACGGCCTGCGGCTCGCGGCCCAGGTGACCTTCGCCTCCCGGCTCCTCGGCTCGGACTACGAGTTCAGCCGGTACCTGCTCCAGGGCGAGTCGGCGTTCGCCCTCCTCGGGCTGCCGCTCCGGCTGCAGCTCCAGGTCGGCGCGGTGCAGGGCGACGCGCCGTTCTTCGACCGCTTCTACGCCGCCGACCTCTCCTACTTCGCCGTCGGGCCCGCGCTCGGGCGCGCGCTCGAGCTCAACTTCTCCACGGACTCCCGCTACGACGCCTTCGCGGCGATGGGCGGGCTGGAGTGGGCCGTGCCGCTCCGGATCCACGGCCGCTTCCTCCAGCGCGCCTACCTCGCCATCGGCGCGCGGGCGGTCTGGTCGTCGGCCTGGCTCGGCGGCGGCCGGACGGCCTTCTCCTCCTTCCCGCTCTCCGCCGATCTCGCGCTCCGGTTCGACACGCCGATCGGCGCCTTCAACGCGTCCCTCGGGTACGCGCTCGACAACCTCCTGTGACCCCCGCGCGCCCCCCCGGAAGGCTCGCCCTCGCCGCCACGCTCGCGGCGCTCTGCGCGGCGCCGGCGGCACGGGCCGAGGCGGGTCCCATCCCCGTCGCCCTGGCGAGGCGCGACGGGCACGTCGTCGCGGCCGTGGACCTCACGGCGGTCCTCCCCGGCGAGCTGCCCAGCCGGCTGGGGAACGGGCTGCGCAACGTGGTCGCGCTCTACGTCGCGGTCGTCCCGATCGGCGGCGAGGAGCCGACGGCCGCGTTCGTCCGCGTCTTCGACGTGCTCTTCGACGTCTGGGAGGAGACCTGGACGGTGACCGTGCGCGATCCGCGGACGCCGGGCGGGCGCCGCCACGTCCTGCGCAGCGTCGACGCGCTCCGCGCCCTCCTGGCCCGCGTGGACGAGGCCGACCTGGGGCCGGCCGGATCGCTCCCGCCCTCCCGGTTCACCGTCGACGTGCGGATCGACGTCAACCCGATCTCTCCCGAGCTGCTGGCCGCCACGCGCGAGTACCTCGCCGGCGCCGCGGGCGGGCGCGGCGCCTCGCGCAGCGTGCTCGGCGCGGTGGCCGGCTTCCTGCTGCGCGAGCCGGAGGAGCGGGAGCAGAGCCTCGTCTTCCGCTCGCGCCCCCTCTCCCCCGACGCGGTGCCCCCCCGGTGACCACGCCCCCTCCCACGCCAGGCGGCGCGCCCCCCTGGGCCCGCTGGCTCCGACGCCCCCCCCGCTGGCTCCGCGTCTCGCGGTTCGAGCGGAACATCGCGATCGCCCTCGTGATCGGGACGGTGGTCCCGCTCGTCGGCGCCCTCTGGCTCGCGGCGGGGCTCGCCGAGCAGGACCTGACGCTGGGGCTCTCCCCGCGCGTCGTCAGCCGGCTCGAGGCGGTGCCCGGGGTCTACGGCGAGCTCTTCCAGGCGAGGAAGCAGCTGTACGCGCTGCAGGCCCGCGAGGTGGCGCGGGGGCTCCCGTCGGACCGGGACGGCGCGCGGCGCCACCTGGAGCGGGCGGTGTCCCGGACGCCGGGGCTGCGCCGCGCCGCGGTCCTCCAGGCCGGCGGCGCGCTGCTCGCGAGCGCCGAGGCGAGGGGACCGGGTCCGGAGGGCGGCTGGCGGCCGGCCGCGGCCCACGTCAAGCTCCCGGGCGGCGCGGTGCTCGAGTGCACCTTCGCCGTCGAGGCGCGGCTCTTCGCCGAGCTGGACGAGACGCGGACGCTGGCGGAGCAGTCCCGGGAGCTGGACCGGCTGCGCGACGCGATCCAGCGGAGCTACGTGCTCTCGTACGGCACGCTGCTCGCCGTCCTGTCGCTGCTCGCGGCGGCGGCCGGCATCTGGTTCGCGCGGCGCACCACCCGGCGCGTCGACGCCCTGGTCGCGGCGGTGCGCAAGCTCGCCGGCGGCGATCTCTCCGTCCAGGTCCAGCTGACCGCTCGCGACCGGCTCGCCGGCGACGAGATCTCCGCCCTCGCGGCGGCCTTCAACGAGATGGTGCGCGAGGTGCGCGAGAGCCGCGGGCGGATCGTCTACCTCGAGAAGATCTCCGGCTGGCAGGAGATCGCGCGGCGGCTCGCCCACGAGATCAAGAACCCGCTCACCCCCATCCAGCTCGCGTTCCAGGAGCTCGAGGCGCGTTGGAAGCGCTCCCCGGGCGACGCCTCCTTCGGCCCCCTGCTCGCGGAGGCGGGCGAGATCGTGCGGGAGGAGGTCGGGACGCTCCAGCGGCTGGTCGCCGACTTCAGCGCCTTCGCGAAGCTCCCCGAGGCGGCGCCGGAGCCCGCGGACCTCGGCGACTTCGTCGAGGACTTCGTCCGCACGAACCCGCAGCTCGCCGAGCAGGCCGAGGTGGAGGTCGTCCGGACGGGCCCCTGCCCCACCGCCGTGGACCGCGTGCTCATGCGGCGCGTCCTCGCGAACCTCGCGGCGAACGCCGTCGAGGCGAGCCGCCCCGCGCGGGCCCGGATCCACCTCGGCGTAGCGCGCACGCGCAGCCGCGTGCTCCTCACGGTCTCGGACGAGGGGCCCGGGATCGACGCGGAGATGCGCGAGCGGATCTTCGACCCCTACTTCACCACCAAGACGGACGGGACCGGGCTGGGCCTCGCCATCGTGAAGAAGATCGTGCTGCAGCACGGCGGCGACATCGAGGCCGGCGCGCGGCCCGGCGGCGGCGCCACCTTCTGCATCAGCCTCCCGCTCGCGGAGGCGGCCGCGCCGGGCGCGGGCGAGGAGACCTGACCATGCCGTACGAGCTGAAGGACACCACCGCCCTCGTCACGGGCGCCACCTCCGGGATCGGCCTCGCCTGCGTCGAGGCGCTCGCGCGCGCAGGCGCCCGGGTGGTGGCCGCCGGCCGCCGCGCCGACCGGCTGGAGGCGCTCGCCGACCGCCTCGGGGGCCAGGTCCACCCCCTCCCCTTCGACGTCCGGGACAAGGAGGCGGCGGAGGCGGCGCTCACGGGCCTGCCCGCGCCGCTCCAGGCGATCGACGTCCTCGTCAACAGCGCGGGGCTCGCGCTGGGGCTGGAGCCCGCCCACCGCGCGAGCCTCGACGACTGGGAGCGGATGATCGACACCAACTGCCGGGCGCTCGTCCACCTCACGCGCCTCGTGCTCCCCGGCATGGTGGCCCGCGATCGCGGCCACGTCGTGAACGTCGGCTCCGTCGCGGGGAACTGGCCCTACCCCGGCGGCAACGTGTACGGCGCGACCAAGGCGTTCGTGCGCCAGTACTCGCTCAACCTCCGCGCCGACCTGCTCGGCACCCGCGTCCGCGTCACCAACGTCGAGCCGGGCATGGTCGAGACCGAGTTCTCGGTGGTCCGCTTCCACGGCGACGCGGCGCGGGCCGGCAAGGTCTACGAGGGGATGCAGCCGCTCTCGGCCGAGGACATCGCCGACACGGTCCTCTGGTGCCTGACGCGGCCGCCCCACGTCAACGTGAACACGATCGAGGTCATGCCGGTGCAGCAGGCCTTCTCGCCCTTCGCGGTGAGCCGGACGTGACCCGCACTCCCACGCCCCTGCGGCGGCTGAGGAGGATCATCCTCAGCGTCGCAGGCGCGCTGGCGATAGCCTCGGCTTCGACCGCGCTGGGGGACAGTCTCCCCTATCAGGGGGTCGTCGATCTGCGCGCGGTGGGGAGCGACTTCGTCGTGATCCACCACCACGATTGGTCGATTCCGTCGGCGGGCAGCCCGTGGACGACGGGCACCATGCCACGCGATCTCTTTCGGCACCCCGAGCCCGGCTTCGTCGCCTGGTACTCGCGCG
>DATIVK010000086.1:0-11563 GCA_035465955.1 Anaeromyxobacteraceae bacterium | reverse complement strand
AGCCGATGTACCGCGAGGTGCTCGTCCTGCGCGACGTCGAGGGGCTCTCCGCCCCCGAGGTGGCCGAGATCATGGGGCTCACGGTCGAGGCGGTGAAGAGCCGCCTCCACCGCGCGCGGCTCGCGGTGCGCGAGGCGATCGCCCCGATCATCTCCCACGAGGCGCCCGGCGCCCGGCCCGAGCCGCCCGCCGCGGCCTGCCCCGACATCGTCCAGCTCTTCTCGCAGCACCTCGAGGACGAGATCTCGGGCGACCTCTGCGCGACGATGGAGCAGCACCTCGCGAAGTGCCCGAGCTGCCAGGCCCGCTGCGACTCGCTGCAGCAGACGCTGGCGCTCTGCAAGAACGCCGCGCTCCCCGAGGTGCCCGTGGCCGTGCAGAACAGCGTGCGGAAGGCGATCCGGCAGTTCGTCGAGCTGCATGCGTGAATTCCACCCTCCCTCACCCTGGCCCTCTCCCTCGGTGAGGGAGAGGGGACGGTCGTCGGCATGCCCGTCTTCCGCCTCTCGGACGAGCTGATCTTCCCCGACCCCTCGCTCGCCGAGGAGGACGGGCTGCTGGCGGTCGGCGGCGATCTCTCCGGGGAGCGGCTCCTGCGTGCCTACGCGCAGGGGATCTTCCCGTGGTTCAACGAGGGGAGCCCGATCCTCTGGTGGTCGCCCGACCCGCGGCTGGTCCTCTTCCCCGGGGAGCTGCACGTCTCTTCTTCGCTCGCCCGCACCCTCCGCCGCGGCACCTACCGGGTCACGGCGGACCGGGCCTTCGGCCAGGTGATCCGCGGGTGCGCGCGCACCGAGCGGCCGGGCCAGCGCGGGACCTGGATCACCGACGAGATGATCGCCGCCTACGAGGCGCTGCACCGCGAGGGGTTCGCCCACTCCTTCGAGGCGTGGCACGGCGAGGTGCTCGCCGGGGGGCTGTACGGCGTGAGCCTCGGCGGCGCGTTCTTCGGTGAGTCGATGTTCTCGGAGCGGCCCGACGCCTCCAAGGCGGCCTTCGTCCGCAGCGTCCAGTTCCTGTCCGGCCGGGGCGTCGAGCTGGTCGACTGCCAGGTCCGTACGGACCACCTCGTCCGGCTCGGCGCGCGAGAGATCCCCCGCACCCGCTTCCTCGACCGCCTGGAGGAGCTGCTCGAGCGGCCGACCCTGCGCGGGGCGTGGACGCTGCCCCCGCCGGAATCGCCCTGACGGGGGAGCCTCGGCGCGGCGGCGCGTCCGGGCTCCGGTACAATACGGTTCGAATGTCGGAGCGAACCCCTCCCGGCGGCGAGACCGTCACCGTCCCAAGGACGCGCCAGGACACGAAGACCCGCCTCCCGGCCCTCTTCAAGGTCCTGCTCCACAACGACGACTACACGACCCAGGAGTTCGTCGACTTCATCCTGGTCAACGTCTTCAACCACGACCCGGAGAGCGCCCACCGGATCATGTTGAACGTTCATATGCGCGGCGTCGGCGTCGCGGGTATCTATCCATGGGAGATCGCCGAGACGAAGGCCGCGAAGGCGACGTCCCTCGCCCGCGAGCGGGAGTACCCGCTCCTCATTACGATCGAGCCGGAGTAGCCATGGTCACGGTTTCGAAAGAGCTGCAGCAGACCCTCCAGTCGGCCCTGGCCGACGCGCGGCGCCGCAACCACGAGTACGTCACCCTGGAGCACCTCCTCCTCGCCCTGACGAACGACCGGGTCGCGAAGGAGGTCCTCCTCGCCTGTGGCGCCGACCTCGAGCGGCTCCGCAAGGAGATCGAGGAGTACTTCGATCGGGCCATCCAGGCCCTCGAGACCGAGCGCGACCCCGAGCAGACGGCGGCCTTCCAGCGCGTGCTCCAGCGGGCCGCCTGGCACGTCCAGGGGAGCGGCCGGACCGAGCTGCACGCCGGGGACGTCCTCGTGGCGATCACCCGCGAGAAGGGCTCGCACGCGGTGCAGCTCCTCGAGGCCCAGGGGATCCGCCGGATCGACATCCTCCAGTTCGTGTCGCACGGCGCGGTCAAAGAGGGCGACGAGGGCGGCGCCTCCGAGGAGGGCGAGGACGGGGAGGAGGCGGGCGGCCGCCCCGAGCGGCCCGCGAAGGATCCCTTCCGCACCTACACCGTGAACCTGGTCGAGCGCGCCGCGAAGGGGCTGATCGACCCGCTCATCGGCCGCGCGCCCGAGGTGGAGCGGATGATCCAGGTGCTCTGCCGGCGGCGGAAGAACAACCCGGTGCTCGTCGGGGATCCCGGGGTCGGCAAGACCGCGATCGTCGAGGGGCTCGCCCTCGCCATCCACGACAAGCGCGTCCCGGCGGTGCTCGAGGGGGCCGGCATCTACGCCCTCGACATGGGCGGCCTCATCGCCGGCACCAAGTTCCGCGGCGAGTTCGAGCAGCGGCTGAAGGGGGTCATCAGCGGCGCGAAGGAGACGCCGGGGGCCATCCTCTTCATCGACGAGATCCACACCATCGTCGGCGCGGGGGCGACCAGCGGCTCGACGATGGACGCGTCGAACCTCCTGAAGCCCGCGCTCCAGTCCGGCGAGCTGCGCTGCATCGGCTCCACCACCTGGAACGACTACAAGGCCACCTTCGAGAAGGACCACGCGCTCGCGCGGCGGTTCCAGAAGATCGAGGTGGACGAGCCCTCGGTCGAGGAGACCGTGAGGATCCTGCGCGGCCTCAAGGCGGCCTACGAGGAGCACCACGGCGTGACCTTCACGCCGAAGGCGCTGCGCGCCGCGGCGGAGCTCGCCGCGAAGCACATCACCGACCGCAAGCTCCCCGACAAGGCGATCGACGTCCTCGACGAGGCGGGCGCCCGCGACCGCATGCGCTCCGAGGAGCGGCGGCACCGCCGCATCACGACCCGGGACGTGGAGCGGGTCGTCGCGCGGATGGCCCGCATCCCGGAGCGGACCGTCTCCTCCGACGACCGCTCGGCGCTCCAGCACCTCGAGGGCGAGCTGAGGAAGGTGATCTTCGGCCAGGACGCCGCCATCGGCGCGATCGCCGCGGCCATCAAGCTCGGCCGCTCCGGCCTCGGGAGCCCCGAGAAGCCCACCGGCTCCTTCCTCTTCTCCGGCCCGACGGGCGTCGGCAAGACCGAGCTCGCGAAGCAGCTCGCCCGGATCCTCGGCGTCGAGTTCATGCGCTTCGACATGACCGAGTACCAGGAGAAGCACACCGTCTCCCGGCTCATCGGCGCGCCTCCCGGGTACGTCGGCTTCGACCAGGGCGGCCTGCTCACCGACGCGGTCCGCCGGACGCCGTACGCGGTCCTCCTGCTCGACGAGATCGAGAAGGCCCACCCCGACGTCTACAACCTGCTCCTGCAGGTCATGGACCACGCCACGCTCACCGACAACAACGGGCGCAAGGCCGACTTCCGCAACGTGGTCCTCGTCATGACGACCAACGCCGGGGCGCAGGAGCTCGCGGCGCGGCGGCTCGGCTTCGGGCACGAGGGCGAGGGGGCGGGCAGCGCGCGCGCGGCCATCGAGCGGACCTTCAGCCCCGAGTTCCGCAACCGGCTCGACGCGTGGGTGGCCTTCGACTCGCTGCCGCCCGAGGTGGTGGCCCGCATCGTCGACAAGTTCGTCGCCGAGCTCCAGGCGCAGCTCGCGGAGAAGAAGGTCGCGCTGACGCTCACCGCCGAGGCGCGCGGCTGGCTCGCGGATCGCGGCTTCGACCCGAAGATGGGCGCGCGCCCCATGGCCCGGATCATCCAGTCCGAGGTGAAGAAGCCGCTCGCCGAGAAGATCCTCTTCGGGGAGCTGATCGGCGGTGGCTCGGTGCAGGTCGAGGTGGAGGAGGACGGGTCGAAGCTGAGGCTCGTCGCGACCCCCGCGACGTCACCCGCCGAGCCGGCGCCGGTCACGCACTAGCGGTGCGAAGCCCCCGCGGGTTCCCCCGCCGTGGCGCGGCATATCCGCGCAGCGGTGGAGTGCGCAACGTCACATCCGTTGTGAAGCACCGCGCCATGGGGCATGGATGGAGCGATCGCATCCTGATGCGCCCGTGGGGGGCGGCGTATGGCACTCGTCCTGGTGGTCGACGACTCGAAGACGGCGCGCGCGTACTGCCGCGCCATCCTCTCTGCCGCAGGGCACGAGGTGATGGAGGCGAGCGACGCCGAGCACGCGCTCGACCGGATGGCCGACCAGCCGCCGGACTGCATCGTCCTCGACCTCTTCATGCCGGGGTTGTCGGGGATCGAGATGATGGAGGTCCTCGGCGGACGCGCCGAGATGACCCCCATCGTCGTCGTGACCGCGTCCATGGAGGAGGCGGACCGGGCGCGCTGCCTGAAGCTCGGCGCGCGCGCCTTCGTGCAGAAGCCGGTCAGCTTCGAGGAGCTGACGCGGGCGGTGCAGGAGGCGCTCACCGCCGGAGGATCGGTCTCCGCCGCTCCGTCCCGGTAGCGCCGCTCGCTCACCCTCCGCCCCTCTCCCCCCGCCGGCGAGGGAGAGGGAGGGGCGTGAGGCTCAGGCCACCTTCACCTGGATGGTGCGGGGCTTCGCCTCCTCGCGCTTCGGCAGCGTCACCGTGAGCACGCCGGCGTCGTACTTCGCCTCGACCCGCGCGCCGTCCACCGACGCCGGGAGCGAGAAGCTCCGGTAGAAGGTCCCGGCCGGCCGCTCCGCGCGGTGGACGGAGCCGTCCTTCGGCGGCTCGGCCCGGCGGCGCTCGCCCTGCACCGTCAGCACGTCGTCCTCCACCTGGATCTGGAGGGCCTTCGGGTCGATGCCCGGCAGGTCGAGCGCCACCTCGAAGCCGGCGTCGGTCTCCAGGACGTCGGCGGCGGGGCGCAGCGCGGCGTGGGCCCACGCGCCCTCGGCGCCGAGCGACACGTCATGGGCGAGCCGGTTCACCTCGGCGATGAGCGACGGCAGGGTCGAGTCGTTCCTCAAGAGCGTCAACATGGTCTTCTCCCGTGTTCTGCAAGTTCGTCCATGGCCCTGTGCCGCGCCGGCGAGGGCTCGTTCGCGCCGGCGCTGCGTCTCGGGTCCTACGTAAGCACCGGGGGAGGGCTGTCAAGCGGGGCCCGGCGGCGCGCGCGTGGCCGTTCCCGAATCGGGATCGCCCGTGTAGAACACCCTCCCCATGAAGACCCCCGCGCAGGACCAGCAGTGCCGCGAGCGCCAGGCCGCCCTCCTCGAGAACGTCGCCGACTACGTCGCGCTCCACGCCCGCCGCGCCCCCGACGCGCTCGCGCTCATCGAGCACAACACCGGCGAGCGGGTCACCTGGCGCCAGCTCGAGACCGCGACGGACGCCTTCGCGGCGCTCCTGCTCGCGAAGGGCTACCGCAAGGGCGACGTCATCGCGACGAGCCTCCCGCTCCTCAAGGAGCACGTCTACCTCCTGCTCGCCTGCTACCGCGTCGGCGTGGTGCTGGCGCCGCTCGACCTGCGGCTCCGCGCCCCCGAGATCCACGCCGCCTTCGAGAAGCTGAAGCCCCGGGGCTACTTCTTCCTCGGGGTCCCCGCGCTCATGCCCATCCTCCGCGAGGTCGTCGGGAAGTCCCCCGGCGTCCGCGACTGGGTCCAGTTCCAGAAGGAGCCGGACGGCATCCTGCCGGGGGCCGTCTGGGCGAAGGAGTACACGAAGGGGATCCGGCGCGCCTTCGTCCTCTCGAAGCTCCTCGGCTCCGTCCGGCGCGCGCGCCGCCGGGTCGCCCGCCGCGACGGCTGCCTCGTCCTCTTCACCACCGGCTCGACCGGCTCCCCCAAGGCCGCCCTCCTCTGCCACGAGGGGATCCTCACGCAGAACCTCGCGCTCACCGTCGGCTTCGGCCTGCGGCGCGACGACCGGATGCTGGTGAACCTGCCGCCCGGCCACGTCGGCTGCATGACCGAGCTGCTCGGCACCGCGCTCTACGAGGGGCTGACCTCGGTGCTCCTCCACGTCTTCGAGGCGGAGAAGAGCCTCGAGGCGATCCAGCAGCACCGGGTGACGATCGTCGGCCAGATCCCCGCCCTCTTCACGCTCGAGTGGAACCACCCGCGCTTCCGCGAGCTCGACCTCACGAGCCTGCGCGCCGCCATCTACGGCGGCCAGGCCGTGCCGCGCGCCTTCCTCGACCGGCTGCGCCAGATGGCCCCGGAGATCGGGACCGGCCTCGGACTGACCGAGCTGAGCGGCTTCTGCACCTACACGGCGCTCGGCGCGACCGCGGAGGACCTCGCCGAGGGGGTCGGCTTCGACATGCCGCACTGCCCGGTCTCCGTCCGGGAGCCGATGCGGGAGGACGGCACGGCCGGCGCCGAGCGGCCGCACGGCGAGATCGGCGAGGTCTGCTTCTCGGGGCCCCAGGTCTTCCTCGGCTACCTGAACGACCCGGCGGCGACCGCGAAGACGATCTCGAAGGACGGCTGGTGCTACACGGGCGATCTCGGCGCCTGGAGCGAGAAGGGGCTGCGGCTCGCGGGCCGCTCGAAGCTCACGATCAAGCCGAAGGGGTTCAACGTCTACCCGACCGACGTCGAGGATGTGATCGTCACGCGGCTCTCCGGCAAGGTGGCGGGGGCCGCCTGCGTCGGCGTCGAGCACGCGGTCTGGGGCGAGGCGGTGATGGTCTTCGTCGAGCCGGCCGCCGGCCAGGCCGTGACCGCCCCGGAGGTCCTCTCCGCGTGCCACGAGATCGCCTCGTACGCGCGCCCGAGCCACGTGGAGATCGTCGCGCCGGGCGGCATCCCGCTCAACCGCGTCGCCAAGACCGACTACATGGCGCTGCGCGAGCAGGCGAAGGGGATCGTCGCCGCCCTGCGGGCGAAGGGGAAGTGGGACCGGGCCGCACACCGGGAGTGAGCGCCGGCTGCGGCCCGCGTGGGCTCGCGTGCTCTTGACGCAGGGCGACAACCATCACTGCGTTGACGGGCCGCACCCGGATTGGTAGTTGACGAAGCGTAACTGGCCAGCCCGGGGCCTCCGGTCCCGGTCCACGCAGGGGGAACCACACGATGGATACGGTCCAGACGCTCGCAGCCACCCGCACCTCCAGGCTCCTCCCCCTCGTGGGGAGGGCGGCGCTCTGCGCCCTCCTCTCGGTCGCCGTCGTGGCCGCCGGCATGCCGCTGGCCGCCCAGGCGCAGGCGGCGCCGCCGGCGAGCGAGGGCTACGGGCCGCAGGCGGCCCCGCCGGCCGGCGGGGCCTACGGCGCGCAGGCCGCCGCGATGGCCGACGGCGAGCGTGACGCCGCGGCCGACACCAACGGCGTCGCGTGGCTCGCGGTCGGCTGCCTCGTCGGCGTCCTCGGCGTCGTGATCGGCTACGTGGTCGAGCCCACCCCGCCGCCGACCCGCCTCCTCGGCAGGTCGCCCGACTACGTCATGTCGTACACGCAGTCGTACAAGTACGCCGGCAAGCAGGCCCAGGGGAAGAAGGCCCTCGTCGGCTGCCTCGTCGGCACGGCGGTCGCCGCGGTCGCCTACGTCGTGATCCTCGCCGCGGCCGCGAGCACCACCTCCACCGCCGCGACGTACTGACCCGGGTGGTGACGACGTCTCGCCGCGCCGCGGCCGCGGGGGCGGCGCTCGCCCTCGCCTTCGTCGCGCTGCGCCCCGTCCCGGCACGCGGGGAGCCGGACGGGGCGCTGTCGGCGGCCGGCACGGCCTTCGGGGCGCGCTTCCGGCTCTCGATGGCCTCCGCCGGCGGCGCGCCGGAGCGCTCCGAGGGGAGCCTCTTCCTGCTCCCCGACGGCCGCATCTGCGTCCGCGTGGAGCGCCCCATCCGGCAGGACCTGCTGCTCTCGCGGGAGCGGATCGTCATCCATTATCCGGAGCGCTCCCTCATCCTCACCGCCGACGTCCGCAAGGGGCAGGTCCCGCCGATGCTCGACTCGGTCGTCGCGGGGCTCGGCGAGGCGTCACGGCTGCTCCCGGCCAACTCGACGCTCGCCAGCCGGGCGGTGGAGGCGGGCCTCCTGAGGACCCGCTGGAACCTGCCGGCGGTGGCCGACGGCGGCGGGACGGTGGACGTCACCGAGAAGGGCGAGGGCGTCGTCTCGTTCGAGCTGCGCGGGACGGACGGCGTCGTGAAGCGCCGCTACGACTTCGGCCCCCGCCAGCGGGTCGGGAGGCTCCGGGTGCCGACCACGGTCCGCGGCGACTACCGCGATCCGAAGGGCGCCGTCTCGCGCACCGAGGAGTGGACGCTCGACGGGCTCACGGCCGAGGTCGCGCCGACGCTCGCGCGCGACTGCAGCGGCGAGGGGACCGCCTCCCGCCGCGAGGTGTTGCCCTGGTGACCGGGCTCCTGCTGGCGCTCGTCTCCGCCCAGGCGGTCGCCGCGAGCCCGGGCGCGGCCTCCGCGGCGGGCGAGGTCGCGTGGCTCGCCGAGCCGGCGACGGCGGTCGCGTACGTGCTCGGCGAGGAGTCCCCGCCCGCCCCGCCGGCGGCCGCCGCGGGGCCGGGCTGGGACGGCGCGCTCCCGACGGCCGTCCTCAAGGGGCTCTTCGCGACCTACCGCGCGCTCCTCTCCTCGCAGGACGACAGCCCGTGCGGCTTCGTCCCCTCCTGCTCGGCCTACTCGGAGCAGGCGATCGCGACCTACGGCTTCGGCGAGGGGCTCCTCCTCACGGCCGACCGGCTCCTGCGCGACCACCCGCTCGCGCTCGGCCAGTACGAGACCGACCTCGCGACCGGCCTGATGCGCGATCCGCCGACGCACTACGGGCTCGGGGACCGGCGTTGACGCGCTCGCTCGGCTTCGCCCTCGCGTGGGCGCTCCTGCCCGCGACGGCCGTCGCCGCCCCGGCCGGCTCCCTCCAGCTCGCCGAGCAGCTCCGCGCGCTCGGCAACCCGGCCGACTGCGCGGTCGAGGCGCTGCGCCACGCCTACCAGGTCCCGGAGGAGCGCGAGGCCGGCTTCGAGCGGGCGGCCCTCTGCCTCGGCGTCGCCGGCCGTCACGCCGACGCGCGGCGGCTCCTCCTCCAGCTCCCCGGGCCGCTCACGGGGCGCACCGGCTACCGGCTCTGCTGGGCGCAGGCGCGGCTCGACGAGGGCCCGGGCGACGCGTGCGGCCGGGTCCCGCCCGGCGCGGATCGCTGGTCGGCCCTCGCGACCGAGATGGCCGTCCTGCACGACCTGCGGACCGGACGGTGGGAGGACGCGCGGCGCCGGCTCGCGACCGCCGCCGCCTCCGACGATCCGACCCTCGCCGCGTGGCGCGCCGTGGACGCGGCGCTCCTCGCGCGCGCCGATCACCGCCGCCGCCGCTCGCCGTGGGTCGCGGGCGCGCTCTCGGCCGTGGTGCCGGGGCTCGGGCGCGTCTACATCGGCCGGTGGAAGGACGGGCTCATGAGCGCCCTCCTCGTCGGCCTCCCCGCGGGCTTCGCCGCCCAAGGCTTCTCGGACGCCGGCGTCCGCTCCGCCCGCGGGTGGCTCCTCGGGTCGTTGGCCACCGTGCTCTACGTCGGCAACGTGTATGGCTCCGCGGTCGGCGCCGTCGCCGCCGACCGCGACGCCGACGAGGCCCTCCGCGCCGCGGCCGACGACCTGCACGCCTCCCGCGCGGACCCCGCGGAGTAGGCGATGCCCGGGTCCTCACAGGCCACCCGAACGCTGGCCGCCGCCGCGCTCGCGCTCTCCTTCGCCGCCCGCGCCGCCGCCGCGCCACCGCCGCCCGACGCGGGCTTCCCCGCCTACCTGCTCGGGCTCGGCTTCGCGCCGGAGGCCGCGCACGAGCTGGAGCGGCTGGCGCTCGCCGGCGCGGACGACCCCGCGCTCGCCGACGTCGCGGCGACCGTCGGGGCGCGCCTCGCGCGGGAGGGGCGACCGGCCGAGGCGGCCCGCGCGCTCCGGCTCGCCGCCGAGGGCGCCGCCGACCCCGTCCTCGCCGACCAGCGGCGCCTCGCGCTCGCGACCGTCCTCTTCCGGGCCGGAGCCTGGGCGCAGGGGGCCGACGTCCTCTCGCGCGTTGAGGCCTTCGGCACCAGCGCCGGGGCGCGCGAGCGCGCGCGGCGCCTCCTCTGCGTCGGCCAGGTGCTCTCCCTCCAGGCGGCGCCGGCGCGCGCCTGCGTCGGGGACCTGGTGCCGCCGGGGGACGCCCGCGGCGCGCAGGCGGCGCGGATGCTCGACCGGCTCTCGATCGATCCGGAGCGGCGCGCCGTGGTGGGCGGGATCCTCTCCGGGATCCTGCCCGGCCTGGGCCAGGCGACCGGGGGGGATCCGCTCGACGGCGGGACGGCGCTCCTCGTGAACGGCGGCTGGGAGGCCGGCTCCACTCTCCTCGCGCTCGACGGCCTGTACGTGGACGCGACCCTCCTCGCGGTGGGCGTGGGGCTCCGCTACTACCTGGGGAACGTCCACCGCGGCGCCGCGGCGTGGCGGGGGGCGGCCCAGCGGACGCGCGAGGCGGCGGCGAGGGAGCTCGCGCGGATGGTCGCGGCCACGCCGCTCGGGAGCGGCGACGGGGCGAGGTGAGGTAGAACCTCGCCCGGATGGACGCCCTCCCGATCGACCCGATCCTCCCGGACATCGTCGCCGCGCTGCGCGCGGCCCCGTCGCTCGTCATCGAGGCGCCGCCGGGTGCGGGCAAGACGACGCGCGTGCCGTCGGCGCTGCTCGCGGGGAAGGTGGCCGGGGACCGGGAGATCGTCATCCTGGAGCCGCGGCGGCTGGCGGCCCGGCTCGCCGCGCGGCGCGTCGCCGAGGAGCTCGGGGAGAAGGTCGGCGAGACCGCGGGGTACCAGGTCCGCTTCGAGGACGTGACCTCGCCGCGGACCCGGATCCGGTTCGTGACCGAGGGGCTCCTCACGCGGCAGCTCCTGTCCGAGCCCACCCTCCCCTCGGTCGGCGCGGTGCTGCTCGACGAGTTCCACGAGCGCCACCTCCAGGGCGACCTCGCGCTCGCGCTGCTGCGCCGGCTCCAGCGCACCGCCCGCCCGGACCTGAAGCTCGTCGCCATGTCGGCGACGCTCGACGCCGGGCCGGTGGCGCGCTACCTCGGGGCCGAGACGATCCGCTCCGAGGGGCGCCGCTTCGAGGTCACGATCGAGCACCTCTCGGCGGAGGAGGCGGCGCGCAAGGACGTCCGCCTGGAGGAGCGGGTCGGGCGCGCCGTCCGCCAGCTCGTGCGCGAGCTGCCCGAGGGGCACGTCCTCGTCTTCCTCCCCGGGGCGGCCGAGATCCGGCGCGCCGCCGAGGCGCTCGCCGGCTTCGCCGAGCAGGCCGGGATCGACCTGCTGCCTCTCCACGGGGACCTGCCGCCCGACGAGCAGGACCGCGCGGTCCGCCCGGGCCGGCGCCGGAAGGTGCTCCTCTCCACCAACGTCGCCGAGAGCTCCGTGACCATCGACGGCGTCGTGGCGGTCGTCGACTCCGGGCTGGCGCGCGTCGCCTCGCACTCCCCCTGGTCGGGCCTCCCCTCGCTCGAGGTGCGCAAGGTGAGCCGCGCCTCGGCGGCCCAGCGCGCCGGGCGCGCGGGGCGGCAGGGGCCCGGCCGGGCGGTGCGGCTCTACACGCGCCACGACCACGACGCGCGGCCCGAGTTCGAGGCGCCGGAGATCGAGCGCGAGGACCTCGCCGAGACGCTGCTGGCCCTCTCCTCGCTCGGCCTGCGTGAGCCCATCGAGTGGTTCGAGCC
>DATIVK010000085.1:0-6677 GCA_035465955.1 Anaeromyxobacteraceae bacterium | reverse complement strand
CTACGCGTGCGCCTCGTGGTGGCGCAGCCACGGCGGCCGCAGCCGGCTCTCCGGCTTGAAGAGCCGCTCCTCCAGCGCGAGCGGGCCGGCGCCGCCGATGAAGAGCGCGAGCAGGGCCGCGAGGAAGAGCAGGTTCAGCTGGGCGCCGGGCAGGCCGAACACCGGCGAGCCGTCGGGGGAGGTGCCGGTGATCTGGATGACGCTGAACCCGTGCGCGAGGTGCACCTTGAACATCGCGACGAGCATCTCGACGCCCAGCAGCACCGTCGCCTCGGCGGTGAAGAGCCCGACGAGGAGCGCGATCCCGCCGAAGAGCTCGAGGAGCGCGACGAGCCAGGCCATCAGCGAGGGGAGCGCGATGCCGATCTGCCCGAGCATCGCCGCGAAGCCGGCGTGCCCGGCCGAGGTGAGCTTCGGCGCTCCCGCCACGACGAAGCTGATCCCGATGACGATGCGGAGCGGCGCCGGCCACCACGCCTGCAGCTTGCCTTCCATGATCGACCTCCTGCCGGCGCACCCGAGGCGCCGTCACGCCGGCGAGATAACGCCGGCGCGGAGGCCGTCAACGGGCGCGCTTGGGGACGGGCAAGCGGCCGCTGCGCGCCGGTCAGCGCCGATTCGCGGGGCGCCCTAGCGGCCCGACCTCTTGCCGCTCAGCCGCTCGATCGCCACGCGCCAGACCACCGTCTTGCGGAGCTCGTGGTCCGGCATCTCGCCCGGGATCGCCGGGGTGTACTTGCCGATGAAGAGCCGCAGCACGCGCGCCTTCTCGGCGGAGTCGTCCACGAAGCTCACCACCCCCGTGCCGATCACGGACCGGAAGCGCATCCCGACGTCGCACGCCGACTTCGCCGGCGCCACCGAGACGTCCGCGTCCACCTCGAAGCAGACGTGCGGGTTCCGGCGCAGGATCCGCAGCTTCCGCCCGTGGTCGGCCGAGTGGACGAAGAGCGCGTCCCCGTCGAGGACGAAGCTCACCGGGATCACGTACGGCCGGTCGCCGTCGACCATGGCCACGCGACAGCACGGGGCCTCGGCCAGGATCGCGCGCACCTGGGCGGGGTCCTTGATCTCCTTGTCCTGCCTTCTCATCGGGGAGGTGGGCATGATCGGCGCAGGATATAGGAAGCAGGGTCGGGAGAGAGCCCCGCGGGAGGAGCCATGGATCGCCCCCACTGCGCCGTCTTCATCGCGACGAGCGTCGACGGCTACATCGCGCTGCCGGACGGCAGCGTCCGCTGGCTCGACGCGGTCCAGCTGGACGGCGAGGACTACGGCTTCGCCGCCTTCTTCGCGTCGATCGACACGCTGCTGATGGGGCGGCTCACCTGGGAGACGGTGCTGCGGATGGAGGCCTGGCCCTACGCCGGGAAGCGCGTGGTGGTGCTCACGCACCGGCCCGCCGAGGGCAGCCACGGCGAGTCCTTCCTCGCCGGGGAGCCGGCGGAGGTGCTCGCGGCGCTCCGGGCGGACGGGGCCCGCCGCGTCTACGTCGACGGAGGCGCGGTCATCTCGCAGTTCCTCACCGAGGGGCTCGTGGACGAGCTCACCCTCTCGATCGTCCCCATCGTGCTGGGCGACGGGATCCGGCTGTTCCAGGGGGTGCTGCCGCGCCGGGCGCTGCGGCTCGCGTCGAGTCACGCCTACCCGAGCGGACTCGTCCAGCTGCGCTACGCGCCCTACGGCGCGAAGCACGGGTTCCCCTGACGGGGGCAGCGCACCCCATCGTGGCGCAATCGTGCGCTGGCCCTCGGCGTGGGCGGTCCTTAAGTCACCGCCCGTATGGCCAAGTCAGCGGATGCTTCCCGCGCGTCGGGACGGAGCGTGCTCGTCACGGGTGTGGGCGGCCCGGCCGGGCGCGCGGCGGCGACGTGGCTCACGGCCCACGGCGCGCGCGTGCTCGGCGCCGACGTCCGCGACGTGACCTCCCCCGCCTGGGAGCTGCGCCGGATCCCGCCGGCCTCCGACCCGGCCTTCGCTCGGGCGCTGCTCGCCCTGGTCGCCGAGGCCCACGCCGCCCTCCTCGTCCCGACCGTCAGCGAGGAGCTGCCGCTCGTGGCGCGCCTCCACGACGCCCTGCGGGCGGCCGGCTGCGCGCTGGCGATGGGCCCGCCCCCCGGCGTGGACGTGGCGGCCGACAAGCTCCTCACCGCCGAGGCCCTCTCCTGCGCCGGCGTGCCGGTCCCGCGGTCGCTCCCCGGCTCGACCCCGCGCGCGGAGGTCGTCGTGGCGCTCGGCCTGCCGCTCCTCGCGAAGCCCCGCGTCGGCCGCGGCGGGCGCGGCGTGAAGGTCTTCCGCGACGAGGCCGAGCTCCCGGCGACGCCGCGCACGGACCTCGTCTGGCAGGAGTTCATCCCCGGCGACGAGTTCGACGTGAACCTCTTCGTCGAGGAGGACGGCGGCACGCCGGCGGCGGTCGTCCTCAAGAAGACGGCGCTGCGCGACGGCGAGACCGGCAACGCGGCGGGCGTCGAGCGGGTCGACCGCCCCGCCCTGGGCGAGGTCGCGATCCGGGCCGCCCGCGCGCTCCGGCTCGCGGGGCCGCTCGACGTGGACGTGCGGCTCCGACGCGACGGGACGCCGGCGATCCTGGAAGTCAACGCGCGGCTCGGCGCCAACAGCCTCTCCGCCCCGGAGGTGCTGGAGGCGCTCGACGCCGCATGGAGGGGTGGAAGATGCGCCTGACGATCGAGAAGCTGCTCACGGCCTGGCTCGTCCTCGCGCCGGCCCTCGCGGCCGGCCAGGCCGAGCCGCCGCCGCTGGACGCCGACGCGCTGCGCCGGAGCCTCACGCTCCGCGCCGACCTCGGCGGCACGGAGCCGGGGACGTCCCGCCAGGCCTTCGAGGGGGCCCTGCGCTACGGGGGGTTCGACCGGCTCGAGCTGCAGGGCGGCTACGCCTACACGGACCAGGTCTACTACCGGTCGAACCGGGGCTTCCTCACGGCCTACCGCTTCTACGGGGACGGCGACTCCTACGTGAAGGGCGACCTCACGCTCCGGAAGTACGACTACCCCGTCGACCCGGGCGTCCTCCGCCCGACCCCGGACTCCAACGCCTACGACTGGGTCCCGCGCGGCGAGCTGGAGGTCCAGCACGTCTTCGCCGAGCCGGTGCGCGTCGGCCTCGCCTGGCAGGTCTTCCCTGCCAACTTCTTCTACGACTCGTCCACCTGGACCGTGAACCAGAAGGTCTCCGGCCAGCTCGAGGTCCGGCCGCTCCCGCCGCTGCGGCTCAAGGTGATCGCCGCCGTGCTGCGGGATCCCGACCCGCGCCGGACCGAGATCTCCGGCCGCGTGAGCCCCGTGACGGGGGTCGTCGCGCCGCGCACCGACGTCGTCTACCGCAGCACGTCGCTGCTCGGCGGCGCGGCGGCCGTCGTCCTCGACCGCGTGTCGGCGGAGGTGCAGGTCCTCCCGAACCGCGACCTCGACAACGGCTACTCCTGGTCCCTGCTCTCCACCGTCGACCTGCGCGCGACGCCGTGGCTGGACGTGCGGCTCCAGGAGGTCCACGACGTCTACTCGTCCGTCTCCAACTACCCGGGCCGGACGGGCGAGATCTACATGGGGGCCGCGGTGTTCAAGCTCTCCGAGCCGCTGCGGCTGCGCGGCGGCCTCCGCTGGGTCGACGAGCCGACCCGCAGCGGCGGGACGGCCATCGTCGGCGTCGAGTGGAGGACGGGGCTCCTGTGATCGCGCCGGCGCTGCTCGCGCTGCTCCTCGCCCTCGACCCGGCGCCCCGCGCGCTGGCGCCGATCGCGGAGGTCGCGGCGCTGGCTGCCGCCGCGGGCGACCCGCCCGGCGTCGCGGCGCTCCGGGCCCGGGCCGAGGTGGAGGAGCGCGCGCGCCACTTCCCCGCGGCGATCCAGGCGTACGAGCGCGTCCTCGGCGCCCGCCCGGGCGACCTCGAGGCGACGGTGCGCCTCGCGCGGCTCGCCGCGTGGACCGGCGATCTCGACCGGGCGGTCGTCACCTACCGGCAGGCGCTCGCCCTCGCCCCCGCGGACCTCGGGCTGCGGAGCGACCTGGCCGACGTCCTGGCGTGGACGCAGCGGTACGAGGAGGCCGAGCGGCTCTACGAGGAGGTGCTCGCCGTGGAGCCGAGCCACCACGAGGCGCTGAAGGGGCTCGCGCGGGTCAAGCTCCTCCGCGGTGATCTCGACGGCGCGGCGCCGCTCCTCGACCGCGGGCTCGCGAGCTTCCCGGGCGACCCCGACCTCCACCTCGCGCGCGGCCGCCTCCTCGCGCAGCGCGGCCGCCTCGGCGCGAGCGCGGAGGCGCTCCGCCGCGCCGTGGCGCTCTCGCCCACCGATCCCGAGGCCGCGCGCCGCCTCGGGGAGGTGCTCTTCCGGAAGGGCGACTTCGACGGGGCGCTCGTCGCGTACCAGCAGGCGAGCGCGCTGGAGCCGGAGAGCCCCCGCCACCACGTCATGCTGGCGAGGATCCAGGTCGCGCTCGGCCACCTCGGCTTCGCGCGCGAGGAGGTGGCGACGGCCCTGCGGCTCGCCCCGCTCGACGCGGAGGCGACCGAGCTGGATCGCTCCCTGCGCAAGGAGGCGGCGGCCTTCCCCATCGAGTCGCTCGCCGACGGCCTGGAGCTCTCCGCGTACGTCGCGCTCCTCCCGATCGTCCTCGTCGTCCCGTGGCGCATGCGCCGCGGGCTGCGGCGGCGCCCGGCGCTCCGCGCCTTCGCCTGGTACGTGGTCCCGAGCTTCGTGCTGCTCAACCTCCTCCTGCACCTCGCCAAGGCCCCCCTCGCGCGCTGGGTGGACGAGCGGCTGGTGGAGGCCGCCTCGGAGATCATCCTGTTCCTCGGCGTCGGCGTCGCCTTCCTCGCGGCGGTGCGGCGGGAGCGGCAGGCGCCCGAGCTGGCCGGGCAGGTGGTCCTCGCGATCGGGGCCCACCCCGACGACATCGAGCTCGGGACGGCCGGCTTCCTCATGAAGCTCAAGGACTCCGGCGCGCGGGTCTACGGCCTCACGCTGACGCGCGGCGAGAAGGGGGGGGACCCCGGCCGCCGCCCGCGCGAGGCCGAGAGGGCGACCGGCTTCATCGGCCTCGACGGCTACCGGATCCTCGACTTCCCCGACACGGGCCTCGGCGAGCGGATCCCGGCCCTGCGCGCGGCGATCGAGGAGAGGATCCGGGAGGTCGGCGCGACCCTCGTCCTCACCCACACGGACGTGGACGTCCACGGCGACCACCGGGCCGTCCACGCGGCGACGCGCGAGGCCGCGCGGGGCGTCCCCACGGTCCTCTGCTACGAGGACGTCTCCACCTCGAAGGAGTTCGACCCCAACTACTTCGTGGACATCACGGGCTACATCGAGGACCACCTCAAGGCGGTGGCGTTCCACCGGAGCCAGGAGCACCGCACGTACATGGACCCGGAGGTCGTCCGGGGGCGCGCGGCCCACCGCGGCATGCAGATCGGCGCGTCCTTCGCGATGGCCTTCCGGACGCTCAACCTGGTCCGATGACCCTCCTCCACGGCATCTTCGCCGCGTTCGGGCTGGCGGTCCTGCTCCTCGGGCTCCAGGGGGCCGTCTACCTCCCGCTGACGGTCGTGTACGAGGCCTGGAAGCGGCGCGCCCTCGCGCGGATCGCGCCGTTCCGCGGCCGGGTCACGGTGGTCGTGCCGGCCTTCGACGAGGAGCGGACGATCCGGGACACGGTGGAGTCGATCCTCGCGTCGCGCTGGCCGGAGCTTGAGGTCGTCGTGGTCGACGACGGCTCGCGGGACCGGACCGCCGAGGCGGTGCGGGACCTCGCCGAGGCCGGGCGCATCACGCTCCTGCGGCAGGAGAACGCCGGCAAGGCGAGCGCGCTCAACGCCGGGATCGCCGCCGCCACCGGCGAGGTGGTGCTCTACACCGACGCCGACTCGGTCTTCCTCCCCGACACGATCCCGCTCATGGTCCGCTGGTTCGGCGACCCGCGCGTGGACGCCGTCTGCGGCAACGACGCGCCGCTGCGCCCCCGGACGGCGCTGCAGAAGCTCCTCGTCGTCACGACGCACATCGGCACCGGCTTCGTCCGGCGCGCCCTCTCGGTCCTCGGCTCGCTCCCGATCATCTCCGGGAACCTCGGCGCCATCCGCCGAGCCGTCCTCGCCGAGATCGGCGGCTTCGAGCGGACCTGGGGCGAGGACCTCGAGATCACCTTCCGGCTCCACCGGCACGGCAAGCGGATCGTCTTCGACCCGGAGCCGCGGGTCCTCGCGGAGTGCCCCGCGACGCTCGGCGCCCTCTGGCGCCAGCGCGTCCGCTGGGTGCGCAGCTACCTCAAGGTCGCCTTCCGGTACGGCGACCTCTTCTTCCGCCCCGCCCGCTGGCCCTTCTCGCTCTACCTGCCGCTCAACTTCGCGTCGATGACCGTCGTGCCGCTGCTCCAGGCGATCCTGCTGCTCCTCCTGCCGCTCGCCGCCTCGGAGCGCTGGATCGTGCTGCGCGGCCCGCTCGACGTGCTCGCCTGGCTCGGCCTCGGCTTCTTCTACGTCGTCGCCGTCTACGCGATCCTCCTCGACCGCGCGCCGCGGGACCTGCGCTGGCTCCTGCACGCCGCCCTCATCGTGCCGCTCTCCTACTTCTACGACGCGGTCGTGATCCACTCCTGGTGGAAGGAGCTCACCGGCGCCGAGGAGGCATGGGGGAAGCTGGAGCGGCGCCCCGCCCT
>DATIVK010000084.1:0-5475 GCA_035465955.1 Anaeromyxobacteraceae bacterium | reverse complement strand
AGGCCGGGGGCGAGCCGGGCCATCCGCCCCGCCGTGTCCGGATCGTTGAGGACGCGCATGCGGAGCGTCCTCCCCTTCCCGCGCCGGTCGACGGCCCGGTAGCGGTGGACCAGCCGCGGGAAGTCGAGCTGGAAGGGGTGCCTGTCGCGCGGCGTGTACGGGCACTGGACCTCGCAGAGCTTGCACTGGAAGCAGGCGTCCATCACCTGCCGCGTCTCGGCGGCGTCGACCGCGCGCGCGTCCCCGCCGTGCCGCTGGTCGACGAAGGAGAAGAGGCGCGGGAAGGCGTCGCAGTACTTGAAGCAGAGCCGGCAGCCGGCGCAGATCTCGAAGGCCCGGGTCACCTCCCGGCCGAGGAGATCGCTCCGCCAGTAGCGCTCCTCCGACGGATCGTAGGAGAGCCCCTCGGTGGGCTGGAAGCCGACGTCGCCGGGCATGCAGACCTCCCGCCGGCGCGGGGAGCGCCGGAGCGCCCCGCCGCCCCGCGCGACCTACGCGACGGTCTTGAGCATCTTCTCGAAGCGCCCGGCGTGCGACTTCTCCGCCTTCGCCAGCGTCTCGAACCAGTCCGCGACCTCGCCGAAGCCCTCCTCCCGGGCCACCTTCGCGAAGCCCGGGTACATGTCGGTGTACTCGTGCGTCTCGCCGGCGATCGCCGCCTTCAGGTTCGAGACGCTGTCGCCGATGGGCAGGCCGGTGGCCGGATCGCCGACGGGCTTCAAGAAGTCGAGGTGCCCGTGCGCGTGGCCCGTCTCACCCTCGGCGGTCTCGCGGAAGTTGTTGGCGACCTCGGTCAACCCCTCCACGTCCGCCACCTTGGCGAAGTAGAGGTAGCGCCGGTTCGCCTGCGACTCGCCGGCAAACGCGTACTTGAGGTTCTCGTGCGTCTTGCTGCCCTTCAGGTTTGGCATGTCGATGACCTCCCGAGTCTCCCCAAGAGGTAACGACTCTCGCCGCGGACACAGCGCCCCGCATGGGGCCGCGCGTCACACCAGGAGTGCGGCGCAGGATCACTTCCGGACGGTGAGCACCGGGCACTTCGCGCGCCGGACGACGCGCTCCGCGATCGATCCCATCAGGGCATGCTCGATCCCGGTGCGACCGTGCGTCCCCATCACGACGAGGTCGGCCTTCGACTCCCCGGCGATGCGCACGATCTCGCCCGCCGGATCGCCCACGGCGGTCTCGACCGTCACCCGCTTCGCGCCGGCCTTCGCCGCGAGCTGGCGCCACTCGTCGAGGTGGCGCGCCGCCTCGTCGGCGAGGTCCTGGAGCATCCGCGAGCTCGCCACGGCCGAGCCGTCCGGGAAGGTGTAGCCCGGGATGGGGTAGGCGTGGACCAGCACGATCTCGGCGTCGAACCTCGCCGCCAGCTCGACCGCCGTCTCCATGGCGGCGCGGGCGGTCTCCGAGAAGTCCACGGGGCAGAGGATGCGCTTCCAGTCGGTCCGTGCCATCGCCGTCCCCTTCACGTTGGGCGTCATGCCCGCACCCGGATCATACTCCCGCGGCGTGCGCCCGCGGCGGCACCCGGATAGGATGCGCGCCCTCGATGGCCGAAACTGCCGCGCCCAACACGGCCTCCCCCCGCGACGAGCGGGCGCGTGGCCTCGCCTTCGCGTTCGCCGCCTACGGCGCCTGGGGCTTCTTCCCGCTCTACTTCAAGGCGCTCGGGGGGCTGCCGGCCCTCGAGATCCTCTCGCACCGGATCCCGTGGTCCGCGCTCTTCATGGCGGGCTACGTCACGGTGGCCGGGCGCTGGCGCGACGTCGGCGCCGCGCTCCGGACCCCCGCCACGGTGCGGGTGCTCACGGCGACGACCTCCCTCATCGCGCTCAACTGGGGCATCTACGTCTGGGCCGTGAACGCCGGCCGGATCGTCGAGGCGAGCCTGGGCTACTTCATCAACCCCCTCGTCAACGTCCTGCTGGGCGCGCTCTTCCTCGGCGAGACGCTCTCCCGCCCCTCGCGCTGGGCGGTCGGGATCGCGGGCGCGGGGGTCCTCGTCCTCGCGATCCACGTCGGCACCGTGCCGTGGATCCCCCTGTCGCTCGCGGCCTCCTTCGGCCTCTACGGCCTGCTGCGCAAGCGCGCGCGGGTGGACGCCGCCGTCGGCCTGCTCGTCGAGATGCTGCTGATCGCTCCGCTCGCCCTCGCCTACCTCGCCGGGCGGGCGCACGCGGGCGTGGGCGCCTTCGGCAGCGGCGCGCGGATCACGCTGCTCCTCGCGGCGGGCGGGGTCGTGACGGCGCTGCCGCTCGTCTGGTTCGGGCAGGCCGTGCACCGGCTCCGCCTCTCCACCCTCGGGTTCGTCCAGTACGTGACGCCGTCCACGCAGCTGCTGCTCGCGGTCTGGCTCTACGGCGAGCCCTTCGGCCGCGCCCACGCCGTGGCCTTCGGCCTCATCTGGCTCTCCCTCGCGGTCTACACGGCCGAGGCGCTCTGGCGGCAGCGCCGGCCGGCGTCCTGACGGGCGGCCTACCGCTCGAAGAAGCCGGGGGGTGGGCCGCGCTTGTCGCGGCGGCTCTCGGCGACGAAGGAGCCGATGGTCTGGAGCGCGCGGGCGAGGAAGGCCTCGAAGCGGCCGATCTCGTCGTCGTTGCGGGGGATGACCTCGTCCGCCAGCGAGTCGCCGCGCGCCAACCGCTCCGGCAGCGCCTCGAGCACCGCCTCCATCCGGTGGATCCGCTCGAAGATCAGCGTCTCGACGATGAAGACGATGAACGCGGCGAGCCCGAGGGCGAGCAGCGCGACCAGGATCACCACGCGGTTGCGGAGGTCGTCGATCCCCTCGAAGAGCGGCGTGACGTCGCGCTCGAGCAGCACGACCCCCTCCACCGATCCGTCGCGCGCGACGAGGGGGAAGGCGCCGCGCTCCAGGATCGCGCCGCGGCGGACCATCCGCTCGAGGACCCTCGGCTCCAGCGGCACGTCGGCGAGGCGCGAGAAGCCCCGCAGGATCTCCGGGTCCCGGCTCGTCGTGTCGAGCACCACCAGCTCCGCCCGGTCGTTCCAGCCCCGCGCCCCCTTGGTCCGGCCCCAGGCGTCGCGGTCGAGCCGTCCCTTCGCGAGGAGGACGCCGTACTCCTCGAAGCGGACGCTGCGGAGCTGGTTCAGGAAGGTGTGGAAGTCGATGCCCAGCTCGACGTACCCGATGAGCCGCCCTCCGACCCTCCACGGGCGGACGACCCGCACGGCGTAGGCGGTCCTCCCCAGCTCGCGGCCGCTCGCCTCCCTCCCGGTGGCCACGGCCTGCAGGAAGGAGGGGCGGAGGACCCGGTCGCCGGACTCCTCCGGGCGGTGCATCCGGAGGAACACGCCGTCGGCGGGGTCGGGCGAGTGGAAGGTCCAGTGGGTGACGCCGCTCAGGTCCCGCAGCCGCTCGTAGACGGGCTGCGCCTCCGCCCGCAGCGCGGCCCGGTCCCGGGCGGCGAAGCGCCGCGCGAGCTCCTCGTTGGCCATGATGACGTCGAGGAAGCCGGCGAGCCGCTCCTCCTCGATCGCCTGGGAGCGCTCGAACGCGAAGCTCTCGCCGACCATCTCGCGGAGGCTCGCGCGCTCGACCGCGCGCTGGTGGACGAAGCGCATCAGGTAGGCGGTCGCGACCGCGACGAGGACGAGCCCCGCCACCAGCGCCGTGATGAGCTTCGTGCGGATGCTGAGCTGCATGAGGCGGGAGTCTACCAGCCGGAGCGTCCCGGCGCGCCGTGGTGTAGATTCCGCCCGTGCGCATCCTCCTCTCCAATGACGACGGCGTCCACGCCGCCGGCATCCGCGCCCTCGCCGCGGCCTTCGCCGGCGAAGAGGTGTGGGTGGTGGCCCCGGACCGGGAGCAGTCCGCCTCCTCCCACGCCATCTCCCTCCACCGGCCGCTGCGCGTGCACGAGCTGGCCGACCGGTGGTGGTCGGTCGACGGGACCCCCACCGACGCCGTCTACGTCGGGCTGCACCACGTGCTGAAGGGGAGGCGCGTCGACCTGGTCGTCTCGGGGATCAACCACGGCCCCAACCTCGCCAACGACGTGCATTACTCGGGCACGGTCGCCGCGGCGATGGAGGGCGCCCTCCTCGGCGTCAACGCCCTCGCGATCTCCCTCGCCGCGCCCCCGCCGCACGACTTCAGCGAGGCCGCCCGCTTCGCGGCCGCCCTCGCCCGGCGGGTCGCGGCGTCGCCCCCCGCCGACGGGACCCTCCTGCTCAACGTGAACGTCCCCCCCGGGCCTGTGCGCGGCTTCCGGATCGCGCCGCTCGGGAAGCGCACCTACGGCAACGCGGTCGTCGAGAAGGTCGATCCGCGCGGCCGCCGCTACTACTGGATCGGCGGCGAGGGGGGCGCCCAGAACGAGGACATCCCCGGCTCGGACTGCAACACCGTGCTCTCGGACGGCCTCGCCTCCGTCACGCCGCTGCGGCTCGACTCGACGCACGACCGGCTCCTCTCCGCGCTCGCGACCCTCGACGTCCCGGGCTACGCGGGAGGGGCGGCGCGGTGACCCGGCGGGCGGCCCGGGCTGCGGGGGGGCTCGCCGCCGCGCTGCTCGCGGGCGCCGCGGGCTGCGCCGCCCCGCGCCCTTACCGGCCGCTCACGACCGTCTTCGCCGACGCGCACATCCACGACGAGCTCGAGCTCTCGGGCGTGGCGCACGTCGTGAAGCGGGGTGAGACGCTCTACCGGGTCGCCCGGACCTACGGGATCGACCTCGCCGACCTGATGGAGACGAACGGGATCGCGGACCCCCGGGACCTCACCATCGGGCAGGAGCTCTGGATCCCCGGGGCGGACCGGGTGCTCGAGGTCCCGGTCGCGCCCGCGCCCGCCCCGGCCGCTCCTCCGGCCGCTCCTCCGGGCGAGGCCGCCCCGGGACGGCCGACTCCGCCGCGGGAGGAGCGCGCCGAGGCGCGCCCCAAGGTGGCCCCACCTCCGCCTCCCCGCGCCGAGCCGCCTCCGCGGGAGCGGGAGCGGGAGCGGGAGCCGGAGCGGGCGGCCTCTCGGGAGCGCGAGCCCGACGCCCCCCGGGAGCGCGAGCGGGTGGCGGTGCGCGAGCGCCCCGCACGCGAGCGGGAACGGGAGGCGGAGCCCGAGCCCGTCGCGCGCGACGCGCCGATCGGGCGCCCTCCCGCCGCGTTCGGGTGGCCGCTGAAGGGCGTCCTCTACGGCCGCTTCGGCGTGCGCAGCGGGCGTCGACACGACGGCATCGATCTCGCGGCGCCCGAGGGGACGCGCGTCGGCGCCGCCGCGTCCGGCGACGTCATCTACGTCGGCGAGCAGGCCGGCTACGGCCGCATCGTCATCCTGCGGCACGCCGGCGGGATGGTGACGCTCTACGCGCACATGCGCCGATCCCTCGTGGAGGAGGGGGACCGCGTCGACCGCGGCGACCCCATCGGCGAGGTCGGCCAGACCGGACGGACGAGCGGCCCCCACCTCCACTTCGAGGTCCGTGACGGGACACGGCCCCGGAACCCGCTCCTGTA
>DATIVK010000083.1:0-4585 GCA_035465955.1 Anaeromyxobacteraceae bacterium | reverse complement strand
GCCCATCCCGAGGGCGGAGAGGACGGCGAACTCGCGGCGGCGCTCCAGCACCGAGGCGAGCTGGGCGCTCGCGACGCCGATCAGGACCACCAGCATGATGATCTCGGTGACGACGCGCGTCGTCTGGGTCTCCTGCTCGGCGTGCCCGACGAGGTCGGGCCCCAGCTCCGGCCAGGTGAGGACCTCGTCCGTCCCGCCGAGCCGGGCCTTCAGCGAGCGTCGCGCCGCCTCGTAGGCGCGCCAGTCGGAGAGGAGGATCGTCACCTCGCCGAGGCCGGGGATCGCCGTGAGCCGCGCGACGTCGGCGAGCGGCGCGTGGCTGACCATGAGGTCGACCTCCTCGGAGCCGGTGGCGACGACCCCGACGATCCGGAGCATGGCGCTCTCCACCTCGCCGCCCCGCCCGACCGTCGTCGCGAGCAGCTCGTCCTCCAGCCCGACCCCGAGCTGGTCGGCGATCGTCCTGCCGATCACGATCGTCCCCACGTCGTCCTCCCGGAGCCAGCGCCCCTCCGTCACCTTGCGCGCGTAGCGCCAGGCGCGCTGCTCCGCCGCCGGGTCGACGCCGACGAGCTCCACCGCCACGACGTGCGTGCCCATGGCGAGGAGGGCCTGCGCACGGACCCGCGGCGCGGCGACGGCGACGCCGGGGAGGGCGCGCGCCTCGCGCAGCGCCCGCTCCGGCCCGGCGAGGCGCATCCGGGGATCCCGCTTCACCCTCCAGCCCGCCGGCGTCACGCGCAGGTGGCCCGCGCCGCTCTCGGCGCCGACCCGCGTGAAGACCTCCAGCTTGCCGCGGTTGAAGCTCTCGACGACGAGCATGAGCGCGACGCCGATCGCGATGCCGACCACCGACAGCAGCGTCCTCCGGGCGTTTCGCCGGATCGATCGCAGGGCATAGGTGAGCGTCGGGGCGGCCATCACGCACGCAGGGCGGCGGTCGGCTGGAGGCGCGCGACGCGCGCCGCGGGCCAGAGGGCCGCGAGGAGGGAGACGAGCGCGACGCCGACGATCGACGTCGCGAAGTCGAACGCGGTCAGCGTCGGGTGGAAGGTGAGCGACCAGACCATGCCCATGAAGGAGAGCTCCGACGGACCCCCGCCGGTCAGCTGGGCGAGGTTGACGCCGCGCTCGTGCGTGAGCGCGACCAGCAGGCCGCCGACGGCGCTGCCGGCGAGGACGCCGACGAGCCCGAGGGCGAGCGCCTCCGCGACGATGATCCGGATGAGCCGCCCGGGCGTGGCGCCGAGGGCGAGCAGCATCCCGAGCTCGTGGATCCGCTCGAAGGTGGACATCAGCATCGTGTTGGCGACGCCGGCCGCGGCCGCGACGAAGACGAGCAGGAGGATGAAGCTCCACGCCACCCCGACGATCTGGATGACCTGGTAGAGGTCGGGCGAGAGCCTCGTCCAGTCCAGCACCTCGAGCCCCCGAAGCTCCGGGAGCGCGGCGGCGGCGGCCGCGAGCGCGCCGGCCTTCGCCGGATCGCGGCCGCGCAGGACGATCTCGTGCGCCTCCCCCGGCATCGCGAGGAGGCCCTGCGCCTCGTCGAGCGCCATGAGGACGCCCATCCGGTTGACCCTGTCGACGGGCGTCGCGACGATGCCGCCGACGACGTAGAGGTCGTTGGCGAGCGAGCCGTCGGCCCCCTGCCCGACGATCGCCAGCTGCGACCCGACCGACAGGCCGTTCGCCTGGGCGAACGGGCGGCCGACGAGCACGCGCTTCCCCGCGGGCACGAGCCCCTTCGCGCCCGAGAGGAGGCCGTGGGTCCCCTGCTCGGCGGCCGGATCGACCCCGACGACGACGAGCGCGAAGCCCTCCTGGCCGACGGCGCCGAGCGCCGGCCCGTAGATCCGGGCGTGGGCCGACTCGACGTCGGGGAGGGCGCGGACGGCGCGGAGCACCGGCTCCACCGCGAGCGTCTTGTCGAGCGCCCGGGTCTTGCGCCAGCCCTCGGCGTGGACCTGCGCGTGGCCCAGCATCGGGCCGGTCAGGACGTCGACCATCCAGTCGCCGTAGCCGCGCAGCACGCCGTCGTAGACGAGGACCAGCGCCTGCGAGAGGCCGATCGCGGCGAGGGCGAGGATCGTCCGGCGCCTGTTGCGCCAGAGGTTGCGCCAGGCGAGCGTCAGGGTGCTGCCGGCCATGGCTACCGGCTCCGTTCGAGCCGCGCGAGGCTGAAGACGTCCTCGGGGAGCGCGACGTCGAAGCGCGCCTCCAGGTACCGCATCTCGGTCTTCTTCCCCGCCTCCCCCTCGGGGACGAGCGTCATGTGGACGGGCAGGCGACGCCCCCCGAGCGTCTTCACCTCGTCGAACGTCATGGTGCGCGCGAGCCGCCCCTTGCGGTCGAAGTGGCGCTCCTCGATCGGCAGGTCGTCGTCGCCGACGAGCAGCTCGATCCGGGCCCAGCGCCCGACGATCCCGGGCTTCGCCTCCAGCGCGAGCCACCAGCCCGCGGGCGAGGCGGAGCGCCGCTCGATCCGCGCGGCGAAGTCCTTCCGGAGCGACGACTCCTTGACGAGGTCGTCGTTGGTGAAGTCGGTCCCCATCCAGGAGCCGAGCATCATCGAGGGCGGCACGCGGATCGTCCGGGCGATCCGCGGGAGCCAGTTCCAGAGGTTGTCCCCCACGCGCAGCGTCGCGGTCCCGGCCTCGCGCGGCGGCGCCTCGACGACGATCAGCGCGTCGTCCTCGCCGCGCGTCCAGGCCTGGATCCGCATCGTCCGCACGTTGCGCGGCGTCGTGACCGCGATCTCCATCCGCGCGATCGAGCTCTTCGACCGGTAGAGGTCGTCGATCCTCGCGAGGAGCCGGTCGACGTCGGGCGGAGCCGCGCCGCGCGCGGGGGCCGCGAGGCAGAGGAGCGCGGCGGCGAGGGGCCGGGCGAGCATTCACCGACAGGATACGGTTGCGCGCGGGAGCCGATCTCGCCGGCGGGCCCGGCCAAAGGGGGCCGGGCGAAGGGGGGCGACGGGAGGGCGCGTGAGGTAATCTGGCGATCCCATGAGGGATCTGGAGCCGCTCATCACGGAGGAGCGCCTGCGGGCGCGGGTCGCGGAGCTCGGCGCGGAGATCACCCGCGACTACGCCGGGCAGACGCTGGTGGTCGTCGCGGTCCTCAAGGGCAGCTTCGTGTTCGTCGCGGACCTCGTCCGGGCCGTGCGGCTGCCGCTCGAGGTCGAGTTCATCGGGATCAGCTCCTACGCCGGCACCTCGTCGAGCGGGATCGTGCAGATCACGCAGGATCTCTCCCGCCCGGTCGCGGGGGAGCATGTCCTGCTCGTCGAGGACATCGTCGACTCGGGGCTCACGATGAGCTACCTGCTCGACAACCTGTCGATCCGCAGGCCGGCGAGCGTCCAGGTCTGCGCGCTGCTCGAGAAGCCCACGCGGGCGAAGGTCAAGGTCCCGATCGCGTACAAGGGCTTCGTGATCCCCGACCGGTTCGTGGTCGGCTACGGGCTCGACGTCGACGGCCGGTACCGGAACCTGCCCTACCTCGGGGTCTACGAGCCGCCGCCGGGCGATAGCGCCGGGTAGCGGCGGCGAAATGGGGTCGCGCCTCGGGGCGGTGTAACATCCCCCGACAATGAGCCGCTTCTTCGCCCGGAACGGGGCCGGCGACCTGCTGGCCCGCTACAGCTTCATCGAGCCGCTGCTCCCGGGGCGGCGCGTCCTCGAGGTGGGTGCGGCGGGCGTCACGGCCGGCGCGTCGGCCCTCTTCCTCGCCGAGCGCGGGGCCGCGGCGGTCGTGTCGATCGACGACGAGGCGGGGATCGCCGAGGCGGCCCGGGAGAGCTCCCACCCCTTCGTCCAGTTCCGGACCACGGCCGTCGAGGCGCTGCCGCAGCGGGCCTTCGACCTCGTGCTGGTCGCCGACGGCGCCGCGCTGGCGGGCGATCCCGACGGCGTCGCCGCGCTGCACCGGCTCCTCCACCCCCGCGGCCGGCTCGTCACCGCGCTGCAGGCGAGCGAGGAGGGGGCCGGCCTCTCGCGGCTGGTCGAGGAGTCCCCGCCCGGCCCGGCGCCCGCCTTCGAGCCCTTCGTGGGCGCGCTCGCCGCGCGCTTCCCCTCCGTCGAGATCGCGACGCAGTCGGCGACCGTCGGCTACGTCGTGGCGATGGGCCAGGAGGCGGAGCCGGAGATCTCCATCGACGGCTCGCTGGCCGGCACGAGCGAGACGGCCTGGTACGTCGCCGTCTGCGGCGACGCGCCCAGCGGGCTCCAGGGGCTCACGATCGTCGCCCTCCCCGTCGAGCCGCTCTTCGAGGCGACGGCCGAGCGCAACCGGCTCGCCGCGAGCGGCGGGGCCGCCGCCGAGGAGGCGCTGCGCACGGCGGCCGGGGCGCAGGCCGAGCGCGACGCGGTGGCCGAGGAGCTCGTCGCGGTCCGGGGCGAGCGGGACGAGGTGCGCGCGTCGCTCGACGACGCGCTGCGCGTGGCCGACGAGCTGAGGGCGGAGCTCTCGGCGCTCGCCGCCGACCGCGAGGCGCTGGCGGAGCGGCAGGCGGAGGCGGGGCGCGGGGCCGCGGCCCTCTCGGAGCAGCTCGGGGCGAGCGCCGCCCGGGTCGACGACCTCG
>DATIVK010000082.1:0-6332 GCA_035465955.1 Anaeromyxobacteraceae bacterium | reverse complement strand
CACGACGAAGGCGAACACCGCGAGCGACCCGGTCGGCAGCGCGTCCCACGGACCGCCCGGCGGGTCGCGGAGCGCGCGCACGGCGTGGAGCACGAGGCCGCTGGCGGCCGCCGCCGCGACCGCCCAGGTCGCCGCGTGGAGCGCGAGGGAGCGCCGCCGCTTCCAGCGCGCGAGGCCGGCGGTCGCGAGCGCGAGCAGCCCCCACGCGACGCCACGCGCGACCGGCGGGAGCGCCAGGGCCGAGCCGACCAGCACCATCAGGAGGCCGATGGTGGCGTAGAAGTGGAAGTTCCCGCGCCCCCGCTGCCGGCGCTCGACGAACGCGAAGGCGACGCCGTAGGCGGCCACGCCGAGCGCGACGCTCGCGGCGCCGAACCCGGCCGCGCCCATCCCGCTCCGGATCGCGACCCAGGTGGCGCCGCCGAGCCCGACGGCGAGCGACGCGGCGGCCTGCGCGATCTCGAAGGGGACGACGTCGCGGCCGAGCAGGAGCGTCCGGACGGCGATGCTCCCGAGGTACGCCGTCAGCAGGAGCGCCTGGAGCGCGAAGGCGACGCGCGGCCCCTCCACGACCGTGGGCGCCACGGCCCGCAGCGCCACCGCCACGATGGCGAGATCGGCGGCCGCGGCGATCGGCCAGCGCAGCCCGAACCAGTCGCGCACGTACCCGATCCAGAGGGCGCCGACGCCGAGCAGCACGAGGTACGCCGTCGGCGCGAGGAGCCGGCCCCCCGCGACCATCAGGGCGCACGCCGTGGCGGCGCCGCCGAGCCCGATCGCCCACGCCAGCCCCGGGAGGCTGCGCCACGCGGCGACGCCGAGCGCGACCGCCGTCAGGGGCGCGAGGAGGAGCGTGGCGGCGGCGGGCGACACGAGGTGGAAGCGGGTCGCCGCCTCGAAGAGGAGCGGGAAGCCGACGAGGACCGCGGCGAGTCCGTGGAAGCTGGCGCTCGCTGCCTGCCCCGCTCGCCCCGCGCGATCGGCGAGGGCGACCCAGGCGCCCGCGTACAGGAGGCCGAGCGCCGCCCCTGCGGCGGCAGGGAGCCGGCCGGAGTCGGTGAGCGCGCGGAGCACGAACGCGCCCGCGAGGACGAGCAGCGTCCGGCCGACGAGCGAGAGGATCGTCGTGAAGGCCGCCTCGCGCCGCGCCCCGCCCGCCGCCTCCGCGGCGACGGCCGCGAGCGCCGCCTCGCGCCGCGCCTCGGCCGACCCGACCCCCGCCCCGCCCTCGATCGCGGCCACCCGCTCCTCGAGCCGCCGCAGCGACTCGCCCATCACGGCGACCTTCGCCTCGAGCTCCGCCGTCCGGTCGTTCATCGCGTCCTCCCCACGCGTCGGCGGGTGAGCGCTTCGACAAGCCGTCAGCGCGCACTTGACCACACCTCTGCGGCACTTTGACACGCGCGCCAGAGGCAACCCTGACGGGGCCCGGATTGCGGGAAATCGCGACAATCTGCCACAGTGCCAAGGAGAGGTGCCGCAATGGCCGGTTGGGTGTCCCGGGTCGGGTCGTTCCTGCGAACGGTCTTCGCGCGGGAAGCCCTGCCGGCGGCGCCCCCCATCCCGCCCGCCCCTCGCGGGCGGAGCACCCTCTCCCTCCTCCTGGCGCCCGAGCCCCTCCCCGAGGATCCCCCGGCGCCCGCTCCCCCTCGCGCCCGCTGGCTGGCCTGGCTGTTCGCACCGGAGCGCCTCGACGACTGACGCGCGAGAGGAGAGGCCGGGATGGAGCACGCACGCCACGTCTTCCGCGCCCTGCTGCTGCTGGCCGCCGTGATGGCGGCGATCTCGCTGGGGCGCGGCTTCCTCGTCCCGCGCTCCTTCGGCCTCCACGGCCCGTACCGCTTCGACAACGTCGCCGAGCAGATGGCCGTGCGGCCGCCGCGGCACGGCGGCGCCGCGTCCTGCACGCCGTGCCACGCGGCGAACGCCGGGAAGCGGCTGGCGGGGGCGCACCGGACGGTGAGCTGCGAGATCTGCCACGCGCCCCTCGCCCTCCACGTCGCGGACGGGAGGCGGTCCGCGGCGATGCCGATCGACGCGTCCTTCACCCTCTGCGCGCGCTGCCACCGGAAGATCCTCGGCCGGCCGGAGCGCTTCCCGCAGGTGGTCCTCGAGCAGCACCTGCGCGAGCAGGGGGCGCAGGGGCCGATCCAGGGGCGCGTCTGCCTGGACTGCCACGACCCGCACTCTCCGAAGCTCTAGGGAAGGAGCGAGCGCCATGTCGAAGCGCGACGAGAGCGTCTCCCCCAACCGGTCCCCGTCCGCCGCCGCGCCGGCCGAGGGGCCCTCCGAGATCGCCCGCCGGCGGTTCCTCGCGACCGTGCTCCGGCTCTCCGGCGGGGCGATCGTACTCCTCGCCGGCGTCCCGGGCGCCGGGGGCGCGACGGGTGAAGCGCCTGCCCGGGCGTCCGGCGAGGGGTACGACTGGAGCGAGCACCGCTACGCGTACCTGATCGACACGCAGCGGTGCATCGGCTGCGGCTCCTGCGTCCGCGCCTGCGCCGCCGAGAACGGCGTGCCCGACGGCTTCTTCCGGACCTGGGTCGAGCGCTACGTCGTCGGCCTCGAGGACTCGCACGTCGACTCGCCGAACGGCGGGAAGGACGGCTTCCCCCCGATCCAGGCGAGCTTCGTCGCGACCAAGCACTTCTTCGTCCCGAAGATGTGCAACCACTGCCGGGAGACCCCCTGCATCCAGGTCTGCCCGGTGGGCGCGAGCTACCGGACGAAGGACGGCGTGGTGATGGTGGACGGCGAGCGCTGCATCGGCTGCGCCTACTGCGTCCAGGCCTGCCCCTACGGCAGCCGCTTCATCAACCCGGTCACGCACACCGCGGAGAAGTGCACCTGGTGCTACCACCGGATCACGAAGGGGCTGCGGCCGGCCTGCGTCGAGGTCTGCCCGACCGGCACGCGCATGTTCGGCGACATGAAGCGCGAGGACGATCCGGTGCGGCAGGCGATCGAGCACGACCGCGTGGCCATCCTGCAGGGCCACCTCCTCACCGAGCCGCAGTGCTTCTACCTCAACCTGGATCGCGAGGTGCGGTGATGCCCGAGATCACGGGGTTCGCGTTCCCGAACGACACGCACATCCACTGGAGCCTGATGATCGTGATGTACCCCTACGTCACGGGCTTCGTGGCCGGCTCCTTCATCGTCACGTCGCTCTACCACCTCTTCGGCCGGCAGGAGCTCAAGCCGGTCGCGCGCCTCGCGATGGCCGCCTCCTTCGCCTTCCTGCTCGTCGCGTCGCTGCCCCTCCAGCTCCACCTCGGCCACCCCGAGCGCGGCTGGTTCGTGATGGTGACGCCCCACTTCACCTCCGCGATGGCCGGCTTCGGCATCCTCTACAGCGGCTACCTCGCGGTGCTCATCCTGGAGGTCTGGTTCGTCTGGCGCGCGGCCATCATCGAGCGCGCCCGGCGCAGCCGCGGCGCGCTCCGCGCCCTCTACAAGGCCCTCGCGCTCTGGACCTACGACACCTCCGGCGAGGCGCTCGCCGTCGACCACCGGGCCATCGGAATCCTCGCCGGCGTCGGCCTCCCCATGGCCTGCATGCTCCACGGCTACGTGGGCTTCATCTTCGGCGCGATCAAGGCCAACCCCTGGTGGTCCACGCCGCTCATGCCGGTCATCTTCCTGCTCTCGGCGGCCGTGTCCGGCATCGCGCTCCTCATGGTCCTCTACCAGGCCCGCTCCGCGCTCCTGCGCCGGCCGGCCGACCCCCCCTGCATCTCCGCCCTCGCGCGCCAGCTCTGGTTCTTCCTGATCCTCACCCTCACGCTGGAGCTCCTCGAGATCGTCATGATGGCCTACGAGCGCTCGGAGGAGTGGCTCATCGTCTCGGACCTGCTGTCCACGCGCCTCCAGTTCTCCTACCTGACGATGCAGCTGATCGTCGGCGGCCTGATCCCGCTCATCCTCCTCGCCGTCGTCGTGCTGCTCGACCGCTACCTGCACGCGCGGGTGCGCAACGTCCTGACGACGAGCGCGGCCCTGCTCTGCCTCCTGCAGGTCTTCTCGATGCGCTGGAACATCGTCATCGGCGGCCAGCTCATGTCGAAGTCGCTCCGCGGCCTCCGCTCGCCGTACGAGCCGGAGCTGTACGGGCGGGAGGGGATCCTCGCGGCCATCGCCCTCTTCCTCGTCCCCTTCGTCATCCTCTGGCTCTTCGACCGGCTGCTCGGGATCGACGAGCCGCCGGGCGACCGCGCGGCGTCGGCCGGCGCCTGAGCCCCGTCGGGGCCGCCGGCTTCTCCGCCTCCTGCCGGGGGGCTAGCGTGGCGGCATGGGGAACGCCCTCGAGGTCGAGCGACTCTCCGTCCGGCTCGGCGGCGGCGTCGTCCTCGACGACCTCTCGTTCGAGGTCGCCGTGGGGAGCTCGCTCGCGGTCATCGGTCCGAACGGCGCGGGGAAGACGGTCCTCTTCCGGGCGCTCATCGGCGCCCTCCCACACGAGGGGCGGGTCGCCTGGGCGCCCGGGACCCGCCTCGGCTACGTGCCGCAGAAGCTCGACCTGGAGCGCGACCTGCCGCTCTCGGGGCTCGACTTCCTCGCCGCGAAGTCGGCGCTCACCGGCGCGGCGCGCGCGGAGGGTGCGCGGGCCCTCGACCTCGTGAACCTGACGCCCGCCGTCGCGCGGCGACCCATCGGCACCCTCTCCGGCGGCCAGTTCCAGCGGCTGCTGCTCGCCTTCGCGCTGATGGGGAAGCCGACCACGCTCCTCTTCGACGAGCCGACCGCGGGCGTGGACGCGCCCGGCGAGGAGCAGCTCTACGAGACGATCCACCGGCTCCAGGAGTCCGAGGGGCTCACGCTGCTCCTCATCTCGCACGAGCTGAGCGTGGTCTACCGCTACGCGACCGAGGTGCTCTGCCTGTCGCGGGAGCGCCCCTGTCACGGCCCGCCCCGCGAGATCCTCACGCCCGCGCGGATCGAGCAGGTCTACGGCGCGCCGCGCTTCCACGTGCACACATGAACTGGGCCGAGCTCGCGCTGTCGATCGGGATGGCGGCCGCCGCCGGGCTGGTGGGCTGCTTCGCGGTGATGCGCCGGATGTCGCTCGCCTCCGACGCGATGTCGCACGTCGCGCTGCCCGGCATCGGCCTCGCGCTGGTGCTGCACCTCCACCCGATGGTGGGCGCGGCCGCGGCGCTCGCCGCCGGCACGCTCGTGATCTGGGGGCTGGAGCGCCGGACCGGCATCTCGACCGAGACGATGATCGGCGTGACCTTCTCGCTCGCCCTCGCCGTGGGGACCCTGCTCGCGACCGGGGAGGAGCTGGTGGACGCCCTGCTCGGCGGCGCCGGCACGCTCGGGCGCTGGGAGCTGGCCCTCGGCGTGGCGGGCTCGGCCGCCGTCGTCGCCTTCGTCCTCGGGCAGCGCCACCGGCTCGTCCTCGCGATGGTGTCGGCCGACATCGCGAGGACCGCGGGCGTGCGCGTCGCCCGGCTCGACCTCCTCTTCCTGCTCGCCTTCGCGCTGACCGTCGCCCTCGGCCTCCGCTACCTCGGCGTGCTGCTCATGGGCTCGCTCATCATCATGCCGGCCGCGACGGCGAAGCACGTCGCGAGGAACCTGGACGAGATGTTCGCGGTCGCGGTCGCCGCCGCCATCGCGGCGACGGTCGCCGGCGAGCTGCTCGCGGCCCGGCTCGATCGCCCCACGGGGCCGCTCATCATCCTGGTCGCCGCCGCGCTCTTCTTCGGCAGCCTCGTGCTCCGGCGCCGAAGGCAGGGTTGAACCCGCCCGTTGGGGTTGAACCCGCCCGAGAGGTCCGCCGCCGGGACCATCGCCCGCGGCGCGGACCCTCCGTGAGCACTTCCCTCCAGGGATTCCCGCGACTTCCGCCCGGCGCGCCCCTTGCGATGCCCTCCGGCATGGCGACTCCCGTTCGACGCGTTCTCCGAGGCAAGACGCTGCTCATCACGCGTCGCTGCTCGGAGCGCCGCTTCTTCCTCAAGCCCTCGAAGCGCACCGCCGGCATCTTCCTTTACGTCCTCGCCCTCTACGCGAAGCGCTACGCTGTCCAGATCCACGCGTACTGCGTCCTCTCGAACCACTTCCACGTGGTCCTCACCGATACCCTGGGCCGCCTCCCCGACTTCCAGCGGGACCTCGACTCCCTGGTAGCCAAGGCCACCAACTGCGCCCTCGGCCGCTGGGAAGCGTTCTGGGAGCGCGTCAGCTACAGCGCCGTCGAGCTCGTCACTCGCGAAGCCGTCCTCGAGAAGATCGTCTACACCCTCGCGAATCCCGTCGCTGCCGGCCTCGTCCGACAGGCCTCCCGGTGGCCCGGAGATTGGTCCGACCCCCGCCGCATCGGCGGG
>DATIVK010000081.1:0-23769 GCA_035465955.1 Anaeromyxobacteraceae bacterium | reverse complement strand
CCCGTCGTTCGCCAAGGAGGTCGCGAAGGGGCTGCCGACCGCGGTCACGATCGCGGCCCACTGGGAGCGGATCGCCCGGCAGGCCCAGCAGGCCTTCCACACGAAGACCTTCCGCCCCTACACGTCGGGCGACGTGGTGGGCTGCGAGATCGGCGGCTGCGTGAAGAACGTGGTCGCCATCGCCGCCGGCATCGCCGACGGGCTCGGCTTCGGCGCCAACTCGACCGCCGCGCTCATCACGCGCGGCCTCGCCGAGATCTCCCGCCTCGCCGTCCGCAAGGGCGCGAACCCGCTCACGCTCTCGGGGCTCTCCGGCCTCGGCGACCTGGTCCTCACCTGCACCTCCGACCTGTCGCGCAACCGGACCGTCGGGCACGGGCTCGCGGCCGGCAAGTCGGCCGAGCAGATCCAGCAGGAGCTGGGGCAGGTGGCCGAGGGCGTCCGGAACGCGAAGAGCGTCCGGGACCTCTCGCGCAAGCTGGGCATCGAGATGCCCATCACCGAGACGGTCTACCGGATCCTCTACGAGGGGCTCTCCCCGCGCGACGCGGTCACCGAGCTGATGCTGCGCGAGACCAAGTCGGAGATGTAGCTGCGAGCGCCGATCCTCTCGCTGCGGCGGGCGGCCTCGTCGCGGCGCTGCTCGGCGTAGGGAGGACTACGCCTGCGCTGCTCGCTCCTCGGGGCGCCCGCCTCGCTTCGGTCTCGGCGCTCTCGCCGACGCTGGCAGCGCCGGGCCGTTCCGGTCTACCCGAGCAGCGCGCGGACGCGCGCCGCCAGCTCGGCGGGCGCGTAGGGCTTCATCAGGATCGGGTCGCCCGCCCTCTCGAGCCCGCGCAGCGTCTCCTCGTCGGCGAAGCCGGAGACGAAGAGCACCTTGAGGTCCGGCCGGAGGGCGCGCGCCTGCGCGGTGAGCTCCGGCCCCGACAGGCCGGGCATGGCGAGGTCGGAGAGGAGCGCGTCGATCGCCGCCGGGTCGCGCTCGACGATCCGGAGGGCGTCGGGGCCGGTCGACGCCACCAGCACGCGGTAGCCGGCCTGCGCCAGCGCCCGCCGCGCCACCTCCTGCACCGTCGGGTCGTCCTCCGCCACGAGGACGGTCCCGCCGGGCGCGGCCGCCTCGGCGGGGCGCGGCGTGCCCGGACGCCGGGAGGGCGTGGCCTCGCCGGCGTGGCGCGGGAGCAGGACGTGGATCGTCGTCCCCTTGCCCTGCGCGCTCTCCACCCAGATCTGGCCCCCCGCCTGCCGGACGACGCCGTGGCACGTCGCGAGGCCGAGCCCCGTCCCCCGGTCTCCCTTGGTGGAGAAGAAGGGCTCGAAGCAGCGCGCGCGGGTCTCGTCGTCCATCCCCTCCCCCTCGTCGGCGACGGAGAGGTGGACCCAGTCGCCCGGCGGGACGCCCGGCTCCGCGCCCCGCGCGGCGGCGCCCGCCTCGTCGCGGGTGGCGATGGTGATGGTGCCGCCGGAGGGCATCGCGTCCCGGGCGTTCACCGCCAGGTTGACGAGGACCTGCTCGAGCTGGCCCGGGTCGATCCGGACCGGCCACGAATCCTCCAGCCTCGCCTCCACCGACACGCGGTCGCCGAGGAGCCGCTCCAGCAGCCGCAGGACGCCGCCCACCTCGGCGCGCAGCGCGATCACCTCGGGCGCCGTCGGCTGCCGCCGGGAGAAGGCGAGGAGCTGGCGCGTCAGCCCGGTCGCGCGGTGCCCGGCGTCGTGGATGGGCGAGATGAAGTCCCGCACCGGGCTCCCGGGCGGGAGCGCCGCGTACGCGAACTCCGCGTTGGAGAGGATCACGGTGAGGAGGTTGTTGAAGTCATGGGCGACGCCGGCGGCGAGCCGCCCCATCCCCTCGAGGCGCTGCGAGCGCATCAGCTGCGCCCCGAGCCGCAGCCGCTCCAGCTCGCTCGCGGCGCGCGCCGCGAAGATCTCGACGAGCGCCCTCGGGGCGCGCGACGGGTCGATCGTCCGGTCGCTCATCACGACGAGGATGCCGATCTTCTGCCCCGCGTGGTCGAGGAGCGGGGCGCCGACGTAGGCCTCGATGCGAAGGTCCGAGAGGGCCTTGTCGTCGGGGAACGCCGCCGCCACGCCGCAGGGCACGAAGGCCGACTCGCCCGCGCCGAGGACCTTGTCGCACGGGGTGCCTGCGAGGTCGTAGTAGAAGGGCTCCCCCGGCGACCCGTGCCAGCAGACCGCGCGCACGGCCGCGCGCTTCCCATCGGGCGTCATCTCGCCGATGAGCGCGTGGGGGACGTCGAGCGCGCGGCAGAGGGACTGGCACAGGGCGGGGAAGAAGTCCTCGCCGAAGGCGCGCGCGGTCCCCTCCACGGCGGCGCGGAGCGCCTCGAGCGCCCGCGCTCCATCGGGGGAGTCGCTGTCCAGAACGTCCCGGTCCGGCATGGTCCGCATTGTCCCATGAGGCCGGCGCCGAGATCGACTACCTTGCCCCCTGGGATGCCACGGACCCTGCGCGCCCTGCCCACGCTCCTGAAGGTCGGCTTCGCCGAGGCGTTCGCCTATCGGGCCGAGTTCCTCGTCTGGATCCTCTCGACCAACATGCCGCTCGTCATGCTGGCCCTCTGGACGGCGGTGGCGCGCGACGCCCCGGTCGGCCGCTTCGGCCAGCGCGACTTCGTCGCCTACTACCTCGCGACGCTCGTCGTGCGGCTGCTCACCGGCGCCTGGGTGGTCTGGGAGCTCAACGCGGAGATCCGGCAGGGGACGCTCGCCTTCAAGCTCCTGCGCCCCGTCCACCCGCTCCTCGGCTACGCCTGCTCCAACGTGGCGGCGCTCCCCGTCCGCTTCAGCGTGGTCCTGCCGGTCGGCCTCATCCTCCTCCTCACCCCGGCCGGCGCGGCCGTGACCCGCGATCCGCTGCTGCTCGCCCTCTTCCCGGTCACCGTCTTCTGCGCCTGGGTCATCTCCTTCCTGGCGATGTCCATCATCGGCGCCCTCGCCTTCTGGTTCGAGTCGGCCACCTCGCTCTTCGACGTCTGGCTCGGGCTCTTCGGCATCTTCGCGGGGTACCTCGTGCCGCTGGAGCTCTACCCCCCGTGGGTCGGAGCGCTCGCCCGCTGGCTGCCGTTCCGCTACATGCTCGCCTTCCCCGTGGAGCTCCTGACCGGGAGGCTCCCGCGCGCCGAGGCCTCGCGCGAGCTGCTCGTCCAGCTCCTCTTCGTCGGCCTCCTGTTCGCCGCCGCGCGGCTCACCTGGCGCGCGGGGGTCCGGCGCTTCTCCTCGGTGGGGGGCTAGGGTGCTGCGCTACCTGAGGCTCTTCGCCGTGCAGCTCCGCGCCTCGACCGTGGCGGCGATGCAGTACCGGCTCGAGTTCCTCGTGGGCGGGGTCCTCGCGCTCTTCTGGACCACCTGGTCGATCGTCCCGATCGTCGTCGTCTTCCGCGACCGCGCGGCGGTCGCCGGCTGGAGCTTCGAGGAGGCCCTCGTCGTCGTCGGGTGGTTCACCCTGATGAAGGGGGTGCTGGAGGGGGCGGTCAATCCGTCCCTCTCCGCCGTGGTGGACGCGATCCGCAAGGGGACGCTCGACTTCGTCCTCCTGAAGCCGGCCGACGCCCAGTTCCTCGTCTCGACGACCCGCTTCGCCCCCTGGCGCGCCGCCGACGTCCTCGGCGGCCTCGCGCTCTTCGGGATCGCGTTCCACCGGATGGGGCGCACCCCCTCGGCGGCCCACGTGGCGCTCGCCGCCGTGCTGCTCGGCTGCGCGACGCTGGTGCTGTACTCGCTCTGGATCCTGGTGGTGAGCGCAGCCTTCTTCGTCGTGAAGGTGGACAACCTCTCCTTCCTCTTCGCCTCGATCTACGACGCCGCCCGCTGGCCGGTCTCGGTCTTCCGCGGCCTGCTCCGGCTCCTCTTCACCTTCGTGATCCCGCTCGCGCTGATGACCACCTACCCGGCCCTCGCGCTGCTCGGGAGGCTCGACGCGCGCCTCCTCGCCGAGGCGGTCGGCGTCGCGCTCCTCTTCACCGTCGCCGCGCGGGCCGTCTGGCTCCGCTCCATCGGCCACTACACGTCGGCGTCTTCCTGATTACGTCACGCCTGACCGGTGGCGCGCGGCGCGCGGGAGATCACCTCGACCACGCCGGTCGATCCGTCGACCCGGACGACGTCGCCGTCGCGCAGGAGGTCCGTGGCCCTCTCGACGTTGGCGACCGCGGGCAGGCCGTACTCGCGGGCGACCGTGGCGGCGTGGCTGAAGAGCCCGCCGATCTCGACCACGACCGCCGCGGCCCGCGCGAAGAGCGGCGTCCACCCGGGGTCGGTCGCCGGCGCGACGAGCACCGCGCCCGTCGGCAGCCGCTCCGCCTCGTCGGGCGAGCGCAGCACGGCCACGGCCGCCTCCGCGATTCCGGGGCTCACCGCGGTCCCCCGCAGCGGCCCCTCGATGGGCCCGGGGGAGAGGGCGCGGGCGGGCATCTCGTCGATCTCCTCGGTGCCGAACCGGTTCGGCACCTCGATCCGCCTCCACGCCGCCCGCCGCGCCAGCTCGCGCCTCACCGCCGCGCGGGCGTCGTACCCGGTCACCGCGATCGCCCGCTCGACCTCCTCCAGCTCGAGGTGGAAGACGTCGTCGGGCGCGTCGAGCCGGCCGGCGCCCGCGAGCCGGCGGCCCAGCTCGAGGAGCAGGTCGCGGACCTCGTAGTAGTCGGTCATGACCTCCGAGCGAAGCTCCTCGCGGAGGATGACGCGCTTCGCGAGCGCGCGGAGCTTCCGCCGGAGGTCCGCGCGCTGGAGGAGCGCCACGGCTGGGCGCATCCCGGTCCAGGCCGTCTCGGACCGGTGGAACCGGTCGAGGCGCCGCTGGTCGGTGCCGACGCGCGTCTCGAGCGAGGCGACGAGCGGCTGGAGGGCCTTCGCGAGGAGCCGCAGATCGTCGCGGTAGCGGGGCCAGGAGACGTCCGTCTCGAACGGCCCGCGGTGGCCGAAGGCCCGGAGCCAGCCGCGCACGGCGCCCCAGATCCGGTCGGGGAGCCTGGCCTCCCAGCCCCCCGCGTCGGGCGGCGCGTCGGCGAGGAAGCTCGCGCCCCCCGCCCAGCCCTTGAACACCGCGGCGACGGCGACGAGCTCCTCCACGAGGCGGGTGGAGACCGAGACGGAGGTCGAGGGCATGAGCTCCGGCAGAAGGCTCGCCGCGTCGAGCCCGCCGAGGAGCGGGCGGGCCTCCATGTTCCCGACGGCGATGCTCGCCACGAGCTGCGCCACGAGCGGGACCCAGCGATCCGTCTCCGCGATCGCCGGGTTCGTCTGGATGCGCGCGACGAGCGCCGCGTCGTCCAGCCGCTCGTCGGTCTCTCGGCGGAGGCGCGCGTCCTGGAGCGACGCGATGTAGACGCGGGCGTCCATCTCCGCGGAGCGGGTCCAGAAGAGGTTCTTGAGGGCGATGACGGGGTGGCGCAGGAAGAGCCGGCGGTCCAGCGCCGGGACCTCGTTCGACCGGCCGCCTCCCCCCGCGAACGACCGCACCCACTCGCGGAACGGCTCGCCGAGCCCCAGTGCGTCGCCGACCGCGAGGAAGACGCGCTCGTTGAAGACCACCCGCCCGTGCACGCTCGCGGCCATCGGCACCGCCGGCGCGGGTCGCACCCCCTGACGCCGCGCGGTCCGGCGCGCGGCGCGATCGAGCGCGGCGACGGCGTGCGCGCGCGTGAAGGCGCAGGGCAGGTCGGGGATGATGTCCCGCGTGTTCGCGCGGGTCCACCGCTCGCCGGGCGGCAGCGCCGAGGAGAGCGGCCGCGTCTGGGGGCGCGCCTGGAGGAAGGCCACGCGGCCGCGCGCGAGGGCCCACTCGACGTCGAGCGACCGGCCCGCCGCCGCCTCGAGGGCGCGGACGCCGGACGCGATCTCGGCGGCCGCCTCCGGCGCCAGCAGCTCGGCGCGCTGCCGCGCCGCCTCCAGGGGCACCGCCGCGGTCCCCGCCGCGCGGCACCGGAGCGCCGCGGGCTGGCGCCGGAGCTGGCGGCGCACCAGCCGCCAGCCGCCGCGCTACCTGGCCAGCACGAGCAGCTCGGGCGTGGCCGCGCCGTCCACGCCGGTCGCCCCCAGCCCCTCCACCGCCTCGATCGCCACCTCGTCCGCCCCTCGCCCGAAGGCGACCCCGGCGGCGTCCGCGTCCACCATCTCCTGCACGACCACGGCGCAGCGGCGCGCGGCCTCGGGGAGGCCGAGCTGACGCCGGTACGCCTGGGCCGTCGGGGACGCGCCGGAGGCCGAGACGGACGCGACCGCCTCCACGAGGCGGGCGGGCGGCACGCCCAGCTCGGTCTCGTGGACGCCGGCGAAGCTGGCGCGCTCGCCGTCCTCCTCCGCGGCGGAGCTGCGGACCGCGAGCGAACGGACGCCGCGCGCCTCCAGGGCGGCTGCGAGCTCCCCGACCTCGCGCGCGTCGGCGTCGGGAAGGACAGCCCAGGCGGGCGGGACGGGGAGCCCGGCGTCGGCGATGAAGCGGAGCCCGAGGGCCTTTCCCCCCGCCTTCGGCGGCAGCTCGTCGCCGGGGGCGATCGGCAGGATCGCCACGCGACGCAGATCGCTCATCGGCTCCTCCTTCGGGCGCTCGCCGCCCTTGACTCGCCGCGAAGGATAGCATAGCAACCTGACCATGCTCAGAAATGAGCGCGGTCACAAAGGCGCCCCCCGGAGGGCCGGGCTCCGCGAGCGGAACAAGGAGCGGAAGCGCGAGGCGCTCGTCCGCGCCGGCCGCGCGCTCTTCCTCGCGAAGGGGTTCGAGGAGACGACGACGCGCGCCATCGCGGCGAAGGCCGGGGTCGCGTCGGGCACCTTCTTCCTCTACTTCCGCGAGAAGCGGGAGCTGCTCTTCCACCTCTTCCAGGAGGAGGTGTCGAGGGTGCAGGCGGAGGCCTTCGCCTCGGCGCCGGCGGACGCGCCGCTCGTCGCGCGGCTCTGCCACGTCTTCGGGCGCTTCTACGCCCACTACGCGCGGAACCCGCGCCTCTCCCGCGTTTTCCTGAAGGAGCTGGTCTTCCTCGAGGAGGGGGAGAGCGCCCCGATGATGTCCTTCACGATGGGCTTCGTCGTCCAGCTCGCGGAGGCCGTCGCGGACGCGAAGGAGCGGGGGGAGGTCCGGGCGTCGGTGGACGCGTTGCAGGTGGCGGCGCACGCCATGGCCCTCTACCTCTTCGGCCTCGTCGCCTGGTTCAACGGCGTCATCCCGTCGCCCGAGCTGACGCTCGCGCAGGTCGAGCCGCAGCTCGAGCTCCTGATGACGGGGATCGGAAGGGGGAGGCGGGCATGACGCGGGGGCGCGAGCTGACCGAGCTGCCGCGCGGGCTGCGCCGCCGGCTGCTCCCCAGCGCGAAGATGGCGGCCAGGGCCGGGTGGAGCCACGTGCTCCGCATGGCGGGGCGCAAGCCCGCGCCGGACGCCATGGCCGCCCTCGTCTCGGCGGCCGACCTCGTCGAGGATCTGGGCTCATTCAAGGGGCTCTTCATGAAGGTCGGGCAGCTCGCGAGCTTCATGCCCGCGCGGGAGCCCGACGCGGCGCTCGGACTGATGGCGCGCCTTCAGGACTCGAGCATTGCGTTCGCGTACGGGGAGATCGCGAAGGTGGTGGAGGCGGAGTTGGGGGGGGCGCCGGAGAAGCTCTTCGAGCGGTTCGACCGGAAGCCGGTCGCGGTCGCGTCGATCGGCCAGGTCCACCGCGCACGGCTCGGCGGCCGCGAGCTGGCGGTGAAGGTCCAGTTCCCGGGGATCGAGGAGGCGATCCGCGAGGACTTCGCGGTCCTCGGGCCGCTCCTCCGGCTCGGTACCCTCGGGACGAAGCTGGACATGAAGGGCCTCGTCTCCGAGCTCAAGCTCCGGATCGGCGAGGAGTGCGACTACCGGAGGGAGGCGGAGAACCAGCAGCTCTTCGCCCGGCTCCTCGCGCCGGTCCCCTTCGCCGGCGTCCCCGTGGTGATCCCCGAGCGGTCGGGGCGACGCGTGCTCGCGATGGAGTTCGTCGAAGGGCTCGACTACCGCCGCTTCCGCGCCACCGCCTCTCAGGCCGCGCGAAATCGCGCCGGCGAGGCCATCTTCCGAGCCGGCCTCGAGAGCTGCTTCGTCCGGTGCGTCTGCAACGGCGATCCGCAGCCTGGCAACTACCTGTTCGCCGAGGACGGCGCGGTCACCTTCCTCGACTTCGGCTGCGTCTACCGAGCCGAGCCGGCCAAGATCGAGCTGTGGAAACAGCTCCTGAGCGCCGTCCTCGACGGGGATCGTGCCGGGTATCGCCGCGCCTGGGTGGCGCTGGGGTATGTCCCCGACCCTCGCCGATACGACTGGGAGCAGGGCTGGCGTGTCGCAGCGCACGCCCACGAGGTGTACGCGTCGCGCGGCCCGTTCCGCATCACGCGCGGCTTCATGGACGAGCTGTACGCCAACAACTTCTACCGGAACCCCAACGCGTACCGGCAGGCCCTGCCTCCCGACGCCCTCATGATCAACCGGGCAGCCTTCGGCCGGCTCGCGCTGCTCGCCGACCTCGGCGCAGAGGCGCCCTGGGGGGACCTCATGCGCGAGCTGCTCGAGACGAAGACCGAGCCGGCATGGGATCCGCCCGCGAAGGTCGCGGCGGCGCGGCCGGAGCGGCGCGCGGCTCGGAAGGAGGCGACCGCGTGAGTCCGCTCCTCCTCCTCCTCGCGGCCCCGCTGCTCGCGGTCGAACCCGCGACGCCGGCTGCCGTGTCGGCGCCGGTCGCGGCCGAGCCCGTCGCCTCGCCGCAGCCCGTGGAGGTCGCCCCCGAGCCCGTCCCCGCGGAGCCGCCGCTCGTCTTCCGCGGCCACCTCGAGTGGATCACCGCCGCGGGCGCCGCCTCGTCGCGGGCCACGCCGGTCGATCCCGGGAACGGGATCCTCCGGGTCCCGGCCGGCGGCGGGCAGACGGAGCTGCGCCCGGACCTGCGCCTCGAGGTCGGGCCGGCCCTGACCGCCATCGCGCGGCCGCGCTTCTGGCTCCGGAGCGAGAAGGCCCACACCGACGGCGGGTGGCTGGCCGAGCGCTCCGAGGCGAAGGCGGAGTGGATCGAGGGGTACGCCGCCTGGCGCGTCTCCGACCGGCTCGCGGTCGCCTACGGCCTCCAGAACTTCCAGTGGGGGCCGGCGGAGCTGGTCAGCCCCTCCAACCGGATCTTCCACGCGACCGGCTTCTACCGGGACCCGGTCTACGTGGTCCGCGGACGCCACCTCGCGCGCGCCAACGTCTCGTCGGGGCGTGCGTGGTCCGCGGTCCTCCTCGCGGAGGTGGGCGAGAACGGGGAGGCGCCGTTCGTCGCCGGCGAGCCCTTCGAGCGGAAGGCCCAGGCGAAGCTGGAGTGGACCGCCCCCGCCGGCGACCTCTACGCGGCCGTCACCGCCGGGGCGGCGGAGCGCTCCCGCGGCTGGTTCGGCGAGTACGCGACGGTGCCGCTCGTCGCCGGGCTCGCCGTCTACGTGGACGCGGTCCACACCGTCGGCCGGCGCGCCTGGTACCCGGTCCCCGACCCCGCCCTCGGCGTCGGGTTCGCCCAGACCGGCATGGAGACGCGCGCCCTGCGGACGACGGCGCTCGGCGGGCTCCGCTACTCCTTCGAGAGCGGGGACGACCTGAGGGTCGAGTACCTCTTCGACGAGGCCGGTTGGACCGACGCGCAGCTCGACGCGGCCCAGACCGCCGCGATCGCGTCGCTCGTGGCCCATGATCCCGCGGGGCTCCAGCGCTTCGTCGATCCGGGCTTCGAGCTCCTCGGTCGCCACCTCCTCTATGTGTCGCTCTCGCTCCCCGACCTGCCGCCCGCGGAGCGGACGCGGGTGCAGGCGCGCTACCTGTACTCGCTCACCGACCGCTCCGGGGCCGCCTTCCTCACCGCGAGTCACGACGCGACCGACGCTGTGGTAGTGTTCGTTTCACTCTCGGCAACCCATGGCCCGCCCGGCGGCGCCCTGTCGCGCTTCACGCGCGGGGCGGCGACGGCGGGCGCGATCGTCAACTGGTGAACCACGCGAGGAGCGGCCGATGGACGAGGCGCTGATCCGGCTCGAGGCGGTGACGAAGACGTACCGGCTGGGGGAGACGACCGTCCCGGCCCTCCGGGGCGTGTCGCTCGATCTCCACCCGGGGGAGTTCACGGCGCTCGTCGGGCCGTCGGGCTCCGGGAAGAGCACGCTCCTCAACCTGGTGGGCTGCATCGACGAGCCCGACACGGGGAGGGTAAGCGTGGAGGGGGTGGACGTCTCGACGCTCTCCGACGACGCGCGCAGCCGCCTGCGCAACCGGCGGATCGGCTTCATCTTCCAGTCCTTCAACCTGGTGCCGGTCCTCGACGTGCGGGAGAACGTCGAGCTCCCGCTGCTCGTCCACGAGCGGCTCCCGGTGGCGGAGCGGCGCGAGCGGGTCGCCCAGGCGCTCGCCGACGTGGGGCTCGCCGACTTCGCCCGGCACCCGCCCGACAAGCTCTCCGGCGGCCAGCGCCAGCGCGTCGCCATCGCCCGCGCCCTCGTCACGCGCCCGATCCTGGTCCTCGCCGACGAGCCGACCGCCAACCTCGACTCCGAGACCGCCGCGCGCATCCTCGACCTCATGGTCGAGCTGAACGAGCGGCGGAAGGTGACCTTCCTCTTCTCGACCCACGACGAGAAGCTGATGGCCCGCGTCGCGCGCCACGTTCACATCCGCGACGGGCTCATCGAGAAGGACGGCGTCGCGAGGGGCGCATGACCGGCGGCTGGCGCATCGCCGTCCGCAACCTCTCCCGGAACCGCCGCCGCAACGTGGCGACCGGGCTCGCGATCGCGGTCGGCTACGCCTCCCTCGTGATCCTCGGCGGCTACTCCAACTACGCCTACGAGGGGATGGGGGCGCTGACCGTCTACCTCCAGCGCTTCGGCCACGTGTCGATCCACAAGCCCGGCGGCCTCGCGCGCGCGGCGGCGAAGCCCTCCGCCTACTCGTTCACCGCGGAGGAGCAGCGCGCCATCGCCGGGCTGCTCGCCGCCGACCCGCGCGTCGAGCTCGCGGGCAGGTACCTGCGGGCGGGCGGGCTGGCCGGCAACGGCTGCAAGAGCGTCCCGTTCGTCGCGACGGGCGTCGAGCCGGAGGTGGAGCAGAGGCTGCTCGTCCACCCGAGGGTGCAGGCCTGGGCCCCGGAGCGCGCGCGTCCGGTGGAGGGGGCGGCGCTCTCGGGCGCCGCCGGCGAGGAGGCGCAGGCCGCGCTCGCGGTCGGGTACGCGAAGAAGCTCCGGAAGCACCCCTCCGCCGCCGAGCCCACGAGCGGGACGGCACCCCTCGACTGCGCCGCGGGGAGGGCGGACGGCGATCCCTGGATCCAGCTGGCGGCGATCGACTTCGACGGGGGCTTCAACGCCCTGGACGCGCGGGTGACCTCCCTCTACCGGGCCGTCCTCTACGAGGAGGACAAGACCTCCCTCATGACCGATCTGCCGACGCTGCAGCGCCTCCTCGCCACCGACCGGGTCACCTCCTTCGCCGTCTACCTCCGGGATCCCGAGGACGCGCCGGCCGTCGCGCGCGACCTCGCCGGCAGCCTGGAGCGCGCCGGGATCGCGGCGGAGCTCCACCGCTTCGACGACCCGGCCGCCAGCCCGTACTACACGGGGACGCTCGCGATGACCTGGGCGATCGTCGGCTTCGTCGGGATCCTCGTCGTGATCGTCGCGGCCATCTCGATGCTCAACGCGATGACGCTCACAATCCTCGAGCGGACGCGGGAGCTCGCCACCTTCCGGTCGCTCGGCTTCACGCGCCGCCAGGTGACGGGCCTGTTCCTCCGCGAGGCGACGGCGCTCACGGCCCTCGGGATCGCGGCGGGGCTGGGGCTCGGGCTCCTGGTCTCCGCCGCGGTCGGCGCCGCGCACGTGGAGATCGAGCCGTCGGGGATCGCCGGCACGATCCCCCTCCGCCTCGTGCCGACCCCGGCCGTCTGCGTCGGGGCCGCCATCGCGTACTTCCCCTGCTCCCTCGCCGCGACGTGGCTCGCGGTGCGGCGGAGCGTGGGCCGGCCCGTCGTCCAGCTCCTGACCGCCGTCACCGCCTAGGAGGAACCATGACCGTCATCGCCATCGCGCTCATCGCCTCGACGCTCGGCGCCGCGCCCGCCGGGGCGCCCGACGCGGCGGTCCTGCTCCGCGACTCGGATCGCGCGCGCGGGGCCCTGCCGCAGGGGGTCACCTGGACGGTCGAGCTCACCTCCGAGGAGGAGGGGACGAGGAAGGCCAAGACGATGCTCGTGAAGGCGCGCGGCGTCGACGCGCTGGCCGAGACGATCGCGCCGCCCCGGAGCAAGGGGGAGCTCGTCCTCTTCAACGACCGGGCCCTCTGGTTCGTGAAGCCGGGGCTCCGGCGCCCGGTCTCCATCTCGGCCCGGCAGCGGTTCCAGGGGGACGCGTCCAACGGCGACATCGCCAGCACCAACTACGCCAGGGACTACACGGGCGTGGTCGCCGGCGAGGACGTGGTCGGCGGCGAGCCGGCCTGGCGCCTCGACCTCGTGGCGAGGGCGAGCGACGTCACCTACGACAAGATCCGGTACTGGGTCGCGAAGCGCAGCCACCTCGCGATCAAGGCCGAGTTCCTCACCGTCGGGGGCGACCTCTTCAAGACGGCCACCTTCGAGTACGGGAACCGGCTCCGCGTCGGCGGCGAGACCGTCGACTTCGTCTCGCGCATGGTGATCCGGGACGCGATGGGGACCGGCAGCGTGACGACGCTGACCTTCTCGTCGCCGAAGGCCGAGACGCACGCGCCGAGCGTCTTCAACGTCAACAACGTGGTGAGGTGAGGATGGCCCCGGTCCTCCTCCGAATCGCGGCGCGCAGCCTCCGGCGCAACTGGCGCCACACCGCCGGCGCCGCGCTCGCCGTCGCGGTCAGCTTCGCGGCGATCGCGCTCTTCGACGGCTACCTCACCGATCTGGAGCGGATGTTCGGCGTCATGGTCGAGGAGCAGTTCATGATGGGGACGCTCCTCGTCGAAGGGAGGGGCGCGAGCGACGTGCTGATGGGGAAGGCCGCGGACGACGAGCCGATCTACCTCCACGCGCGGGAGCAGGCCTTCCTCGACGAGTACCTGGGCGCGCGCGCGGCGGAGGTGGCGGTCCAGTTCCGCTCGCTCTTCGTGGGGGGCATCGCGAGCAACGGGCGCGCGTCGACGCCGTTCAACGGGTGGGGCTACGAGCCCGCGCCCGGGGCGGCCGTGCGGCGGCGGTTCGCGTGGGACGCCTGGGCGGGCAGGCCGCTCCAGGAGTCCCCCGAGGACTCGATCGTCCTCGCGCCGGGGCTCGCGGGGCTCCTCGAGTGCGCGGCGACCTCGGAGGAGCCGATCTACTCGGCCGACGGCCTCCCCATCCCGAAGCCGCGCCCGTTCCGTTGCCGGCAGCCGCGGCTCCAGCTCCTGGGCAGCACCACGACGGGGCAGGTGAACGCGGTCTCCGCCGCCGTGGCGGGGACGGCGGCGCCGGGCCGGGCGGAGATGGACGCGGTGATGGCCTACCTGCCGCTGGCGCTCGCGCAGCGCCTCGCCGACACGCGGGACGTCACGATGTACACGGTCCTGCTCCGCGACCCCGCGACGGCGGAGCGCTTCTCCCGCGATCTCACCGCGGCCGCCGCCGCCCGGGGCCTCGCCATCGACGCGATGCCGTGGCAGGCGAGCTACTTCGGCGAGACCTTCCGGCAGGGGATGGCGTTCCTCCGGGCCTTCCGCGGCCTCATGGCGGGGGTCGTCTTCGCGATCGCGGGCGCGGCCGTCTTCAGCTCGATGGTGAAGACGGTGAACGAGCGGACGCGGGAGATCGGCACGCTCCGGAGCCTCGGGTTCCTCCGCGGACAGGTGACGCGGCTCTTCGCGCTGGAGGCGGCGCTCCTCTCCGCCGGCGCGTGCGTCGCCGGGCTCGTCGTCACGGTCGCGGTCGCCACCCTGGTCAACCGCGCGGGGCTCACCTACCGGCCCGGGATCATGGCGACGCCGATCCCCCTCGGCGTGGCGGTCGACGCCCTGCGCTACGCGCAGACCGCGGCCCTCCTCGTCGCCCTCTCGATCCTCGCCGCGTGGCGCCCGGCGCGGCGCGCGGCGCGCGGGCGGATCCCCGACGCCCTGGCCTGGGCCTGAGGGGCGGGGGCGACCATGACCAGCGGCTGGCGCATCGCGATCCGCAACCTCGGCAGGAACCGGCGGCGCAACCTCTCGACGGGGCTGGCCATCGCCCTCGGCTACGCCGCCGTCGTGCTCCTCGGCGGGTACGCGACGCGGATCGAGGGGCTGCTGCGCACCACCTCGGTCTACCTGCAGCACGTGGGCCACCTGCAGCTCCACAAGCCGGGCGGGCTGCAGCGCGCGGCGGCCAAGCCCTCCGGCTACGCCTTCACCGCCGAGGAGCAGCGGGCGATCGGCGAGCTGCTCTCGGCCGACCCGCGCGTGGAGTTCACGGGGCGCTACCTGCGCGCCGGCGGGCTGGTCGGGAACGGCTGCGAGAGCATGCCGTTCCAGGCGACCGGCGTGGAGCTCGCGGCCGAGCGGCGCATCCTCGCGCACCCGGAGGTCCGGCGCTGGGCGCCGGAGCTGGGGCGGCCGGTCGAGGGCGTGCCGCTCGCGGACGCGCCGGACGACGAGCCCGCCGTGGCGCTCGCCGTCGGCCTCGCCCGGTCCCTCGAGAAGCACGCCGGGGCGGGGCCGGCGACGGCCGGGGCGCTCGACTGCGCCTCCCCCGCGTCGATCGCGGCCGATCCGTACGTCCAGCTCGCGGCGCTCGACTTCGAGGGCGCCCTCGACGCGCTCGACGCGCGGGTCACGACCCTCTACCGCGCGCCGTCCTACGACGAGGACAACCGGGCCCTCGTCACGGACCTCGCGACGCTCCAGCGGCTCCTCGCGACGGATCGCGTCACCTCCGTCTCGGTCTACCTTCGGGACTCGCGGGACGCGCGGGCCGTCGCGCAGGACCTGGCCGGCCGGCTCGCGAACGTGGGGCTCGTCGCCGAGCTGCACCGCTTCGACGACATGGAGGCCAACCCGTACTACGTCGGGACCCTCCAGACGCTCGGGGCGCTCGTCGGCTTCATCGGGATCCTGGTGGTCGCCGTCGCGACCCTCTCCGTGCTCAACGCGATGACGCTCACCATCCTCGAGCGGACGCGCGAGCTGGCCACGTTCCGGTCGCTCGGCTTCACCCGGGGACAGGTCACCGCCCTCTTCCTGCGCGAGGCGACGGCGCTCACGGCGGCGGGGGTCCTCGGCGGGCTGCTCCTCGGGCTCGCGGCGGCGGCGGCGGTGAACGCGGCGGACATCCGCTTCGAGGCGGTCGGCATGGCCGGGACGATCCAGCTCCTGATCGTGCCGAGCCCCGGGGTCTGCCTCGCGGCGGCGGCCGCGTACTTCCCGCTCTCGCTCGCCGCGACCTGGGTGGCCGTCCGCCGGCGCGTCGGCCAGCCCGTGGCCAACCTCCTGACCGCGGTCACCGGCTAGCCCGGCCCGACGAGGTGACGGATGACCGTCCTCCTGCGCATCGCCTCCCGCAGCGTCCGCAAGAACTGGCGCCACTCGCTCGGCGCGGCGCTCGCCGTCGCCGTCGGCTTCGCGGCCATCACGCTCTTCGACGGCTACCTCGCCGACTTCGAGGGGATCGCCACCACCATGATGGAGGAGCAGTTCATGATGGGGACGGTGCTCGTGGAGAAGTCGGGCGCCACGGCGGCGATGAACCGGAACGACTGGGACCCGGCCTTCCTCCTCGGCGACCGCGAGCAGGCCTTCCTCGAGGAGCACCTCCGCGCGCGCGGCTCCGAGGTCGTGGTCCGCGTCCGGAACCTCTTCGCGTCCGGCGTCGCGAGCAACGGCCGCGCCTCGACGCAGTTCCTCGGCTGGGGCTACGACCCCCCCGAGGGGGCCGCCCTGCGGCGGCACTTCGCGTGGAACGCGTGGTACGGGCGGCCGCTCCAGGAGTCCGGACCCGACTCGGTGCTCCTCGCGCGCGGGCTCGGGGCCCTCCTCGAGTGCGCGCCCGCGACGGACGAGTCGCCCTTCGGACCGGGCGGCAGGATGATCCCGAAGGCGCGCCCGTTCGAGTGCCGGCGGCCGCGGGTCCAGCTCATGGGCTCCACCGGCTCCGGCCAGGTGAACGCCGTCACGGCGACCGTGGCGGGGCTGGCCGACGGCGGCCGCACCGAGATGGACACCACGATGGTGTTCATGCCCCTCGCGCTCGCGCAGCGGCTGCGCAACACGACCGGCGTCACCCAGTACGGCGTGCTCCTCGCCGACCCGTCGAAGGCGGCGGCGTTCGTGCGCGAGCTCTCGGCGGCGGCGCGCGCGCGCGGCCTCGCGATCGACGCGATCCCCTGGCAGGAGAGCTACCACGGGGCCGGGTACCGCCAGGGGATGGGGCTGCTGCGGGCCTTCCGCGGGATGATGGCGATCGTGGTGGTGGCGATCGCCGGGATGGCGGTCTTCAGCACGATGGTGAAGCTGGTGAGCGAGCGGACCCGGGAGATCGGCACGCTCCGGAGCCTCGGGTTCCTCCGGGGGCAGGTGACGCGCCTCTTCGCGCTCGAGGCGGCCCTCCTCTCCGCCGGCGCGTGCGCCGCGGGGCTCCTCGTGACGCTCGCGGTCACCGCCCTCGTCGGCCGCGCCGGGATCACCTACAACGGCGGCATCCTCGCGGCGCCGATCCCGCTCGGGGTGGCGCTCGACCCGGCCAACTACCTGCGCGCGGCCCTCTTCCTCGTCGCGGTCGCCGTCTTCGCGGCGTGGCTCCCGGCGCGGCGCGCCGCCCGCGCACGGATCCCGGACGCGCTCGCGTACGCCTGAGCCCGTCCCGGCGTAGGATCGGGCGGGCGCCCCGATGGCCTCCGTCCTGCTCCGCATCGCCTTCCGCAGCCTCCGGAAGAACTGGCGCCACTCGCTGGGGTCGGTGCTCGCCGTCGCCGTCGGCTTCGCCGCCGTCGCGCTCTTCGACGGGTACCTGGCCGACTTCGAGCGGACCCTCACGCGCCTCATGGAGGAGCGCTTCATGATGGGGACCCTCGTCGTCGAGGGGACCGGCGCGAGCCGGGCGCTGTCCCGCGAGACCTCGGGGCGCGTCTACCTCCACGCGCGGGAGCAGGCCTTCGTCGACGCGTTCCTGCGCGAGCGCGCCGGGGAGGTGGTGGTGTCCGTCCGCTCCCTGTTCGTCGGCGGCATCGCGAGCAACGGCCTCTCCTCCACGCCCTTCACCGGGTGGGGTCAGGAGCCGGCGCAGGGGGCGGCCCTGCGGCGCCGCTTCGCGTGGGACGCCTGGTACGGCCGGCCGCTCCACGCGGCGGGGGGCGACACGGTCCTGCTCGCGCGCGGCCTCGCCGCGCTCCTCGACTGCCTCCCCGCCACCCGGGAGCCGCCCTTCGGCCCGGACGGGCTCCCCGTCGCGAGGGAGCGGCCGTTCACCTGCCGCCGGCCGCGCGTCCAGCTCTTCGGCAGCACCGGCTCGGGGCAGGTGAACGCCGTCGAGGCGACGGTCGGCGGGATCATCGACGGCGGGCGGAAGGAGCTCGACACGCTGATGATCACGATGCCGCTCGCGCTCGCGCAGCGGTACCGGAACACCCGGGACGTGTCGGCCTACAACGTCCTGCTGCGCGACCCGTCCCGCGGCGCGGGCTTCGCGCGCGACCTCTCGTCCGCCGCCCGGGCGCGCGGCCTCGCGATCGACGCGATGCCCTGGCAGGCGAGCTACTTCGGCCAGCAGTACCGGCAGGGGATGGGGATCCTCTGGACGTTCCGGTCGCTGATGGCCGTGGTGGTGGTGGGGATCGCCGGGATGGCCGTCTTCACCACGATGGCCAAGGCGGTGAGCGAGCGGACGCGCGAGATCGGCACGCTCCGGAGCCTCGGCTTCCTCCGGCGGCAGGTGACGGCCCTCTTCGCGCTGGAGGCGGCCCTCCTCTCCGCGGGCGCGTGCGTCGCGGGGCTCGCCCTCACGCTCGCGGTGACGGCGCTCGTCGACGGCGCCGGCGTCACCTACAGCGCCGGGATCCTCGCCAACCCCATCCCGCTCGGCGTGGCGATGGACCCCCGCGACTGGCTCCGCGTCGCGGCCCTGCTGACCGCCGTCGCCGTCCTCGCGGCCTGGCTCCCGGCCCGCCGCGCGGCCCGGCGGGGGATCCCCGACGCGCTCGCCTTCGCCTGACGGTCGCGCGCTCGGAGCCGGCGCCGGGATCGACTAGATTCGATCCCGGCCATGCTCCGCCTCACCTTCCTCGGCACCTCCGGCGCCCAGCCGACCATCGCCCGCAACCTCGCCGGCCTCGCCCTGCGGCGGGAGCGCGAGCTCTTCCTCGTCGACTGCGGGGAGGGGACGCAGCGCCAGATGATCCGCTACGCCACCGGCTTCGACGTGGCGGCCATCTGCTTCACGCACCTCCACCTCGATCACTGGCTCGGGGTCGTCGGCTTCATGCGGACGCTCTCGATGCAGGGGCGCGCGGAGCCGCTCGACCTCTACGGCCCGCGGGGCCTCGCCCGCGTCGTGGATCGGTACGTCGCCGGCGGGATCGAGCAGCTCTCCTTCACGCTGCGGGTCCAGGAGGTGGCGCCGGGGACGCGGATCCGGCGCGACGGCTGCGAGCTCGTCCCCTTCGCCACGCGCCACGGGATCCCGTCGGTCGGGTGGGCCCTCGTCGAGGACGACCGGCCCGGCCGCTTCCACCCCGAGCGCGCAGCGGCCCTCGGGATCGGCGAGGGGCCGATGTTCGGCGCCCTGCAGCGCGGCAAGGCCGTGACGCTCCCCGACGGCCGCGTCGTCCAGCCGGGGGAGGTCATGGACCTGCCGCGCCCGGGGCGGAAGGTGGTGGTCACCGGGGACACCCGGCCCTGCCCGACGACCGTCGAGGCGGCGCGCGGGGCCGACCTCCTCGTGCACGAGGCCACCTTCGGTGACCCCGAGGCCGAGCGGGCGCACGAGACCGACCACAGCACGGCGCGCGAGGCGGCCCGGATCGCCCGCGAGGCGGGGGTCGGGCGGCTCATCCTGACGCACCTGTCCACCCGGTACGACCGCGAGCCCGAGCCGCTCGTCGCCCAGGCGAGGGAGGAGTTCGGGGAGGTGTCCGTCGCACACGACGGCATGGTGGTCGAGGTGCCGCTCCGCGATTGAGCGGCTGCTTCCTCTGGCCGATTGAAGCGGATCGGTCGCTTCGGGTATTGAAGGGCTGCCGCGCCCGATGTCCGGCCGCCGCGGCCAGTCCGCCAGAGGGGAAGTCGAAGCCAGTGAACGACCGCGCCACCACCTTGCGCACGGCCACCCGGAGGCTCCGGGCCGCCGCCGTCGTCCTCGCCGTCGTCGCGGCGCCGGCCGCTCGCGCGGAGGCTCCCACGCCCCCCGAGGACGTCCGGTGCATCGAGTCCCAGGCGCTGGCGCTCGAGCTCCCCGCGCCCGACCTCGAGGCCGGGGAGCTGCGGCTGCGCGCCTCGGACTTCCTCCCGCCACCCCCCGAGTCGCACCCGGGCCGGATGGTCGGCTTCGGCAGCGCGATGTTCGGCCTCCAGATCGCCTCGCTCGCCCTCTTCCCTCCTTCCAACTGGAGCGGAGGGATCGCGCCGAGCGCCACCCGGTTCCGTAGCGCCTTCACCGCGCCGCCGGTCTGGGACGACGGCGACCCCTGGTTCACCAACTACGTCGCCCACCCGATCATGGGGTCGCTCCTCTACACGGCGGCGCGGCGGTCGAACTACGGGCCGGTCGGCTCGTTCCTCTTCGCCACCGCGGGGAGCACGCTCTGGGAGTACGGGGTCGAGAGCTGGTTCGAGCAGCCCTCCTGGCCGGATCTCCTCATGACCTCCACCACGGGCGCGGTGATCGGCGAGGTCCGCTGGTGGGCGCGGCAGCGCCTGCTCCGCGGCGGCCGGCCCGGCTTCTGGGGCCAGCTCGGGCTCGCCTTCGCCGACCCGATCGCCGAGGCGCAGCTCCTCTTCCAGACCTTCGCGGGCCGGAAGGCCGCGCGGGATCTCTTCGGCGACGAGCTGCTGTAGGCCGCCCCGGGCGCGCGGCGCGCCGTCGCCCCGCCGGGAGTCACCGCAAGGGAGCGCGCGCTGCGCGGGCCCGCTCCGCCCGATAAGGCTTCCTTCGTTGGCTCGCGGAGCCGGAGGACGCCTTGCTCGAGACCCTCGTCAACCTCGGCGAACGCATGGAGCGCGAGAGCCGCGACCGCTCCGCGGCCGAGGGGTGCCTGCCCGCCGACACGCGCCGGATCTCGGTGGCGGGGACGAGCGGCTGGTTCTACCCGGTCGTCAACGAGCAGGGCGATCCCTTCCGCATGTTCCTCTGGTTCGACGGGTCCGCGTACCAGGTGAAGGTCGTCGAGCCCACGCTCGGCTACGCGGATCCCCACCTCTGCCACCTCTTCCCCGACGCGCGCCTCTGCCTCGGCGCCGAGGAGGGTGGCGGCATGCCCACGCTCGAGAGCGCCTACGCGCGGAGCGTGCTCTGGGCGACCGGCTACGGCGCCTTCCTGCGCACGGGCCGGTTCCCCTTCTGAAGGAGGTACCCCATGTCAGTCGACGTCCTCGAACGTGTCCAGACGCTGCTCCGGGAGAGTCGCGAGCACGGGGAGGAGCTCCCCCGCGAGCGCTCGCGGAAGGTCTTCGTCGATCCGAGCGGGCGGATCCGCCTCGGCGATGACGTCCCCGAGACGGAGGCGCCGGGCCTCTCCGAGATCCACCAGGCGGTCTTCGCGGCGCGGGGTGGCTAGTTGTTCGTGCTCGGCGACTGGGTGCTCGCCGAGCTCGAGCGCGAGCTCGCGGCGCACCCGCCCGAGCGCGGCGGCGCCCTCCTCGGCCCGAGGCTCCGGCCGCTCGTCACCCGCTTCGTCCCCGACCCGGGCGCCGCGCGCAGCGGGGCGAGCTGGGCCCCCTCGCGCGGCCTCGCCGCGGCCGTGAAGGCCCTCGAGGCGCGCGAGGGGCTCGAGCTGAAGGGGCTCGTCCACTCGCACCCCCGGGGGATCGACGGCCCGTCGAGGCAGGATCTCCGCGAGCTGGCGCGCGGCCTCGCCGTGAACGGGCACATGCCCTGCTACCTCGCGCCCCTCGTCACGCGGGGCGGGCGGCGGGAGCTCGGGGCGCACGAGCTCTCCCTCCCCTCGGGGAAGCTCTCCTGCTTCGCCGCGTGGCGCAGGCCGGCGGGGCGCGCCGAGATCCGGCCGATCCGCCCGCGCCTGCTCCCGCTCCAGCGCGACCTGTCGCGCCTCGCCCGCGAGCTCGGCGCGCCGGCGCCCGCGCTCCTCGACGTGGACGCGGGCGCCGGCCTCTCCCCCGCGGGCCGGCTCGAGCTGCCGGGGGGCGCGGAGCTCCTCGTGATCGCCGGCGACGGCTACCCGGCCCTGCCGCCGCTCCTGCTGCTCACGCGGGACGGGGAGACCGAGCACCTCCAGGGGCCGTGGCGCCTCGACGTGCCGGAGGAGGAGCGGCTCCTGCGCGCGGCCCGCCACGCGTTCGTCCCGCCGGGGCCGTACCGCCGGACCTTCGGGCCCCGTGGTGGCCCGGCGCTCACGTGGGATCCCGGGCGCGCGGCGCTCGCCGGCTGGGAGCCGCGCCTCTCGTCGGAGGACCCGGACGCCGCGGCCGGCGGGCTCTCGGACGCGCTGCTCGCGCGCGGCGGCGGCCTCCTGTCGGCGACGCTGCGCGAGAAGACCGTGCTCGTCGCAGGGCTCGGGTCGGTCGGCTCGTACGTCGCGGAGCAGCTCGCGCGGAGCGGCCTGGGCGGCCTCGCGCTCCTCGACCCCGAGCCCGTCGAGGCGGCGAACCTCTCACGGACCGTCTACGGCGTCGGCGACGTCGGCCGCCCGAAGACCGAGGCGCTCGCCCGGCGGCTGCTGTCCGTCTCGCCGTCGCTCCGCGTCGCCCTCCACCCGGTGCGCGTGGACGGCCTCGCGCCCGCGGCGCTCGACGCGCTCGTCCGTGGCTCCGACCTCGTGGTGGCGGCCACCGACGATCCCGGCGCGCAGCGCGCGCTCGACCGGTTCGCCTACGCGCGCGGCCGCCCCGCGGTCTTCGTCGGGCTCTACGCCGGGGCCGACGGGGGCGAGGTGATCCTGACGGCCCCGGAGCGGACGCCGTGCTTCGTCTGCGCCACCCGCGCCCGCCACGCCGTCGAGCGGAGCGCGGGGCGCGTGGAGCGCGCGACCGACTACGGCGCCGGGCGGCTCGCGGCGGAGCCGGCCCTCGGCGCCGACATCCAGCACGTCGCGAGCGCCGCCGTGAAGCTCGCCCTCTCCCTGCTCCTGCCGGGCGGGAAGCTCGGCGCGCTCGCCGAGGAGGCGGTCGCGGAGGGGACCCCGTACCTCACGCTCTCCACCGTCCCCCGCTACTGGTTCTACCCGGGGATCTTCCGCGACGTCCCGGGCCAGGGGGCCTACCAGGCGGTCTGGCTCTCCCCGGTCCGCAGCGCCGACTGCCCGGTCTGCGGCGACCCCGCGGGGCGGAGCGATCCCCTCGGCATCCCCCTGCGCGCGCCGACGCGGGAGGAGCTCGCCGCGCTGCTCGTGGACGACGCGCGGGGGGCGGGGTGAGGCCCCCGCCGCTGGCCCCTCCCGCCGGGCGGTGATACGACCGCCCGGCGATGACCGCCGCGGTCGTCATCTTCACGCTCACCTACGTCGCCGTCGCGGGCGGCCGGTTCCCGTTCCTGTCGGTGGACCGACCTGCGGCGGCCTTCCTGGGGGCGGCCCTCATGGTGGCCGCCGGCGTCCTCGCGCCGGCCGAGGCGGGGAGGGCGGTGAACGGGGACACCATCGGGCTCCTGCTCGGGATGATGGTCCTCACCGAGTACCTGCGCGAGGCCGGCTTCTTCCGCTGGGCCAGCTGGCGCGTCCTGCGCGCGGTCCACGGACCCCGGACGCTCCTGTGGGGGATCGTCCTGACGGCCGGCGCCCTCTCGGCGTTCCTCGTGAACGACACCGTCTGCCTGATGCTGACCCCGGTCGTCCTGCGGATCGTGGACGACGCGGAGCTGCCCTCCCTCCCCTACCTGCTCGCGGTCGCCTTCGGCTCCAACGCGGGCTCCGCCGCGACCCTCACCGGCAACCCGCAGAACATGATCGTCGGCACGCTCTCGGGGATCCCCTACGCGCGCTTCGCGGGCGCGCTCGCCCTGCCGGCCGCGGCCTCCGTCGTGGTCGTCGCCCTCTCGCTCCAGCTCCTCTTCCGCCGGGAGCTGCCGGCGCGGCTCGCGCGCGAGGCGGCCCTCGAGCCGCCCGAGGTGGACCGCCGGCTGCTCGCGCTCTCGCTGGGCGCCACGCTCCTCGCCGTCGCCGGCTTCCTCGCCGGCCACCCGCTCGCCTGGACGGCGCTCTTCGCGGCCGCCCTCCTGATGGCGCTCGGCGGGCGCGCGCCGCGCGAGGCGCTCCACCGCGTCGACTGGCCGCTCCTCGTCTTCTTCGCCGGGCTCTTCGTCGTCGTGGCCGGCGTGGCGAGGGCGGGCGCGGCGGCGCGGATGCACGAGCTCTTCGCGCCCTGGCTCGGCGGCTCGCCGGAGCGCCAGGCGGTCGGCTTCGGGCTCTTCTCGGCCGTCGCGTCGCAGGTGGTCTCGAACGTCCCGTTCGTCATCCTCGCCGGCGAGTGGATCCCGCGCATGTCGGACCCGGCGCTCGTCTGGCTGGCGACCGCGCTCTCGGCGACCCTCGCCGGGAACCTGACGATCGTCGGCTCGGTCGCCAACCTGATCGTCCTCGAGCTGGCCGGCGCCCGCGGGCGCGTCGGCTTCTGGCGCTTCCTGCGTTACGGCGCCGCCGTCACCGCGCTGAC
>DATIVK010000080.1:0-40091 GCA_035465955.1 Anaeromyxobacteraceae bacterium | reverse complement strand
CCCGACGCTGGAGCACGTGAGGTTCCTCTTCCACGACACCCTCTTCGTCCGCTGGTTCGTCAACTCGACGCTGGTGGGGATCGCCGTGGTCGCGATCACGCTGCTGCTCGCGCTCCCCGCGGCCTACGCGCTCGCGCGCCTCACGGGTCCCTGGGGCCAGCGGCTGGGGATCGGCGTGTTCCTCACCTACCTGGTCCCGCCGACCCTCCTCTTCATCCCGCTCTCCCGCCTCGTGGCGGACCTCGGGCTGCAGGACTCGCTCTGGTCGATCATCCTCGTCTACCCGACCTTCACGGTGCCGTTCTCCACGTGGCTCCTCATGGGCTTCTTCAAGTCGATCCCGCGGGACATCGAGGACGCGGCGCTCGTCGACGGCCTCACGCGCCTGGGCGCGTTCGTGCGGCTCGTCATCCCCATCTCCGTGTCGGGGATCCTCACCGTCGTGATCTTCGCCTTCACGCTCACGACGCAGGAGTTCGTCTACGCGCTCACCTTCATCTCCACCGCCGAGCACCAGACGGTCGGCGTGGGCGTCCCCATCTTCCTCGTGCGCGGCGACGTCTACTACTGGGGCTCGCTCATGGCGGCCTGCCTCCTCACGAGCCTGCCGATCGCCGCGCTCTACGACGTCTTCCTCGACCGCTTCATCGCCGGCTTCACCGTCGGCGCCGTGAAGTAGGCCGCGCGGAGGTCCCGATGCCCGCCCCCGAAGCCTTCGACGAGGTCCTGGAGCCCGCCAGCGGCAGGCTCCTCGCCCGGATCCCGCGAGACGGCCCGGCCGAGGTGGCCGCCGCCGTGGAGGCGGCCGCCGGCGCCTGGCCCGGCTGGAGGGACACGCCGGTCACGGAGCGCGTCCAGCTCCTGTTCCGCTACAAGGCGATCCTCGAGCGCGAGCGGGAGGAGCTGTCCCGCCTCGTCTCCCGCGAGAACGGCAAGCTCCTCGAGGACGCGCGCGGCGAGGTCCGGCGCGGCATCGAGGTCGTGGACTTCGCCTGCGGGATGCCGACGCTGCTGATGGGCGAGACGGTCGAGGGGATCGCGCGCGGCCTCGACAGCCACACGGTCCGGGTCCCGCTCGGCGCCGTGGCGGGGATCTGCCCCTTCAACTTCCCCGCGATGATCCCGCTCTGGATGTTCCCGGTCGCGATCGCCGCCGGGGACACCTTCGTCCTGAAGCCCTCGGAGCGCACGCCCCTCACCGCGATGCGGCTCGCCGAGTTGCTGGCCGAGGCGGGGGCGCCCGCGGGCATCCTGCGTGTCGTCCATGGCGCCCGCGAGACCTCGGACGCCCTGATCGATCACCCCGCGGTGCGGGCGGTTTCGTTCGTGGGCTCCGAGCCGGTCGCCCGCCACGTCTACGCGCGCGCGGCGGCGGCCGGCAAGCGCGTCCAGGCGCTCGCGGGGGCGAAGAACCACCTGATCGTGATGCCCGACGCCGACCTGGACGCCGCCGCGCGCGCCGTCCTCTCGTCTGCGTACGGCGCCGCCGGGCAGCGCTGCCTCGCCGGCAGCGTGGCGCTCCCGGTGGGGGACGCCGGAGACCGGCTGGTCGCGGCGGTGGCCTCGGCCGCGGCGCGGATGGCGCCCGGAGACCCGCTGCTCGAGGACTCGGCGCTCGGGCCGGTCATCCGTGGAGACGCCCGGGCCCGGATCGCGGCCTGGATCGCGAAGGGCGTGGAGGAGGGGGCGCGGGCCGTCGTGGACGGCCGCCGCCCCGCCGGCACGCCGCCGCCGGGCGGCTTCTTCCTCGGCCCCACGCTCCTCGACGGCGTCCGCCCCGACATGTCCGTCGCGCGCGAGGAGATCTTCGGGCCGGTCCTCTCGGTGATCCGCGCCACCTCCCTCGAGGAGGCCATCGAGATCGCGAACCGCTCGCGGTACGGCAACGCCGCGTCGATCTTCACGCGGAGCGGCGCCGCGGCCCACGCGTTCCGCACGCGGATCCAGGCGGGGATGGTCGGCGTCAACGTCGGGGTGGCGGCGCCGATGGCCTTCTTCCCGTTCGCGGGCTGGAAGGGCTCGTTCTTCGGGGACCTCCACGCCACGGGGAAGGACTCCGTCCGCTTCTACACGGAGACGCGCGTCGTCATCGAGCGCTGGGCGTGAGCGTCCCCTACCCCTGCCCCGCCGCGACGAGGATCCAGCGCAGCGCGAGCCCCCCGACGAGGACGAGCGCGGGCGCGACGGCGCTCGCCCGCGTGGGGAGGCGGAGCTCCAGGATCTCCAGGGACGCCGGGACGGCGAGGCCGGCCACGACGACGAGGGCCCAGAACGGGGCCGTGAAGCCGCCGCCGAGCAGCAGCGCGGCCGCCGCCCGCGCGTCCGCCCCGCCGGTCGAGAGGCCGACGAGCACGAGGGCGAGCAGCGCCACCTCGACGCCGATGGCGGCGAGGTCCCAGCGCGCGAGCGCGTGGCGCTCCTCGTCCGTGACGGGGAGGAGCATCATCGCCGCCGCGCCGGTGGAGAGCCCCGAGACGAGGAAGAGGGGGCCGAGCAGCGCCGAGCCCCAGAGCGCGCGCGCGCCGAGGGCGGAGAGCAGGATGCCGGTGTAGACGCCGAGCCCGACCCCCGCGGCGATGGCGGCAGTCCGGATCGACGCGGCGCGCGCGAGCGCCCAGCGGCGTACCCCTGCCACCCGGGACGCGAGCCGGTCGGACGCGTCGACCTTCAGGAGGCGCTCCCCGATCCAGGTCGCCTGCGCGTCATCGATCGAGGCGAGCCCCTGCAGCAGGGTCACGGGGTAGACGACGAGCAGGATCCAGGCGCCCCAGGACATCGGCGAGGTCCACCGGAAGGCGAGGTAGAACCGCCAGACGTAGAGCTTGTGCGAGAGGTCGAGGAAGAGCGCCAGCATCCCGGCCGACACGAGGGCCGGCGCGAGGAACGGCAGCGCCCGAGCCGCCGGGGAGCGCTCCCCGCCGCGCCGTTCGAGGAGGGCGGAGAGGATCATGACGCCCGCCGCCATCCCCCCGAGGAAGAGGTAGACGGGGATCTCCCAGCCCCAGACGTGCAGCTGAGGGTCGATCAGGTGGCTGTGCCGCGCGATGTCGATCTCGGTCATGCCGATCTCCTTTCCCTACCCGCCACAGCCGCTCCCGCCGCCGCCCACCTTCTTCCGCGCCGGCGCCGCGCCCCCCGCAGCGGGCGCCGTCGGGGCCGCCGGCTTCACCCCGGTCATCGCCGCGTAGACCCCGGCGCGCAGCCGCCACGCGTCCTGCTCCTCGAGCGGCGCCGTCGCAGCCGGCGGCGTGGGGGCGGTGAGCGCCCAGCCCCTCCACGCCTCGAAGCCGCCCGCGAGGATCAGCACGCGCCCCGGGAAGGCCATGGCTCCGGGCGGCGGCTCCGGGAGATCTCCTGCCCCGACGAAGACCAGGTCGCGGCTCGCGGGCTCGAGGTCGAGCCCGAGCCGCGCGACCTCCGCCGCCGCGACGCACTCGGCGCCGGGGATGCGGGCGGCGCCGCACGGCTCCGCGCCCCGGACGTCGATGACCCGCTGGTCCCACGGCCGCTCGAACACCCGCCGGGCCAGCTCCTCGACGGCGATCCGCCCCGCGGCGCGCGGCCCCGCCTTCGCGCCGAACGGCAGCGCGAGCGTCACCACGGCGACCAGCCCCGCGCCCGCGAGCGCGCCGAAGACGAGCCGCTTCGGGCGCGCCGGCGAGGGAGGGGCGGCGGCGCCGGCCACCTTGCGCTCCACCCACTCGCCGAGGAGGAAGGCGCCGATCGCGACGAGGGCGATCGCGAGGGCCAGGACGGCGGCCGGGACGCCGAGGAGGTCGTAGAGGAAGAGCTGCCCCTTCGCCCCGCTCGCGAAGAAGCGCCTCCAGGCCCCCCAGTGGTCGAGCTCCCCGGCGACGACCTGCCCGACGATGACCCCGCCGTAGACCACGAACGCGTCGCGCTTCCCCGAGGCGATCCCCACGAAGTCGGTCCCGGGGCAGTAGCCGGAGAAGGCGATGCCGGCGCCGATCAGGAGGCCGCCGGCGATCATCGGCCAGAGGAAGGTCGGGGTCGCGACGAGGCGCCCGAGCGCCGGCAGGTCGATCGCGCCGAGCCCGTGGAGGATCGCGGTGAGGAGCACGGTCGTCGCGACCGCGCTGAACATCACCTTCAGCATGATCATCTCGCTGCCGAAGAACTGACGCACGAGCCTGCGCGGATCGCCGAAGCCGGCCTTCTCGAGCATGAAGCCGAAGCCGAAGCCGGCGAGGACCGCCAGCGCCATCGCGACGTCGGGGCTCCCGACCGCCGCCTGCAGCGGAAAGGGGGTCATCGCCACTCCCTCCTCGCGAACCAGATCGTCGCGTAGCCGCCCGCGAAGATCGCCAGCATGAAGGCCCAGCTCCCCGCCGAGAGGAGCCCGCCGCCGGTCAGCGCCTGGCCGGAGGCGCAACCCCGCGCGAGCCGCGCGCCGATCCCGAGCAGCACGCCGCCGAGGAGGCCTGCGGCGAGCCGCAGCCGGATCGACGCCGTCGGCCCGCGCGCCACTTCCCCCCGGACGCGGCCGGCCGAGAAGGCGGAGACGAAGCCGCCGAGCAGCGTCCCGAGCGCCAGGAAGAAGTAGTAGTTCAGGAACGGGTGTGGCTCCGCGACGATCTTCGCGAAGGCCGGCGTCGCGGCCGCGTTCCTGGGCGCCACCGCGGCGACGCCCATCGCCGCGAGGCGGAGCGCCGGCCCCGAGGCGCCGAGCCCGTGGCCGATCAGGAGGTAGGTCAGCGTCAGGACGAGCCCCAGCCCGACGCCGGCCACGTAGGGGTTCCAGTGCGGTCTCGGTTCGTTGGCCATGTCGTGCACCTCAGCGGAGGAAGAACACCTGGGGGCGGGTGCCCGCCTCCGGCTTCACCACGTCGTGGCGGCGCGCCGCGACCAGGCGGGAGACGGCGCTGCCCGCGTCGCCCAGGTCGCCGAACGTCAGCGCCTTCGTCGGGCAGGTCGTGACGCACGCCGGCGCCAGGCCCCGCTTCACGCGGTGGAGGCAGAAGGTGCACTTGTCCACGTAGCCCGCCTCCGGATCCACGTAGCGGGCGCCGTACGGGCAGGAGGCGATGCAGGCCTTGCAGCCCGTGCACTTGCGCCGGGTGACGAGGACGACGCCCCCCTCCCCCACGTGGCTCGCGCCCGTCGGGCACGCGCCGACGCACGGCGCGTCGGCGCACTGGTTGCAGCGCTCCGAGCGGATCTGCATCGTCAGGTCGGGGAACGTGCCGTGGACCTCCTGCACGATCCAGTCGCGGAAGCCGCCGAGCGGCACGGCGTTCTCCGTCTTGCACGAGATGACGCAGGCGTTGCAGCCCACGCAGCGGCGGGTGTCCACCGCCATCGCGAATCGCGTCTTCATGCGCCCTCCGGCCGCTCGAGCCTGACGAAGTTCACGTTCATGCCGGTGCCGCCCATGATCGGGTCGGTCTTGTAGCGGGTGGTCAGGGCCGCGTCGGACGCGCCGCGCCCGTTCGCGTAGGAGAGCCGCTTCGCCGCCTGGCCCCAGCCGTGGACCAGGAAGACGCAGTCGCCGCGGATCCGCTGCGTGAGGTTCACGCGCACGGGCCCGGACCTCGCGCCGTCCTGGTTGACGAGCATCACGCGATCGCCGTCCTTCAGCGGCGCCTCCTCGAACCCCGGGAGCGTCCGCGCGACGTCGGCGTTCACCCAGACCTCGTTCTCGGGGTACGGCTCGGCGAGGAGCCGGTTGTTGACGGTCCGGCCGAACGTGTGGAGCGGCGAGCGGCCGTTGAGGAGCCGGAACATGCCGGGCGGCCCCTCCTCCTGCGGGGTGTAGACCGGGAGCGGATCGAAGCCGAGGTCCTTCAGCTGCTGGCTGAAGAGCTCCACCTTGCCGGAGTCGGTGCCGAACTCGTAGGAGGCCCCCTCCTCGACACAGGTCTGCGCCGGGTCGCCCATCAGGACGCCCTTCGCGTTCAGCTCCTCCCACGAGAGGCCGGCGCCGTCGACGCGCGCCTTCACGTACTCGACGCCGTCCTTCCAGGGGAAGAACTGGCCGAGCCCGACCCTGCCGGCCAGCTCCTTCGCGATCCACCAGCTCGGCTTCGTCTCGTGCATCGGCGCCACCGCGGCGCGGCGGATGGCGACGAAGGGCTTTCGCCAGGGCCCGTTCCAGAGGTCGTCCTCCCGCTCCAGGTACGTGCACTCGGGGAGGACGACGTCCGCCCAGCCGGCGATCTCGGCGGGGAGCACGTCGATCACCGTGAGGTGCTCGAGCGCCTGGATCGCCTCGATCACCTCGGACCGCTTCGGCAGCGCCTGCATCAGGTTGCAGCCGTAGACGAGCCACGCCTTGAGGTCGTACAGCGCGCTGCCGGGGCGGGTCGCGTCGCACAGCCCCGAGGCGAGCACCTCGGTCGCCACCGGGTAGCTCCGGCCCTTGACGACGTCGACCTTGCCGCGCGCCCCCTCGTGCGGCGGGATCGGCGTCGGCAGCTTGTAGGGCCCGACCCCCATCTTCTCCTGGAACAGGTAGCCGCCCCGGCGCCCCCAGCTGCCGAGGAGGGCGACGAGGATGGCCATCGCCCGCTCGCGCTGCGTGTCGTCGCCGTACCAGACGGTGTGGCGGCCGGGGTGGACGAGCGACGCGGGCCGCGCCGAGCCGATCAAGCGCGCCGAGTCGCGGATGAGGTCCGGCCGGACGCCGGTGATCGGCCAGGCCCACTCGGGCGTCTTGTCCTTGACGTGCTCCTTCAGCTCCTCGAAGCCCACCGTGTGCTCCGAGACGAAGTCGGCGTCGTAGAGCCGCTCCTCGATCAGCACGTTGGCCCAGGCCAGGAGGAGCGCGATGTCGGTGCCCGGCTTCACCGGGAGCCAGTAGCGCGCCTTGCTGGCGGCGACCGAGAAGCGGGGGTCGACGACGACGAGCTGCGCGCCCCGTCCGATGGCGTCCGCCAGCTCCTGCACCTGGGTGTTGTGCATGTTCTCGCCCAGGTGGCTGCCGATCAGCGTGATCACGCGGGCGTTCTCGAGGTCGATCGGCTCCGGGGACCCGAGGGGCATGCCGAACGTGAGCGTGAAGGCCGCCTCGCGCGGACCGCGGCACTGCGCGTAGGACGGCGCGCCGATGTTGGGGGAGCCCCACGCCTTCATGAAGTGCTTGAACCAGCCGCCGCCGGAGCCGTGGGTGAAGAGGGCGAGCGCCTCCGGGCCGTGCCGCTCCTTCACCCGCTCCAACCCCGCGGCGACCTCGCCGAGGGCGGCGTCCCAGCTCACCTCCTCGAAGACGTCCTCCCCGCGGCGGCTGCGCCGGACGAGCGGCCTGCGGAGACGGTCGGGGTCGTAGAGCAGCCCCGTGGCGCCGGCGCCGCGCGGGCAGAGCATCCCGCGGGAGAGGGGGTGGTGCGGGTTGCCGACCACCTTGGTGACGCGCCCGTCCTTGACGTGGGCGAGCACCCCGCAGTTCCAGAAGCAGAGCTCGCAGTAGCTCGGGACCACCGCGTCGCCGTCGGTCCGTGGATCGGGGACCGGATCGCCGTCGAGCCCCCACCAGCGCGTGCCGAGGCCGCTCGCGACCGCTGCGCCGCCCGCCGTCGCCGCGCCGATCCGGATGAACTGCCGCCGAGTCAACGTCATTGGGTACGCTCCTCGAGGCGCCGGCCGCCGTGCGTCAGCGCGAGCACTTCTCCATGCAGCAGACGAGGTCGTGGAGCGCCGGCTCCAGGATCCGGTAGCGCGCGAACCCCTTCGCCCGCGTCGCCGCCACGAGCCGCTGCGTCCTCAGGATCCGCAGCTGCTGCGACACGATGGGCTGCGGGGCGTCGAGCCGCGCCGAGAGGTCGCCGACGGTCTCCTCCCCGGCGCACAGGACCGCGACGATCCGGATCCGGAGCGGGTGCGCCACCGCCTTCAGCACGTCGGCGATGTGCTCCGCCCTTCGCGCGTCGCTCCGAAGCGGCTTCATGGCTCTCCTAGTGACATCGCTATGTCGCTAGAGCCCTATGAAAGTTCCGGGCCAACGCCCCGGGCCGAAACCCTCCGTGAAATCAGGCGTGCGCGCCGGTGCGCAACGCATGGGCTGCGCCACTTCACGCAGGAAGCGAAGGCGCTGCGTCAACTGCCACGCCCTGGGCGGGGCCGTGCGACGCGATGCCACAGCTACCCGTGTTCACTGGGCTTTTCCGTACCCCCAGAGAGGCCCCTGACTTTGGATGGACGGGGTATCTACTAGTTGAGAATGGTGCCGAGCGCCCCGCCAGAAGCGCCCCCGCGGCGTGAGCAGCCCACCGATGGGAGGCTCCGCGGCTCGTCGCTCTACATCGCCGCGCTCTTCGTCGTGAGCGGCCTCGCGTGGGTCGGGCTCTCCGGCCTGGCCATCGATCGTTACGTCACGGATCCGGCGCTGCAGAGCCGCCTCCGGACGTTCGAGGACGTCGTCTACGTCGCCATCTCCGGCGTCATCCTGTACGTCCTGATCTCCCGCAGCGAGGAGCGGCTGCGCCGCTTCGGCGACGAGCTCCACGCGACGCTCGACAGCCTCGGCGACGGCGTGCTCGTGGTGGGAGCGGACGGCCGGATCCTCGACGTCAACCGCGCGGTCACGGAGCTCACCGGCATCCAGCGCAGGCAGGAGCACCTGGTCGCGATCCAGGAGTGGACGCAGCGGGTCAACCTCCGCCAGCGCGACGGCTCACCGGTGGCGCCCGAGCAGTTCGCCACCCTGCGCGCGCTGCGCGGGGAGCGCCCCGGCGCCTACGAGGCGATGATCCGCCGCACGGACGGCAGCGACCTGCCCGTGTCGATCACGGCCGCCACGATCTACGACCGCGCCGGCCGTCCGCGCCTCGCCGTCGCGGTCGTGCGCGACACGAGCGAGGCGCTGCGCCTCTCGCAGACGCGCGAGGAGCTGCTCGCCACCGCCGCCCACGAGCTCAAGACCCCGCTGTCGGTCATCAAGGCCCACGCCCAGCTCCTGCTCCGGCGGGCGGAGCCGGAGCCGGGCCTCCAGGTGATCGTCCGGCAGGTGGACCGGCTGACGCGGCTCGTCCAGCAGATCCTCGACGCCTCGCGCCTGCGGCTCGACAACGTGGAGCTGCGCTGGGAGCGGCTCGACCTCGCGGAGACGGCCGCCGTGGTAGTGACCGATCTGGGCCCCCGCCCCGGCGGCCACCCGGTCACCTTCGAGGGGCGCGGCGGCGCCTGGGTCCGCGCCGACCGGGATCGGATCACCCGCGTGATCACGGCCCTCGTGGACAACGCCCTGCGCTTCTCGCCGGCGGACAGCCCCGTCGAGGTGCGGGTCGGCGTGCGCGGTCGCGAGACGATCTTCTCGGTGCTCGACCACGGCGTGGGCATCCCGCCGGAGCGCCAGGACCGCGTCTTCGAGCGCTTCTATCGCGCGCACTCGGGCGTCCCCGACGACCGCGGGGGGCTCGGCGTCGGCCTCGACACCTGCCGGGAGATCGTCGCCCGGCACGGCGGCCGGATGTGGTTCCAGAGCGAGCCCGGGACCGGCTCGACGTTCCTCTTCGCGCTGCCCCTCGCGGGCGAGGAGGCCCGGGCATGAGCGGCCCGGCCTTCGGCGTCCTCGTCGTCGAGGACGACGTGGATCTCGCCTCCCTCATGGCGCTGGTCCTCGGCGACGCGGGCTACCGGGTCCGGACCGCGCCGGAGGGCGGCGCCGCGCTCCAGCGCGTGGCCGAGGAGATGCCCGGGCTCATCCTCCTGGACATGCGCATGCCGGGGATGAACGGCTGGGAGTTCGCGAGGCAGTTCCGGGCCCGCCACGGACGCGCCGCGCCCATCGTGGTGGTCACGGCCGCGGAGAACGCGCGGGCCCGCGCCGCCGAGGTCGACGCCGAGGGCTGGCTCGCGAAGCCCTTCGAGATCGAGGAGGTGCTCCGGATCGTCTCGGAGCACGCCGCCGCCGGCCAGCCGTCCGCGCCCGCCGAGCCCTGACCCGCCGCTCAGCGCAGGGCGTCCGGCGCGACGAGGAAGAGGAGGCCGAAGAGCAGGAGGAGGACCCCCGAGACCGCCTTGAGCGCCCGCGCGCCGCGCTCCCCGAGGCTCAGCTTGCGCATCGTGAGGACGGCGACGAGGACGATGATCCCGAGCGGCACGACGTAGGCCGCGTCGTAGAGCGCGAGCCAGCCGACGCGGCCGAGAGGACCGGTCCCGGGACGCAGCGAGAGGATGCGCGTGTAGACGGCCGGGAGCCCGAGCGTGCAGCCGAGCTCGACCAGGTTGACGAGCAGGGCGAGCGTGGTGATGCCTGCGACCGCCACCGGCAGGCTGGCCGCCTCGGCGACGGCCCGCATGCGCCTGAAGATGCCGGGCTTGGCCGCCTCGGGGATCACGAGCGACGGCCCCCGCTTGAGCCAGAGGACGTCCTTGAGGTTCAGGAGCCCCATCGCGACGAGGACGCCACCGAGGACGAGCGTCAGGGTGCGACCGATCCCGGTGAGCGCGAAGAGCCCCAGCCACGCGCTCATGAAGAGGAAGTAGACGACCCCCGACGCCGCCACGAAGATCCCGCCGTACAGCGCGACGCGGCGGCGCGAGCGGGCGTGGAGCAGGATCCCCAGGAGCACGACGAGCACGTACATCGCGCACGGGTTGACGCCGTCGACGAGCCCGATCGCCACGGTGAAGAGCGGGAACGGGATGCGCGCGGGATCGAGCTCGCCGAGCCAGGGGAGCCGCACGGCCCGGTGGAGCGCGTCGTCTCCACCGGGGCGCAGCGCCGCCTCGAGGCGCCCCTCCGTCACGCCGCGCTGGAAGCCGACGATCGCCTCCCGGCCGCGGACGACGAAGGTCGGGACGCCCAGCGACTGGAGCCCGAGCCGCGCCCCCTCCGCCTCGAAGCGCCTGCGCGCGTCCGCGTCCAGGCGGACCTCGATCCATTCGACGGAGAGCCCGGGGTTCCTCGCGAGCAGCGCCTCGACCGCCGGCCGCGCGTCCTCGCAGTGAGGGCAGCCGATGCCCCAGTAGACGACGAGGTCCGCGGGAGGCGGCGCCGCGGCGAGCCAGGCCGCGAGGAGTGCCGTGACCGGGAGCACGCCCCCATCGTACGTGCCCGTGACGCGGCAGCCCGCCGGCCCATCGGGGCGTGCCCCGGAGCGGCCTCGCCCGTCGCCCGCCCCCGTCGCCCTCGGCCCGTCACCCCGCGGTGGGCTATCCTCCCGGCATGCTCCACCTGCCCTCCGCCTACCTCGCAGGCTTCGCCGGTGCGCCGATGCCCGGCGAGGCGGGGCGGCGGATCTGGGCCTACCGCGCGGCGCTCGGGGAGTGGCGGCGCTGGCCGGTCGTCCGGGCCGCCGGTCCGGATCGTCACTTCAACGACGGCGACCCGGCCGTCCTGGGCAGGCTCGCGCCGCTCTGGGACGAGCTCGCGCACCTCGAGCCGTCCCTGGCGCCGCTCCTCGGTGACGGCCTCGCGCGCGAGCGCCCCCTCTCCGTGGACGAGCGCGCGGCGCTGGCGCGCTTCATGGCGCTCGTCGGCGTACGGAACACGAGGGGCGCCGGCGACCTGTCGCCCGAGGAGGCGCGCGCGGGGGTCGAGTCGCTCGCCGGTGCGCTCGTCGAGATGGGCTGGGTCTTCTGGATCGCCGAGCCGCCGGACTACTTCATCGGCTCCTCGTCGCCCTTCCACGCCGCCTTCCCGAAGGGGGACGAGTCGCAGACGGCCGGCTTCGGCGTGACCGCGCCCCAGGTGGAGATCACCTTCGCCCTCTCGCCGCGCGTCGCGCTGCACGCCACGTGGCGCCGGAAGGGGGAGCACTGGCGCCGCGCCCGCGAGGAGGTGGTGCTGGAGATCAACGGCCGGACCTGCGCGGGGGCGAAGAGCTTCCTCTTCTCGCCGCAGCCCGCGGTCCCCGGCTGACGCTTCACCTGCTAGCCGCGCCGGTCGGCGCGGTCCTCCGCGGTGGGCGAGGGCCTGCACCGCTCCTGCACGACCTCTCCACCAGCCCTCCGCGGCTTCGCCCGCGGCGCGTGACGCGCCCCCGCTAGGCTCCCTCCCGTCGCCGCCCCCGGGCGGCCGGGAGGTGCGCACGTGAGGACCCTTCGTCTCCTCTTCATCGAGCCGTTCCGCTTCCACTTCTTCGGGAGCCTCGGGATCGTCCTCGTCGTCTCGGCGGTGCTGCTCCTGCGCATCGGGGACCGGCGCGGCTTCGCCGACGGCGAGCTCCACCGCGACGTGATGGAGCGCTGGGGGGCGCCGATCCAGCAGCCGATGCCCTCGCTGCGCTACGTGCCGACCGGCGCCGTCTTCACGTCGCTCGAGCCGCTGCCGCTCACCCGCCAGGAGGTGGCGGTCGACGCCACGATGAACTACCGGAAGCGGGGGCTCGTCTACTTCTCGGGCTTCGACTTCCGCTTCGCGGGCGACTTCGCCGCGGTGAACCCGTTCGACCGGGACGTCGACGTCGCGTTCGTCTTCCCGATCAGCCTCCAGAAGAACAAGGTCCTCCTCTCCGACCTGGCCTTCACCGTCGACGGGGCGCCTGCGCCCGTGGAGCTGGGGAAGGACGGCGACAAGCTGCTCTGGACCGGACGGCTTGGCCCCGGGCAGAAGGTCGCCTTCCGCGTCGCCTTCAAGGGGCGCGGGCTCGACGCCTTCACCTACGCGATGGACCCCGCGGCTCCCGCCCGCAACGTCGGGCTCACCCTCGACATCCACGGCGGGGAGAACTTCGACTATGCCGACGGCGTCGTGCCGGCGACCCGGGTCGAGCGCCACGGCGAGGCGGTGCGGCTGGCGTGGCGCTTCGACTCGCTCGAGTCGGGCATCCCGATCGGGGTCATCCTCCCATCCGAGCGGTCCTGGGACGCGATCCTCGCGACCTTCGCCGCGCGGAGCTGGGCCGGCTTCCTCCTCTTCTTCGCCGGGTTCGTCGCGCTCTGCGTCCACCACGGGCACCGCCCGCGCATGCACGAGAGCTACCTCTTCGCCGCGGCCTATGCCCTCTTCTTCGTCCTCGCCGCCTACCTCGCCGCCCTCATCCACTTCTACGCGGCGTGGGCGCTCTCGCTCGCCCTCTCCGCCGCCCTCGTCTGCGGCTACGCGAGCCTGCTCCTTCCACGAGGGGCCTGGAAACCGGTCGCGGGGCTGGTGGTCGCGACCCTCGTGGTCCCCACCGTCGCGGTCGTCCTGCAGGGCTACACGGGGCTCATCTACACGCTGGAGGCCCTCGCGCTCGTCGCGGCGGCCATGGTGGCCACCGCCCGCCCCGCCGGCCTCCGCGTCCTCGCCGCCCTGGGGCTCGTCGGCGCCCCGGAAGGAGCCGATCATGTCGCGTGAGCGGGTCGCCGCCGCGCTGTTCCTCGTCGTCGCAGCCCCGGCCCTCGCCGTCGATCCGCCGCCGTCTCCGACGGGAGGCACCGCGACCCTGCCGCTCGCCGAGCTGAACGAGTTGCAGCGCGCGGGCCAGCCCCCTGCGCCGAGGCCGGTCGCGCCTCCCGTGCGGGCCTCCGTCGGCCGCCTGGAGATCGCCGGCCGGCTGCTCGACGCGGGGCTCGACGCCACGGCGCGGGTGGAGCTGACCGTATTGGGGGACGGGTGGGTCTCGGTGCCGCTCCTCGAGGTCCGGCGCGGCACGCAGCTCGCGCCGCTCCCGGCGGTCGACGGGGGCGCGCTCGCCGTCGTCGACCGCCGCCTCTGCTTCGTCACCGACAAGGGGGGCGCCTACGACTTCACGTTCCGCTGGCTCGAGCGCCCGGCGACGAGCGGCGCCGCCCGCGCGGTCGCCCTGGCGCTCCCGCCCGCGATCCCGGCCGTCCTCAGGTTGGAGTACGACGCGACGCTCTTCCGGCTCGCCTCGGAGGCGCTCCCCGACGACGGAGGGGGGGCGATCGTCTACCCGAGCGACGGACGGATCGCCCTCGCCTGGTCGCGGCGCCCTGGCGTCAGGGCGCGCGCGGCGGAGGCGGCGCGGCCGCCCGTGGAGCCGGTCGTCACCGAGACCCACGCCTCCGTGGTCGCGACGCTCGACGGCCGCCGGCTCGGGCGTATCCTCTACCGCCTCCGGTTCGAGGGCGAGCGGAGCTTCCAGGTGGCGATCCCGCGGGGTCAGGCCGTGGAGCGGGCCTTCGTCAACGGCGTGCCCCGCCCCTTCGGACGGAGCGGCGACGCCATCGTGCTCCCGGTCTCGCCGGCCCGCGCCGGCGACCAGGCTGGGACCGTCGAGCTGGTGACCGCGGAGGCCGGCAGCGGTTACCCGCTCTCCGGCACCCTCGCGTTCACGCTGCCGAGGCCGGAGTGGGGCCAGAACGACCTCTTCGTCACGCTCCACCTCCCCGCGGTCTTCGAGTACCGGTGGTCGGGCGGCAGCCTCGCGGCGATCGAGCAGGCGCCCGACGCGGAGTACGCGTGGCGGATCCCCACGCCGGGCCGGACCGTCTCCCTCCACCAGCAGCTCGTCTCCGGGTTCGCCGACGCCCGGATCTCCTACACGGTCGACCTCGCGAGCAGCTACTACCGGTGACCGGATCGGCTACGCTGCGTCGGCAGGAGGTGACGGTGGATCGTATCCTGGTGGCGGACGACGACGGCCACATCCGCGAGGTGGTCCGCTTCGCCCTGGCCCAGGGCGGGTTCGACGTCGTCGAGGCGAAGGACGGGCGCGAGGCGTGCGACCGCATCGCCGCGGGCGGCATCGATCTCGTCGTCCTCGACATCCTGATGCCCGAGGCCGACGGGCTCGAGGTCTGCCGGCGCGTGCGGCGCTCCGGCAGCCTGCCGATCATCTTCCTCTCCTCGAAGGACGAGGAGCTCGACCGCGTCCTCGGCCTGGAGCTGGGGGCCGACGACTACCTCTCGAAGCCCTTCAGCCCGCGCGAGCTCCTCGCCCGGGTCCGCGCGGTCCTGCGGCGGCTGCGTGAGCCCCCGGCGGCCGCCCCCGAGGTGCTGCGGCGCGGGCCGCTCGAGATGGATCTCGGGCGCCACCGCTGCGCGTGGGGGGGACGCGAGGTGGTCCTCACCGTCACCGAGTTCGCCCTCCTGCGCGCCCTCCTCGGCGCGCCGGGGAAGGTCTTCTCGCGCGACGACCTCGTCGACCGGGCCTGGGGGCCCGGCCACGCCATCACCGACCGGACGATCGACAGCCACGTCCGGCGGATCCGCCAGAAGCTCGGGGTGGTCGGCGCCGACCCGGTCGAGACCGTGTACGGCGTCGGCTACCGGCTCCGCGAGGAGCCCGGCGCGTGAGGGCGGTCTCGCGCTCCGGGCCGCGGCTGCGCTGGTGGCTGCTGGGCGCCAACCTCTTCGTCCTCGTCGCCCCGCTCGCGGCGGTGGTCGGGCTGCGCCTCCTGGACACGCTGCTCGTGCGCCAGACCGAGCGCCAGCTGATCGCCCAGTCGGTCCTGATCGGCGAGGCGTGGCGGGAGGCCTGGCTCGCCTCGCGCCCCGCGTCCGGCCGCGCCCCCTTCCGTCCGCCGGCCCGCGCGGACGACCCGTTCATCCCGATCGAGCCGGTCACCAACCTCTCCTGGGGCGTCCTCCCGCCCCAGCCGGCCGCCCTGCCCGCCTGCGATCCGGGGAGCGGCCCCGAGCGTCGCGCCGGACTGGCCGTGGAGCCGCTCCTCCACCGGGCGCAGGTCTTCAACCTCTCGGCCGTCCGCGTCCTCGACGCGCGAGGGTGCGTCGTCGCCACGAGCCGCGGCGAGGCGGGCGCCTCCCTGGCGGGGCTCCCGGAGGTCCGCGCCGCGCTGGGGGGACGCTACGCGGCCGTCGCCCGGGAGCGCCACAGCGACGATCCCCTCCCGCCGGTCTCCGACGTGCGCAACCGCGGCGCGATCCGGATCTTCACCGCCCTCCCCGTCTTCTCGGACGGCGAGGTGGTGGCGGTCGTCCGGATGTCCCGCACGAGCCTCGACGCCCTCACCTCGCTCTGGCACTCGCGCCGCGGCCTCCTCGTCGCCTTCGGCGCCGCCCTCGTCACCGCCCTCACCGTCAGCCTCCTCTTCGGCACGCTGATCGCCCGTCCGCTGCGGGCCATCGCCCGGGCCGCCGATGCGGTCGCGCAGGGCGGCAGCGGCGAGATCCCCAGGGCGTCCCGCCTCACGCCGGCGGAGGTCGCGTCCCTCCGTGAGTCGCTGGCCACGATGACCGCGCGGCTGCGCGACCGGGCGCGCGACGTGGCCGAGTTCGCCGCCGACGCGACGCACGAGCTGAAGGGGCCGATCACCGCCATCCGGGGAGCCGCCGAGCTCCTCCGCGAGCAGTGGCGCGCGATGGACGACCCGCAGCGCGAGCGCTTCCTGCGCAACGTCGACGACGACGCGGCGAGGATGGAGCGGCTCGTCACCCGGCTCCTCGCCCTCACCCGGATCGGCAGCGCCCCGGCCGCCCGGGGCACCGTCGACGTCCCCGGCTTCTTCGCCGCGGTGGGCGATCGCTTCGGTCCGACGGTCCGCGTCGAGGTGCGCGCGCCGCCCGTGCAGGTCGCGATCGACGCGGACCACCTCCAGTCCGCGGTCCAGAACCTGGTCGAGAACGCGGTCCACCACGGCGGCGGCCGCCCCGTCGAGGTGACGGTGGACGGCCGTGACGGGCGGCTCGTCGTGCAGGTGCGCGATCACGGCCCCGGCATCAGCGCGGCCAACCAGGAGCGGCTCTTCCAGCGCTTCTTCACGACGCGCCAGGACGAGGGCGGCACCGGGCTCGGACTCGCCATCGTGAAGGCGGTGGCGGACCGCTACCGCGGGTCGGTCCGCTTCGCGACGGGACCGGATGGGACCGAGTTCGAGCTGGTGCTGTAGCCCGGGACCGCCAGCTCCACCCGCAGCCCCAGGTGATCCGAGCCGGCGGGGGGCAGGACGGACGCCGCTCGGGGAGCGAGCGCGGGGCTCGAGAAGACGTAGTCGATCCGGACGAGCGGAAACGGCGAGGTGGGCTCGGTCGGGAGCGTCGCGCCGCGACCGCTCCCCACGGCGGCGAACGCGTCGACGAGACCGGACGAGATCTCCCGGTAGAGCGGCTCGCCGTCGAGCGTGTTGAAGTCGCCCGCGACCACGAGGTGGCGCGCCGAAGGATACCGCCGCGCGACGTGCTCCCTGAGGAGCCGCCACTGCGCGCCCCGGACCCTTGCGTTCGCGTCGAAGCCGGAGAGCCAGCGCGTCCCCCGCTCGACGATCCCTGCGGGCGAGGAGAGGTGCACGTTGCAGAGGACGATCTCGGCTCCCCCCGGGGCGATCGCCGCGCACTGCCCGGCCACGCGCCGCCCGTCGCGGACGACCGAGGGCTCGGCGAGCGGGGCGCGCGAGTAGATCGCCACGCCGTAGGCCCCGGTTCGCGCCTCCACCGCGCGGTACGGGTAGCGCTCGCGGAGCGCCGCGTCGAGCCGCCGCGCCCACGCCGGCGTCACCTCCTGCAGGCAGAGGACGTCGGCGCCCCCGCCCCGCAGGAGCGCCACCATCCGCTCGGAGCGGGAGTTGAACAGGAGGTTCTGCGTGACGAGCGAGAGCCGCCCTTCGCCGCCGGCGGCGGGCTTCGCGGCCCGTGCGGCGCGCACCGCGCAGAGCGCGAGCCCCGGGCAGAGGACCGCGAGCGCCGCGGCGGCGGCGAGGCGGCGCCGGGCGCGGAGCGCGAGCGCGAGCGCCGCGCCCGCCACCCCGAGCGAGGGGACGAGGAGCAGGTCGTGGGCGACGGAGGCGCTGCTGCTTCGCTGGCCGGCGATCCAGAGCGCCGTGGGGAGCGCCGCGGCGGCGACGGCCGCGGCCCGGAGGAGGTATCTCGTGGAGGCAGCCGTCTTGTCGGGGTCCATGCGACCACCCTGACACCGGCAGGGGTCCCACCGCGCGGAGAGCCGATGGAGGGTTCGTGCAGGACCGGTGCAGTGGGGCGCGTCGTCACCCGCCCCTCCATGGCCTCTGCCTCACCCGCTCGCCGCGCTCACGGCCCGTTCCGTGACCGAACCGGTCACACCCGGGGTGGCTCTCACGTGGCGCTCGCGGCGGTTTGCCGCTAGATCGCAACCGAGCCACCCCGGAGCCCCGCCCCTCATGGACACGAACCCCACCGCCCCCGCGGCCGCGCCCGCCGCTCCTCCCCCCACGAGAGATCCCGTCTGCGGCATGGAGGTGGATCCCGCGAGCCCTGCCGGCGGGAGCGTCCACCGCGGCCGGTACGCGTACCACTTCTGCTCCGACGCCTGCCGCGCCCGCTTCGCGGCCGAGCCCGAGAGGTACTTCGCGGTCGACCCCGTCTGCGGGATGGAGGTGAACCCGAAGGCGCCGAAGGGCGGCACCTGGGAGCACCAGGGGAAGCCGTACTACTTCTGCAACCCGAAGTGCCTCGCGAAGTTCTCGGCAGAGCCCGAGAGGTTCCTCGCGGCGAAGCCGGAGGGGATGGCGATGCACGCCGCCCCACCGGCGCCGCCCCCGGCCGTCCCGATGGGCGCCAAGGTCTGGTGGGTCTGTCCGATGGACCCGGAGGTGAAGGAGGAGCAGCCCGTCCCCTGCCCGGTCTGCGGGATGGCGCTCGAGCCCTTCGTCGAGGGCGGCGCCATCAGCGCGGAGGAGCCGCCCAACCCGGAGCTGGCGAACATGAGCCGCCGCTTCTGGTGGGGGCTCGCGCCGGCGGCCGCGCTGCTCGCGCTCGCCATGGGCGACATGCTCGGCGGCATGGTCGTCCGCCACGCGATGGGCTTCCGCGCGTACGCGCTCCTCCAGCTCGCGCTCGCGACGCCGGTGGTCCTCTGGGGCGGGTGGCCGTTCTTCGAGCGGGCCTGGCTCTCGATCCGCACGCGCAACTTCAACATGTTCACCCTCATCGGGATCGGCACCGCCGCCGCGTGGATCTTCTCCGCCGTCGCGACCGTCCTCCCCGCCAGCGCCTTCCCGGACGCCTACCTCGAGCACGGGATGCCGCCCCTCTACTACGAGTCGGCGGCCGTCATCGTCGAGCTGGTCCTGCTCGGGCAGATCCTCGAGCTGCGCGCCCGCTCGCGCGTCTCCGGCGCGATCCGGGCGCTGCTCGGGCTCGCGCCGAAGACCGCCCGCCGCGTCGACGCGGACGGGAGCGAGCACGACGTCGAGATCGCCCAGGTGAAGACCGGCGACCGGCTCCGCGTGCGCCCCGGCGAGAAGGTGCCCGTGGACGGCGTCGTCGTCCAGGGCGCGTCGAGCGTGGACGAGTCGATGGTGACCGGCGAGCCCATCCCCGTCGAGAAGCACGACGGGGACAAGGTGACGGGCGCCACGATCAACGGCAACGGCGCCTTCGTGATGCGCGCCGACCGCGTCGGCAACGACACCCTGCTCGCGCAGATCGTCCGGATGGTGATGGACGCGCAGCGCAGCCGGGCCCCGATCCAGCGGCTCGCCGACGTCGTCTCCGGCTGGTTCGTCCCGGGCGTCGTCCTCGCCGCGGTCCTCGCCTTCGCCGCGTGGTCGCTCTGGGGCCCCGAGCCCCGCCTCGCGCACGGCCTCGTCGCGGCCGTGGCGGTCCTGATCATCGCCTGCCCCTGCGCCCTCGGGCTCGCGACGCCGATGGCGATCATGGTCGGCACGGGGCGCGGCGCGACGGCCGGCGTCCTCGTCAAGAACGCGGAGGCGCTGGAGCGGTTCGAGAAGGTGGACGTGCTCCTCGTGGACAAGACCGGCACGCTCACCGAGGGGAAGCCGCGGCTCGACGCCGTGCTGCCCGACCCGGCCTCCGGGCTGGACGAGGCGACCCTGCTCCGGCTCGCCGCGAGCCTCGAGCGCGCCTCGGAGCACCCGCTCGCCGCCGCCATCGTCGCCGGCGCGAAGGCCCGCGGCGTGGCGCTGGCCGAGGCCCGCGACTTCCGCGCCGTCCCGGGCAAGGGCGTCGTCGGCACCGTCGACGGCCGCGCGGTCGCGCTCGGCAACCCCGCCCTCCTCGAGGAGCTGGGCGCGAGCGCGCCCGGCCTCGGCGAGCGCGCGGAGTCGCTCCGCGCCGAGGGCGGGACCGTCATGCTCGTCGCCGTCGACGGCCGGCCCGCCGGGCTCGTCGTCGCGACCGACCCGATCAAGACCGGCGCGGCCGACGCCATCCGGCAGCTCCATGACGAGGGGATCAAGGTCGTGATGGTGACGGGCGACGCCTGGGCCACGGCTCGCGCGGTCGCGACGCGGCTCGGCATCGACGAGGTCGAGGCGCAGGTGCTGCCGTCCGGCAAGGCGGCGGCGGTCGCCAGGCACAAGACGGCCGGCCACGTCGTCGCGATGGCCGGGGACGGCATCAACGACGCTCCGGCGCTCGCGGCCGCCGACGTCGGCGTCGCGATGGGGACCGGCACCGACGTGGCGATGGAGAGCGCGGGCCTGACGCTCGTGAAGGGGGACCTGCACGGGATCGTCCGGGCGCGCCGGCTCTCGCGGGCCACCCTGCGCAACATCCGCCAGAACCTCTTCTGGGCCTTCGCCTACAACGCCGCCGGCGTCCCGCTCGCGGCCGGCGTCCTCTACCCGCTCACCGGCTGGCTCCTGTCACCGATGATCGCCAGCGCCGCGATGAGCTTCAGCTCGGTGACCGTCATCACGAACGCGCTGCGGCTCCGCCGGGCGCGGCTGGGCTGAGGGCCGCGGGCGCGCCTCGCGCCCGCCCGATCCGCGGGCCCTGTCGGGACCCGGCGTAACGCCGGTCCCCTGCCTACATCCAATGGATGGAGGCATGAACATGGTCGACCCCCGCGAGCCGCTCGCCCTTCCGCGTCCCGTCGCCTTCGCGTTCTCGGGGGGGTCGAGCCTCGGCGCGATCCAGGTTGGCATGCTGGCGGCGCTGGAGGAGCACGGCGTCGCGCCCGACCTGCTGGTGGGGACCTCCGTAGGGGCCATCAACGCCGCCTTCATGGGGGGCGGGTTCACCCCCGAGCGCGTCGCCGACCTGTCCGCCGTCTGGTCGCGCGTGCACGCCATGGACCTCTTCGGGCCGCCGGGGCTCCGGCGCCTGATCGCCGCCCTGCGGGAGCGGGGGGCGCTGACGGCGCCGGACGGACTGCGCGGCCTCCTGGAGCGCCACCTGCCGCGGCGCCAGTCGGACCTGCGCATCCCGACCGCGGTCGTCGCGACCGACCTGCTCACCGGCGATCCGGTGGTCCTCGAGGAGGGGGCGCTCCACGAGAACGTCCTGGCGAGCGCGGCGATCCCAGGGATCTTCCCCGCCGTGGAGATCGGGGGGCGGACGCTCGCCGACGGTGGCCTGTCCGCGCAGGTGCCGGTCCTGCAGGCCCTCGCGCTCGGCGCCGCCAGCGTCGTCGTCCTCGACGCGGGCTACCCCTGCGCGCTCAAGGAGGCGCCGCGCGGGCTCGTCCCCAACGTCGTCCACGCGGCGAGCCTCGTGCTCCGCCACCAGTCGCTCGCCTCGCTCCGCCTGATCGGGCCGCGCGCCACGGTGGTCTACCTGCCTTCGCCCTGTCCGCTCGGCGTCGCCCCCTGGGACTTCTCGCAGTGGGCCTCGCTCGTGGAGCGCGGACACCGCCACTCGTCGCGCTTCCTCGCCGGGCTCGGCTCCCCGGGGCCGGGCGTCCACGGCCACCCCCACGTCCACGAAGGAGGAGGGCTCGAGCGCGCGTCGCCCCTGGCGCAGCTCGCGCTCGCGGGCCGATGAGGGGGCCGCTATGCTCTCCGCATGCCGAGCATCGACCAGCAGATCGAACGCTTCCTCGCCGCTCCCGCCTTCGCCGTCGCCGGGGCGTCCACCAACCGGGACAAGTACGGCAACCGGGTCCTGCGGTGCTACCTGCAGAAGGGACGCCGGGTGATCCCCGTCCACCCGCGCGAGCCCGCGATCGAAGGGGTCCCCTGCGTCCCCTCCGTCGCGGCCCTCCCGGCGGACGTGAAGAGCCTCTCGATCGTGACGCCCCCGCCGGTGACGGAGCAGGTCGTCGAGCAGGCGATCGCGCGCGGCGTCGAGAACGTCTGGATGCAGCCCGGCGCCGAGAGCCCCGCCGCCATCGCCCGGTGCGAGGCGGCCGGGGTCAACGTGATCGGCGACGGCAGCTGCCTCCTCGTCGTGCTCGGCTACCACGAGAGCTGGACGCCGGGCGGGCGGTAGGCGGCCGCGCGCGGATCCGCGTGGGAGGACCATGACCCGCGTCGACTTTCGCGGCACGCCCGCGACGCTGCTGGAGAGGGCCGGTGGCGCGCGCGCCGTCGTCGCCCTCCACGGGGCGCAGCTCCTCTCCTGGCGCCCGGCGGGCGGCCGCGAGTGGATCTTCCTGAGCGAGCGCGCCGCGCTGGCGCCGGGCAAGGCGATCCGAGGCGGCGTCCCGATCTGCTTCCCGCAGTTCGCCGCCCTCGGGCCCCTGCCGAAGCACGGCTTCGTCCGGACGCGCACCTGGCGGTCGGCCGGCAAGCGGATCGTCGACGGCGACCCGATCGTCACGCTGTCGCTCGAGCCCGACGCCGAGCTCCGGGCGCAGTGGCCACACCCGTTCCACCTCGAGCTCGCGGTCCGGCTCGGCGAGGATCGGATCCGGCTGGAGCTCACCGTGTTCAACGCCGGCGACCAGCCGCTCCAGTTCACGGCGGCCCTCCACGGCTACTTCGCGGTCGGCGACGTCGAGGCGGTGACGATCACCGGCCTCGGCGGCCTCGCGTACCGCGACTCGGCCGCGGGCGATCGGCCCGGGATCGAGGGGGCCGACGCCGTCAGGATTCGCGGCGAGGTGGATCGCGTCTACCACGCGGTGCCCGGCGAGGTCGTCCTGCGCGAGCCGGACCGCGCGCTCGCCCTCCGCGCCGAGGGCTTCCCCGACGTGGTGGTCTGGAACCCCGGCCCCGCCAAGTGCGCCTCCCTGCCCGACATGGAGCCGGACGGCTGGCGCAGGATGCTCTGCGTGGAGGCCGGCGCCATCCGAGCGCCGGTGGTGGTGGCCCCCCGGGAGACGTGGCGCGGCCGGCAGGTGCTGACCGCGCTCGAGGCGACGGGACGCTGAGCCCGGCTCGGCGACGCTACGGGCAGGCGATCGAGAGGCAGGGGGCGGTCGGAGTGGCGCTCTGGCAGCAGTGGAGCGGATCCCCGCCGCTGCTGACGAAGCGCATGCCCCAGCCGCCGTCGGCCCAGACCGACAGCTCGGCGAAGCCCCACACGACCGAGCCGAAGAGGAGCGACGTCCCGGCGACCGAGACCCGATCCAGCGCCTCCTTGTGGGTGGCGCACGTCGACCCCGAGACGAAGACGTCCATCCCGCCCGGGAGGCGCAGGTGCTGGAGGTCGTGGTCGTGGCCCGCGAGGACCGCGCTCAGCGTCCCCGCGCCGGACGCGAGCAGCGCGTCCATCTGCGGATGGAAGACCGGACCGAGCTCCTGCGAGCTCCCCGCCGTGGCGGGCGGGTGGTGGGCGACGAGGAAGGTGGGGCGCCCCGCGCAGCCGGGGGCCGCCTGCTGCACGAAGGCGATCTCGGCGTCGGGGCCGAAGCCACCTCCGTACGGCTCGACGAGCGCGTTGCTGTCCACGAAGAGGAAGCACGCAGCCCCCTCGTCGACGAGGTAGTGGCGACCGGGGATCCGCCAGTGGGGCGACTCGTGCGCCACCTCGAGGCAGGCGCGGAGCCTGGCGGTCTCCGCGGCGCTCCGCCCCGGGACGGCGCAGCCGGCGCTGGTCCGGACGTCGTGGTTCCCCAGGGCGAGCCACGTCGGGACCGGCGAGCCATCGGGGCGGTCGAGGGACTTCAGCGCCCACTCGTGCTGGAAGTCGAAGCGCGAGTCGTAGGGGGGATGGTACGCGGGATCCACGGTCACGCCGTCGGGCAGGAACCGGCAGTCGGCCGCGCCGGGCAGCTCGGTGTCCGGGCCGCAGAAGTAGAGGTTGTCCCCCGCGTCGATCGCGACGTCGAAGGGCACCGCCGCGTGCGCGCGCGCCATCGCCTCCACGACCTCGTCGCGCTCGCAGGTCGCCTGCCCGAAGTCGCCGAAGAAGAGGGCGCGCAGCGCGGGGGTGTCGGTCCGAGGCGTCGCGAAGGTCTCGACCGGCGCCCGCACCACGTGGGTGGGGCTCGTCTCGCAGCAGCAGGCCGAGAAGGCGAGCGCCAGCCCCACGACGCCCATGCGCCGTGCCGGGGCCGTCGTCATCGCCCACCTCCGCGAGGGCGAGGCTCGTAGGTTCCCCGGATCCCGCCCATCACCCAGCCGTGCCAGGCGCGGTTGGGGAGCGGCGCCGTCTCGACGGGATGGCCAGCGCCGTGGACGACCTCCCGGGTGAACTGGTCGAGGCTCGAAGAGACGAACGGCCCGAGGGAGAGCCGTCCCCCGCGCCAGAGCTCCGCGCCGGCCTCGAGCCGCAGCACCTCGAACCCCTCCCAGCGCTGCGAGGTGCTGACGATTCGGACGTCGGCGACGAGGACCCCGGCCCCGAGCGCGACCCACGGATCGAGCCACAGGGCCGGCGCGGCGTGGAACCGAACTAGCGCGGCGGCCCTCCCGAGCCAGCCCCAGCAGGTCGCGCCCGCGGGGCAGATGGTCGGGGCGATGGGAGCGTGCCCTAGCTCGACGGTGAGCCCGGCGTCCCAGCGCGGGTGGAGGCGCCAGAGCCCCTCGAACCCCGCGGACGTCACGTAGGTGAGCTGCTCGTGCACGGGGAAGGTGTCGCCGCTGATGTCGCCCCAGGACCGCCCTCCCGAGAGCCGGGCCGAGACGACCGGGCCGGAGCCCGACGTCGCCGGTTCGCCCCCCACCGACACGAACGGGGCGAGCAGCGCGAGGAGCACGGCCGAAAGGTGACCGGGGCGGGGCACCCTCGAAAGGTGCTCGGACCCCGCTCGAGTCGCCACCCCGACGGTGGGTGACGCCCCCACTGGGAGGGCCGCCTACGCGCCCCGGGAGTCCACCCAGCGCTCGACCTCCGGCGGCTTCCACGCCGCGAAGCGGTCGAGGAGCACCGCGGGGTCGGTCTCGACGATCACCAGCTGCCTGTGGAGGGGGCTGACGAACCCCTCCTTCACGGCGTGATCGAGGAAGGTGACGAGCGGCTGGTAGTACCCCTTCACGTCGAGGAGGCCGCAGGGGCGCGCGTGGATCCCGAGCTGGGCCCACGTGACGATCTCCGCGAACTCCTCCAGCGTCCCGAGCCCGCCGGGCAGCGCGATGAAGCCGTGGGACAGCTCCGCCATCTTGGCCTTGCGCTCGTGCATCGAGCCGGTGACGTGGAGGCTGGTCAGGTTCACGTGCGCCAGCTCGCGGAGCTGCAGCGCCTTCGGGATGACCCCGATGACCTTCCCCCCGGCGTCGAGCGTGGCGTTCGCGACGGTGCCCATCAGCCCCACCGTGCCTCCCCCGTAGACGAGCTCCAGCCGGCGCGCGGCGAGCGTGGCGCCCAGCCGCCGGGCGGCCTCCGCGTAGGCGGGGTCGGTGCCGCTGGAGGAGCCGCAGAAGACGCAGATTCGGTTCATCGAGTGAGGGTCCCGAGGGAGAGAGAGGGGCGGGAAGATAGCGTCACCGGGACGGAGAGTCATCCAGGGCCGGGCCGGGCGGTGCGCCTTTCAGCACCTCGGGACGAAGCACGCCTTGCGGCGCGCTCCGCGGCGAGGAAGATCCTACGCCCCCAGGACCCTGAACCCCTCGCGCTCGGCCGCCTCGGCGAGGCGGTCGTCGAGAGTGACGAGGTCCAACGACGCCGGCTCCTGCTCGGCCGCTATGATCGCGGCGGCCAATTGGAGCGCGTCGGCCGCCCGCAGCGTGTGCACGCGCAGCAGACGTCTGGCCTCGATCCTCACGGCCTCGCTGGGTGCGACCTCCGTCCAGTCCCGCGCGAGGTGCCGAAGGCGCTCCTCCCCGCGGGCGGCCTCCCGGCGGTCGAGACGCCGCTCACGCAGCCGGCGCGCCAGCGCCGAGGCGCACTCCACTGGCGTGGCCCACCAGACCAGCACGCCGGCGTCCTCCTCGATGTGCTCGCGCATCGGCTCAGACGCGGGCTCGTCCGCGAGCAGCGGAACGACCGCCGAGGCGTCCCAGAACCTCATCGCCCCTCCCGGCGCTCCTCGAGAACCGCCTCGACGAGGCCCGCGCCCTTCGCGCGTCGCCTACGGGGACTCCCCCCAGCCAGCATGGAGAGGTCGATCCGCCCCTTGCCGCGCCGGATCAGCCCCGCCCGCTCCAGCCGCGCCAGCCGATCGTCTTCGGCGCCGCCAGGCTCGACCCGCTCGATCCGGGCGATCGGCCGGTCGCGATCCATCACGAGCAGCGGCTGCCCCGCCTTCACCTTCTCGAGGTACCCGCTCAGGTGATTCTTCAGCTGGGATATGGTGGCCTTGTTCACATGGCCATTATGGCCATGTCCCCGCGCCGCTGCAACGCCGCGCCGCCACGCTCCGCCTCGTGCGGACCGGCATCGACGCCGGAGCGCTCCGCCCGCGACGCAGAGCGACGCCCTCACCCCAGGTACGCCTCCAGCACGCGCTCGTTCCGGCGCAGCTCCGCCGGGGTCCCCGAGACGACGATCCGCCCGCGCTCCATGACGTAGGCCTGGTCGGCCACCTCCAGGGCGGTCCGGGCGAACTGCTCGACGAGCAGCAGGGTCATCCCCTCGTCCTTGAGCCGCCGGATCGTCCGGAAGACCTCCTGCACCACCACGGGGGCGAGCCCCATCGACGGCTCGTCGAGGAGCATCACCTTGGGCCGGGCCATGAGGGCGCGGCCGATCGCCAGCATCTGCTGCTCGCCCCCCGAGAGCGTCCCGGCCGCCTGCCGCCTGCGCTCCGCGAGCCGGGGGAAGAGCGAGTAGGCGCGCTCCAGGTCGATCGCGGCGCGCCGGCGGAAGCCGAAGAGCCGCGGCAGCCAGCGGAAGGCGCCGAGGAGCAGGTTGTCCTCCACCGACAGGGGCGCGAAGACCTTCCGCCCCTCGGGCGCGTGGGCGAGCCCTCGCCGCGCGACGCGCGCCGCCCCCACCCCCTGCACCGGCTCGCCGTCGAGGAGGATCTGCCCCCGCGTCGGCGCCAGGAGCCCGGAGATGGCGCGCATCGTCGTCGTCTTTCCGGCCCCGTTCGCGCCGATGAGCGCCACGACCTGACCCGCCTTCACCTCCAACGAGACGCCGTCGAGCACCTCGGAGAGGCCGTAGCCCGCGCAGAGCTCCCTCACGATCAGCATGCGTGCCCTCCTTCAGCCGGCCGCCGGCGCGCCGTGGCCGGGCAGGGGATCGGGGGCCGCCGGCTCCGCCGTCCCCAGGTAGGCCGCGATGACGCCCGGATCCCGCTTCACCGAGTCCGGCGCCCCCTCGGCGATGACGCGCCCGCCGTCGAGCACGGTCACCACCTGGCACAGGCTGGAGACGAGATCCATGTGGTGCTCGATGAGGACGATGGTGATCCCCCGGTCGTGGATCCGGCGGACGATCCCGGAGAGCCGGACGACGTCCGGGTGGGCGAGGCCGGCCGCCGGCTCGTCCAGGATCAGCAGCTCCGGCTTCCGCGCGAGGGCGCGGGCCACCTCCAGGAGGCGCTGCGCGCCGTACTGGAGATCCGTGACCCTCCGCCTCGCCTCGCCGTCGAGCCCGACCAGCTCGAGCAGGGCGAGCGCCTCGGCGCGCGCGCGCCGCTCCTCCGTCCGGGCGAGCCCCGCGAGGACGAGCGGCAGCGGGAGCCGATACGCGCCGCGCAGCGCGACCATCACGTTCTCGAGGGCGCTCATGCCGCCGAAGAGCTGGAGGTTCTGGAAGGTCCGCGAGATCCCGGCGCGCGCCGCGCGCACCATGCTGCCGGCCGGGAGCGGCCTGCCGCGCAGGAGCATCGTGCCCCCCGAGGGCGCGTAGAGCCCGGAGACCACGTTGACGAGCGTGCTCTTCCCCGAGCCGTTGGGGCCGATGAGCCCGTGGACGGTCCCCGCGCGCACGGTGAGGTCCACGCCGTCCACCGCGCGCACGCCGCCGAAGGAGCGCTGCAGCCGCCGGAGCTCCAGGAGCGGCGCGCCGTCCGCGAGCCGCCGGGGCAGGACCGAGTCGATGGGCGCAGCCGGGGGGAGCGCGGGCGGCTCCACGCGGAGGAGGCGCGCGAGCGCGCCGCTGGCGAAGCCCATGAGCCCCTCCGGCAGGCCGACGACGACCGAGAAGAGCATCAGCGCGAAGATCCCCTTGCGCCACTCCTCCGTGTTGGCGACCAGCACGGAGCCGGTGACCAGCGCGCCTGTGGCGACGATCGGCGCGAGGGCCTGGAACGGGCGGGAGCTCCGCCGCACCAGGCCGCGCACCCCCGCGGCGAGCGCGAGGGCGAAGCCGGCGACGGAGAAGGCGCGGAAGAGCGCCCGGTTGGAGAGCAGGTTCGGCAGGAGCGCCACCAGCGCCGCGCCGAGGACCGCGCCCCACAGGCTCTTCCGCCCTCCGAGCACGACGCCGAGCAACAGGATGACGGTCAGCTCGTAGACGAAGGCGGTGGGCTGCAGGAACTGGAAGTTGTAGGCGTAGAGCCCGCCGGCCAGCCCGGCCATCCCGGAGCCGAAGGCGAAGCCGGCCGCCTTGTGGAAGTAGGCGCCGATCCCCATCGCGTCGGTCGCGATCGGGCTGTCGCGCAGCGCCTCGAAGGCCCTCCCCCACTGCGACGAGAGCAGGTTCCGCATCGCCAGCCACGACAGGGCCAGCAGCAGCACGCAGAGCCAGTAGAAGTCCCGGGGCGAGAGGGGATGCCCGAGGAGCGGCGGGCGGACGATCGAGAGCCCCTGCGCGCCCTGGGTGAGCCCCTCGAGCTCGTTCAGCACGATCGTGGTGAGCGCGGTGAAGCTGAGCGTCGCGAGGGCGAACTGCGGCCCCTCCAGCCGGAGCGCGGGGAGCGACAGGATCGCCCCGAGCAGCGTGGCCACGCCGCCGGCGACGAACAGGGCGAGCGGGATGCCGGCGCCGTAGCGGGTGGTGAGGATGCCGGCCGCGTAGGCGCCGATCCCCAGGAAGGCGGCCTGCGCCAGGTTCACCTGCCCGAGGTAGCCGACGCTGACGTCGAGGCCGATGAGCAGGATCCCGTAGATCGCGAGGAGCGTGAGGAGGCCGAGGGCGTAGGGGTTGGCCACCCCCAGCGGGAGCGCCGCGAGCAGCGTGAAGAGCGCGATCTCGGCGCCGCGCACCAGCAGGAGCCGCTTGAGCATGGCCGCCCCCTAGACCTTCCGGACGACCGCCCGCCCGAAGAGGCCGGCGGGGCGGAGCGCGAGCGCGAGGATGAGCAGCGCGAGCCCCGGCGCCGCGCGCCAGCCGCTGCCGAGGTAGAGGCTCGCGACGCTCTCGAGGGCGCCCAGGGAGAGGCCGACGAGCACGACGCCGAACCCGGACTCGAGCCCGGCGACGACCGCCACCGAGAAGGCCTTGAGGACGAGCGCGGACGCCATGGTCGGGCCCACCGTGGTGATCGGCGACACCAGGATGCCGGCGAGCGCCGCCACGGCCCCGGAGAGCGCGTACGAGAGCATCACCGTCCGGGTGGCCGAGATCCCCATGAGCTCGCCCGCGTCGCGGTCGGCCGAGACGGCGTCGAAGGCCTTGCCGAGCAGCGTCCGCCGCTTGAAGAGCTCCACCAGGGCCATCACGGCCAGCACGCCCACGAGGACCGAGAGCTCGAGGGGCGACACGTCGACCCCCAGGACGTGGAGGGGGTCGCTGGGGATCGGCGTCGGGAACGGCCGGTCGTCGCGCCCCCAGACGTTCTCGGCGAACGAGAAGAGGAACAGGCCGACGATGATGCTGAGGAGGATCCAGCCCTCGCTGCGCTGCTCGAGCGCCAGCCGGACCGCCGCCCGCTCGACCGCGAGGCCGAGCAGGGCGCCGGACAGGATGCCGAGGGGGACCATCGCCCAGTACGGGAGGCCGAGCCCGGAGAGCGTCAGGCTCACGAACGAGGAGACCATGACCAGCTCCCCCTGCCCGAAGTTGATGGTCTTGCTGGTGGCGTAGGTGAGCTGGAATCCGTACGCGATCAGGGCGTAGACGAGCCCCATGAAGGCGCCGCTGACCGCGATCTGGGCGACGACGACGAAGGGCATGGCCGGTGACCCCGGGCGGGGGCGGCGAGGAGGGGCTCCCCTCCCCGCCGCGCGGGAGGCGGGTGGCTAGCGGGACTCCTTGATGAAGCGGGCCCGATCCGCGTCGTTCGCGAAGGCGACGCGGCCGTCCTTCACCATGCCCATGACGGTGTTCTCGCGGCGGAAGGCCTCGTGGGTGGTGACGTCGCCCGGGTCCCACCTCCGGTAGGGCCTCACCCACCGCGCGATCACGCCGTCGACCGGCTGCCTCAGGTCCTCGAGCGCGTCCCGGATCTTCCGGCTGTCGGTCGACCCGGCCTGCTTCACCGCGGCGGCGAAGATCAGCACGGCGTCGTAGCCCTGCGCTGCCGAGACGGGCGACGGGATGCGGCTCACGCCGTAGGCCTTGTGGTAGGCCTCGATGAAGGCCCTGGCGCGCGGCGTGATCGGCTCCTCGATGAAGGTCTGGGGCATGAGCGCGCCGTTGCCGTTGGCGCCGGCGTTGTCGATGAAGTTGGACATCGACAGCGGCCAGCCGCCGATGAGCGGGACCCGGAAGCCGAGCTTCGCCTGCCCGTTTGCGACGGCCGCCAGCTCGGGCCCGATGCCCCAGATCAGGATCGCCTGCGCCCCGAGCGCCTTCGCCTTGAGGAGCTGGGCGCTCATGTCCTTGTCGCCGATCGCCCACTTCTCGGTCGTGACGACCTGCAGCCTGTTCCCCTGCTTCTTGACCTGATCCAGCATGTCGTCGCGGCCCGAGACGCCGTAGTTGGTGTCGTCGGCGAAGATCGCGACCTTCTTGAGGCCGCGCCGGATCGCCTCCTCGACCACCATCTGTGCCTGGATGCCGTCGTGGGCGGCGAACCGGAAGATGGAGAGCTCCTTCGGCCCGCCCGCCCCGGCCCACTGCGTCATGGACCTGGAGCCGGCCGCAGGGCAGATGAGCTTCGTCACGCCGGCCTCCTGGAGGAACTTGTCGCCGGCCATGACGACGCCGGTGTTGACGCTCCCGATGACGCCGGAGAGGTCCTTCATCGCGGCCAGCTCCTGGGCGATGAGCGCGCCGCGCTCGTTCTTCGCCTCGTCGTCGCGCTCGATGGCCTCGATCTTCAGCCGCCTCTTCCCGACCTGGACCCCGCCGGCGGCGTTGATCTCGGCGATGGCGAGCTTGGAGCCGTCGCGCGTGGAGACCCCCATCGGCGCGGAGCCGCCGGAGTAGGGGCCGGTGAGGGCCAGCTTGAGGGTCTCCTCCGCGAGGGCAGGGACGGCGAGGGCGGCCAGCAGGACGGCGAGGGTTCTTTTCATGGAGTGCGCCTCGGATGAGGGGGGCTCGGCGGAGCCGACACGCACTGCTCATAAGTAAGCCCTTGGAGACCGCGCACGCGGACTCGCACGGAGACGCGCTCCCTGATGGGGCGAGGTGGCTCCTTCGTGCGACGCGCGCAGGGGCGCGCCCGCCCGGGCTAGTAGACCTTCGCCACCTCGGCGCCCGAGTAGTACGCCTTCAGGATCTGCCGGTAGTCCTGCCCTGCCTCGGCCCGTCCGACGGCGCCCCACTGGCACATCCCGGCGCCGTGCCCCCAGCCGCCGCCGCGCGCGATCCAGTCGGCGCCGTCGCGGTCGAAGACGAACATCGCCGAGGGGAGGTTCCGCAGCAGCCGCCGGATCTTCAGCTCGCCGGCCACCTCGGTGGTCCCGCCGGCCCCGGTGACGCGGAGGTAGCGGGCGCGGCCGGAGACCCCGCGGGCCCGGATCTCCATCGACCGGACCGCGCCGATCCCGAGCGACGCCCCGACCTCCTCGAGGTCCGCGGGCGTCAGGCGTCGCTCCCAGCGCCACCGATCCCGCCGCGTCGCCGCCGGGCGGCGGCACCAGGCGTCGACGTCGGCGGCGAGGAACCGCCGCAGCTTCGCCTCCTCGGAGAGGCCTCCGGCCCACGGGGCCGCGGCCGGGTCCGGGAGATCGGGGCGCCCCCGCAGCTCCGCGTCCGGCGTGTTCCCCCAGACGTACTCGTTGTTCTCGCCGTGCCCACCGCACATCGCGTGGTAGACGGCGTCCACGAGCCGCTGGTCCTTCCGGCCGAAGATGGCCTCGCCCGCGGTCGCCCGGATCGCCTCGTCGGTCCGCGGGTGATGGGCCCCCTCACCGCGGTACGCCTGACAGTGGACCTCCGCGCAGAGCATGTACGGGTCCTCGAGGTGGCGGACGCCGATCTGGGCCAGCATGTTGGAGCGCGCCGTCACCGCCTGGGCCTTGAGCGCCTCGAGGTGCGAGAGCGCCGGCATCTCGGCGGGCACGAGCCCACGGAGCAGCTCCTCCATCGCCACGGCGTGGATCGCCGCCAGCTTCCCCGCCGCGTCCACGGTGACCACGAGCCGCCCGCCGTACGCGCGATCCTCCCGCTCCCGCCCCCGCTCGCGCAGGTCGTGCTGGACGCCCTCCACGACGAACCCCGCCCCCCCCTCGACGTCGAGCGCGAGGGCCGAGTCCGCCTCCCCCACCCGGTCGCCCTTCGCGTCGAAGAGCAGCAGCTTCCCCGCGGGCCGGTCGGCGAGCCTCGCGTCGATGGGCAGCCGGGACCCGAACTGCCGCTCCAGATCGTCGGACAGCTTCCGTGCGGTCGCCTCGGTCCCGTCCCCGTCCGCGAAGAGGATCTCCCGCCGGTTGTCGACGATCCTCCCGCCGATCCCGAACACGCCGCCCACGACGCGCGAGCGGACGGTGAGGCCGCGCTCCTCCCAGGTGCGGCGCGCGTCTGCGAGCCGCTCCACCTCGCCGACCGAGGCCGCGTCCAGGAGCACCTGCCGTACGAACGCCGCGGGGCGCGCCTCCACGAGCCGGACGCGGAGCACGGCGTTGGGCGCCACGGCGATCGGCTCGCGGCCGCGCAGCGTCACCTTCGCCCGGCCGCGCGCGCGGAAGACGATCTCCCGCTGCCCCTCCATCAGGCGGATGGTGACCAGCGGGACGCCCGCCTCGCCGAAGTCGAGCCGGTGGCTCCAGACGAGATCCATGAGGTCCACGTTGGCGACGACCGCGGGGAGCAGCGCCTCCATGGGCGGCGCCTCCGGCGGAGGCGTCGGGGGCAGCTCGGGGGGTGGCAGCGGCGGAGGGAGCCCATGCGCCCAGTCGGGCGTGGCGGGAGGGGACGGCGCCGCGGGCGCCGGCGCGGCGACCTCGGCGGGGCGAGCCGGTGTGGCGGGGGCGTCCCCCGGGGGCGATGGAGCGGCGGGGGCGGCGGTCGCGGCCGCCGGACCCTGCGCGGCAGCTCCCTCCGCCGGCGCGGCGGCCTCGCCCCCGCGCGAGGTCGCGCAGGAGGCGGTCAGCAGGGCGAGCAGGAGGGGTGCGCTCGACTTCACGTCGCGAGGCGCTTGGTCTTCTCGGCGACGAGCTGCTGGAGCGGCTCGATCACGCGCTGGCGGTCCTCGGCGGTGCCGCCCGGCTCCTGGAGCCTCCTGACCGCGGCCGCGAGGACCTCCCGCTCCTGCTCCTCGCGGGCGCGGACCCCCTCGACCATCTGCGCCGCCTCGTCGGCCAGCTCGACCAGCATGTCCCGCTCCCGGAGCGGGCGCGGCCGCTCGTAGTTCCCCTCGCCTACCTGCCGGCAGGTCCGCCCGATGGCGAAGGCGGGCCCGGCGATCCGGTGGGTCATGACGACGGCGAACCCGAGGAGGCAGACGAGGACGACGGCGAGGGCGGCGGCCAGCCAGACCATGCGCGCGCGATCCTCGCTCGCGAACGCGGCGGCGAGCGACTCGGCGACGTCCGGGTCCGCGAGGGCCACGACGCGGGAGGTCTCGGCGTAGGAGCGCCAGAGGACCCACCCGAGCACCATGCTGATGGCGGCGGCCACGGCGAGCAGCCAGCTCGCGAAGCGGAGCTGGAGGCGCGTGTTGATGAGGTAGTTCCTCATCTTCCGCTTGTAGACGGTCGGCGGAGGCGCGGCGGCCTCGCTGTTGACGCTCGGTTCCATGACCTATCCTACATACCGCTACCTGAGACGATCCGCGAGATCCTCGGTCATGGTACGCGCCGCCGCGTCGAGCGCCTTGGCGGCGTACTTCTCGACCATCGGACCCTGGACCGTCCCCACCGCCTTGAGCCGGGCGCCGCCCTCGAGCATCGCGGCCATGCGCCCCTTGCCGTCCACGGCCACGAGCGACGCGCGGACCGAGACCACCGTCTTGCCGTCCTGCTTGTCCACGTCGACCTTCAGGACCGACGGGCGCAGGACGAACTGCTGGCCGCGGGCGACCACGCTGAACTTGTTGGCGCGCAGGTGGCGCTCGAGCGCGTCTCGCAGCGCCCGCCGCAGGTCGTCGTCGCCGGCGCCGGACGGGAACTCCAGGGAGACGGACATGGCGCCGGGCCCGGCCGGCAAGACCTCCGGCCAGCCCCCCAGCGCCTTCTGCGCCGCGGACCGCACGCGCCCGTCGCCGTCCTTGAGCGCCGCCTCGATCGCGCCGCGCCCCGCGGGATCGCCGATCCTCGCGAGCGCCGAGATGCAGGCGATCCGCACCGCCTCCGACGCGTCGTTGCGCGCCGCGTCCGCGAGGGCTCCCACCGCCTCCTCCGCGCCGCGCTGGCCGAGGATGATGGCCGCCTGCGCGCGGACCTTCGGCGAAGAGTCGGAGCGGAGGGCGCGGATCGCGGCGTCGATCTGCCCATCACCGCGTGCGGCGGTCGCGAGCGCCAGGAGCAGGACGGAGGCGACGAGACGTGAGCGCATGCGCGACGCGAAGCTTATCCTCGAACGGCCGTTCGTAGGACGCCGAAACGAGCAACTCGATTCAGGCCCACCTTGCGCTCACTCACCCACACGGTCAGCCTTGCGAGGCGAGCCGCCGGAACGCGTCGTGCAGGCGGCGGGTCACGGGACCGACCTCCCCCGTCCCCACCGGGGCACCGCCCAGACGGGTCACGGGCAGAATCTCCCGTGCGGTCGAGGTGATGAAGACCTCCGGCGCCGCCGCGAGATCGGCGACGGTCAGGGACGTCTCCTCCACCGGCACCCCCCGCTCCCTCGCCAGCCGGATCACGACTCCCCTGGTGATCCCCTCCAGGATCCCCGCGCCGAGGTGCGGCGTCAGCACGCGCCCCTCCCGGACCATGAAGACGTTCGACGAGGCGCCCTCCGTCACGCGGCCGCGCCCGTCGGTGAGGAGCGCCTCGTGGGCCCCCCGGGCTCGCGCCTCCCGGACCGCGAGGACGTGCGGCAGGTGGAGCCCCGTCTTCGCGGAGGGGTCCGCCGCCGTCGGCGCCGCGCGCTCCACGCCGACGACGCACGCCTCGACGCCGTCACGGTACGCCGCCGCGGGTGGGCCCACGAGCGGGTGGACGATGACGAGCGACGTCGGCGCGGCGGCGAGCGACGGATCGAGCCCCAGCTCCCCCGCGCCGCGCGTGACGACGATCCGCGCGACGCGCTCCCCGCGGTTCCAGGGCGCGGCGGCGGGATCGACCGGATCGGGGGCGCGCGCGGCGTCGAGGGTGCGCCGCACCTCCGACGCCGTCCGCTCCGCGTCCCACGGCAGCGCGAGGCCGATGAGGTGAGCGGAACGCTCCAGCCGCGCGAGGTGCGCGGTCAGCTCGAAGGGGCGCCCGGAGTAGGTGCGCACCACCTCGTAGACGCTGTCCCCGTAGAGGAAGCCCCGGTCGAAGACCGACACGCGCGCCTCCTCGGGCGGGACGATTCGGCCGTCGACATTGACGAGGGCGGTCACACGCCCACTGTACCGCTCCCGCGAACGTCGCCCTGCACGCCGCGGATCGCCCTGGCCCCGATCGGGCCGATCACCGCGGATCCATGACGTTTTCTTGACCGATCGATCCCCGGTGATATCTCCCGATACAAGCATGGAACCTGCGGTCGAGTGCACACACTGCGGCGTCGTCATGACGAGCTGGTCGGTCACGAACAGCCCGATCCGCTACTTCCAGTGTCCGTTCTGCCAGCGGACGCACTCGTCGTACTACGGCGAGGTCTTCCGCAACCGGGCCGGCGCCCGCGTGCTCGGCATGGCCCCGCGCGCGGCGGTGCCGTCGGAGATCCCCATGGCCCGGCCGGAGGACGTCCGCTGGGCGAACATCAAGGCGGCCGCGAACCGCTGGTACGCGCGGCTGGAAGCGGACGAGCACCGGAACGCCACCTCGCAGCGCCCGCCGCCTTCGCCGCGCCGCCCCATCCTGCTGACCGTCGCCTTCGAGGAGCCCCGGCGTCGCGATCCGCTCAGCGACCTGCAGATCGACGTCGAGCTCGACCCCGCCGACGCGCAGCCCCGCCCCGTCGCCGTCGCGGCGGCCGCGAAGCGGCGCTGAGCGGCTGCCCCTCCCGGGGCCCCTGCGCTCGCCTCCCTGGACCGCTATGGATGACCTCGCCCGCGCGCGCCGGGCGAGGAGGTCGTGCATGGCGAAGGCGATCCGGATCGAACGCACCGGCGGCCCCGAAGTGCTGCGCCTCGTGGACGTGGACGTGGGCGCGCCGGGGCCCGGGGAAGCACGTGTCCGGCAGACCGCGGTCGGCGTCGACTTCGTGGACGTCTACCACCGCACGGGCCTGTACCCGCTCCCGCTCCCGACCGGGATCGGGGTCGAGGCCGCGGGCGTGGTCGAGGCCGTCGGCCGCGACGTAGCGCACGTGAAGCCCGGCGATCGCGTCGCGTACCTCGCCGGCCCGGGGGCCTACGCGACCGAACGGAACGTGCCGGCCGACCGGCTGGTGCGCCTGCCGGACTTCCTGGACGACCGCGCGGCCGCGGGCGCGTGGCTCAAGGGGCTCACCGCCGGGGCGCTCCTGCTGCGCACCCATCCGGTCGCGGCGGGCGAGACGATCCTGGTCCACGCGGCGGCCGGCGGCGTCGGGCTGATCATGGTCCAGTGGGCGAAGGCGCTCGGCGCCACGGTGATCGGCGTCGTCTCCACCGACGCGAAGGCGGCGGTGGCGAGGGCGCACGGCTGCGATCACGTCGTCGTGTCCGGGCGCGAGGACTTCGTCGCGCGCGTGAAGGAGATCACGGGGGGCGCCGGCGTCCCGGTCGTCTACGACGCGGTCGGCAAGGCGACCTTCGACGGGTCGCTCGACTGCCTGCGGCCGCTCGGCACGATGGTGAGCTTCGGGAACGCCTCGGGCCCCGTCCCGCCGGTCGACGTCGGCCTGCTCGGCCGGAAGGGATCGCTCTTCCTCACGCGACCGAGCGTCTTCACGTACACCGCCCGTCGCGAGGACCTGGAGCGCTACGCCGCCGCGCTGCTCGACGTGATCGGGCGCGGCGCGGTGAAGGTCGAGGTCACGCGCACCTTCGCGCTCGCCGAGGCGGCGGAGGCGCACCGCGCGCTGGAGGGGCGCGGCACGACGGGCTCGCTCGTGCTGCTGCCGTAGGCGGGAGGCGCCTACGCTGGCGGCTCGAAGAGGAGGCGCATCACCTCGCGCCATCCCTGCTCGGCCTGGACCCCCGCCGCGGAGAAGGCTTGGGCGAACCGGCGACGCTGGGCGCCGCTGAGCCGGCGCTCGAGCCTATCGCCCGACGGAGTCAATCGAAGCTCTCGGGCGCGACGGTTGTGCGCGGGCGTCGAGCCGGCGACGAGCCCCCGCTGGAGCAACTCGCGCAGGGGACGGTTGAGCGCCTGCTTCGTCACGCCGAGCAGCGCGAGGAGCTCACCCACGCGGAGGCCGGGGGCTCGCCCGACGAAGTAGAGGATTCGGTGGTGAACCCGTGACAGGCCGTGCTCGGCGAGGACGCGATCCGGCTCGGCGGTCAGGGCCCGGAAAGCGAAGAACAGCAGCGCGGACGGATCGTCGGGCGGCGGTCGGACCATCAGGTCAACCAGGTTGACATACTTTCGCGGACAGTGCTATCGGTCAACACACTTGACCCATACGGCGCCTTGGGTTCCGGCGCCCGGAGAGCCCCAATGGCGATCCCCGTCGAACGCACCCAGCACCCGCGCCCGCGTCCCCTCGAAGCGGAGCTCGGCTTCGGCCGCTGGTTCACCGATCACCTCTTCCGCGCGGACTGGGACGAAGAGCGCGGGTGGCACGGCGCGCGGGTCGAGCCATATGGTCCGATCCCGCTCGATCCCGCGGCTTCGGTCCTGCACTACGGCCAGGCCGCCTTCGAAGGGCTCAAGGCCTTTCCGTCACAGACGGCGGCGACCGGGATGGCCCTCTTCCGGCCGCGGACGCACGCCGCCCGCCTCGGGGCCAGCGCCCGCCGCCTCTCGATGCCCGCGCCCCCCGAGGCGCTCCTGCTGGAGGGGATCCGCGCGCTTCTCCGCGAGGACGCTGACTGGATGCCGCGTGCTCCGGGGACCGCGATCTACGTGCGGCCGCTGCTCTTTGCGACCGAGCCCTTCCTCGGCGTGCGCCCGTCCCGGACCTTTGCGCTCATCGTCCTGCTCTCGCCCGTCGGCGGCTACTTCGCCGGGCCGCCCCGGCCGCTCCGCATCAGGGTCGAGGAGGACCGCGCACGCACGGCCCGCGGCGGCATCGGCGAGGCGAAGGCGGCGGCAAACTACGTCGCGAGCCTGCTGGCCGCGTCGGAGGCGAAGGCGCAGGGGTACGACCAGGTCCTCTGGCTCGACGGCGCGGAGCACCGCTTCGTGGAGGAGATCGGCACGATGAACCTCTTCGTGAAGATCTCGGGCCGCGTCGTGACACCGGCACTCTCCGGAACCTTCCTCGCGGGCGCGACGCGCGGCGCGGCCATCGCGCTCGGCCGGGAGATGGGGCTGACCGTCGAGGAGCGACGGCTTCCCTTCTCCGAGCTCGCCGCGGCGGCGCGCGCCGGGACGCTGGAGGAGGCCTTCGGCACCGGCACCGCGGCCCTCACCGCAGCGATTGGCGAGTTCGACTGGCGCGGAGAGCGGCTGGCCGTCCCCTCTCCCGCCGACTCCGTCGCCGATCGCCTCCGGGATCGGATCGCCGCAATCCAGCGCGGCGAGACCCACGACCCGTTCGGATGGATGGAGCCGGTCTAGCAGCAATGCCGATCGGTTAAGCCGCTAACCCATGGGACTCCATGGGCTTTCTCGGCCGGTCTTGCGGGGGCAAAAGAGGGGATCATGATGCGGGGATCGCCGGGAGGGCGGTCCCATGGCGTCTCGTCGGTTCGCTGATCGCGTCGTCGCCGAGCAGGAGCTGACTGAAGGAGCCTTCGACCGGGTACGGGCGAGCATCGACCCGGACTGGATCGAGGAAGCGCTAGAGGCGACGGGGACGGCGACGCTGCGTCGTCGCCGCCTTCCTGCCGAGCAGGTCATCTGGCTGGTGCTCGGGATGGCGCTGTACCGCAACCGCCCTATCGACGAGGTCGTTGCGAAGCTGGACCTTGCGCTGCCGGGGCCGCGCGGGCCAACGCCGGCGCGGAGCGCGGTGGCGCAGGCGAGGGCCCGCCTCGGCGAGGAGCCGATGCAGTGGCTCTTCGAGCGCTGCTCCGAGAAGTGGGCGCACGAGAGCGCGCGGCGGTACGCCTGGCGCGGGCTCGCGCTCTACGGCGTCGACGGCACGACAGCCAGGGTCCCGGACTCGCCCGAGAATCGAGAGCACTTCGGCGGGCAGTCCACGCATCGTGGCGACTCCGGTTACCCGCAGGCGCGAATCGTCACGCTGATGACGCTGCGGACACATCTGCTCGCGGCCGCGAAGTTTGGCCCTTACGCCGTGGGGGAGGCCGTCTATGCACGAAGCCTCTGGCCGCAGGTCCCGGACAACGCGCTCGTCATCGTGGACCGAGGCTTCTACGACGCCAACGTGCTCATGCCGCTCGCGGCGCACGGAGCGAACCGGCACTGGCTCATCCGCGCCAAGCTGAACACGAGCTTCGAGGTTGTCCGCCGCCTCGGCCGCGGCGACGATCTGGTGGAACTGAAGGTGAGCCACTACGCGCGAGCGGCCAACCCGAACCTTCCACGCCAGTGGTTTGCCCGTGCGGTGCGCTACCAGCGTCGCGGCTTCCCTCCGCAGGTCCTCCTCACTTCGCTCCTGGACCCGGAGCTCTACCCCGCGGCCGAGATCGCCGCGCTCTATCACGAGCGCTGGGAGATCGAACTCGGCTACGACGAGGTGAAGACGAAGATGCTCGATCGCCAGGAGGCGATTCGCAGCCGGACTCCAGCCGGTGTCGGGCAGGAACTCTGGGGTGTCGCCCTCGGGTACAACCTCGTCCGCCTCGAGATGGTCCGGATCGGCGAGGAGGCCGACGTGCCGCCCAACCGGATCAGCTTCGTCATGGCACTGCGGCTGATACGCGACGAATGGCTCT
>DATIVK010000079.1:0-4548 GCA_035465955.1 Anaeromyxobacteraceae bacterium | reverse complement strand
CGATCCTCGTCGGCGAGCGCTACCTCCGCGAGGAGGGCGCCCCGCCGCGCATCGTGCTCGTGCGCGGCCAGGGCGAGGCCGGCGGCACGTTCCGCGTCGGCGACGGCAACGTCGCGACCTACGAGCAGCAGCTCCGCGCCTACCTGTGGGGCACCGAGACGCCGCCCGCGTGGGCGCCCGGTGCCTACTACATCGGCGGCGCCCTCGTGGTCTCCGGCGGCAACATCTACAGCGCCGGGAGCACGAACACGAGCGGGGCCACCGCTCCGACCGGCACGACGACGAGCGACGACGGCGCGATCGTGTGGTCGTACGTCTCCGAGGCGCCGAGCGACCTTGCGCGCTACGAGGCGTCGGAGGCGCTGCTCGATCGCTTCGTCAACGTCTGCAAGGCCCTCGCCCCGGGCCGCGTCTCGATCAAGACGATCGAGCCCTCCGTCGAGACGAACGTCGTCACCTTCGGCGAGGAGCTCCAAGTCGTCGTCACGTGGAGTCGCTCGATCCCGCGCGACGCGAAGGTGTGGGCGTGGGCATCCACCCTCACCGCCGTTTCGCCGCCCGACCCCGCGCGCCCCCAGGGCGACACGGGCAAGACCTTCACCCTCGCCACCACCATCGCACCTGTGAGGCCCTGATGACCACCTACGACGTCACCTTCCGCGGTCTCAACCCCGGCAGCCTCATGCGCCTACTGGCGGCGGTCGACGCGTACGCCAACGCGAGCAAGACGCCCGCGCCAACGCCCGAGGTGACGCGCCTCGACGAGCCCGACGCCCCCGCGCCCGCTCACCCGGTGCCGCCCGCGCCGCACGCCCCGCACAGCGGCCCCGCCGCCCTCGGGAAGGTCTGAGCCATGCCAAGCGTTACGATCGCCGAGAAGAAGGCCGCCGTCGCCGCCAACCCCGCCGTCGACTTCGCGATGTGCTTCGTCGGCTTCGCGCCGTCGAGTCCCCTCGCCGCCGGGCAGCTCTCCGCGACCTACGGCGACCCGAACGCCATCATCACCGACTACGGCTACTCGGACATGACGGGCGCCGCGGCGCAGGCGGTCACGCGGACGCCGGGCAACCCCGGTCCCGTGCCCGTCTGCATCTACGCGACGCCGGCCACGACCGCGGGCAGCTACGGCTCCGTCTTCGATGCCGGGGTGACCGGCACGGCCGCCCCCTCCGCGAACGGCGCCGAGGCGCCGACGGGCACCTACCAGCCGTGGCTCAAGGTCAGGACCGCCTTCACCATCGGCACGGCCGGCGGCGACGGATGGGCGAGCCTCGACGGCGGGCGGACGCAGCAACTCGTGACCTTCGGCACGGCCACCACCTACAACTTCCCCTCCGGCGACGGATGGCCGGGCGCGGGCGGGCAGTGCGGCTTCACGCTCGGCACCGCCGCGCAGACGTACAACGCGAGCGACGTGCTCTACACGAGCACGAAGCCTCCGCAGTTCGGGACGCCGGACCTCTACAGCGCCGGCCCGCCGGCAACGGGCGCGCTCGCGGTCATCGCCGAGAGCGCCCAGCAGTTCGGCATGATCGTGCTGACGGAGCCGATCGACTCGACCTACTTCTCGACGCTGACGGCGGGCCTGGACTACTTCGCGACGCAGGGCAAGAAGGCACCGCTGCTCGTCGTGCGCTTCCGCGATCCGTACGGCGCCTTCGCGACCACCTCGACCGGCTCGCAAACGCTGCCCGTCACGTCGTTTACCGTCGCCTCTACGGCCGGTGCCCCGCCGTCCGGCACGCTGACGATCGGCTCCACCTCGATCGCCTACACGAGCATCACGGACGCCACGACGTTCGGCGGATGCACGGGGGGCACCGGCACGATCGCGGCGGGCACGGCGGTGACCCAGGCAGCCGAGACCGACGCCGCCTACATCACCGCGTGTCAAACCTTCTACGACGCCCACCACGACGATCGGATCCTGTGCATGGCCGGCTCGGGCTGGCTGACGGACGCCTTTACCGGCTACCGCTACCTGCGCTCCGGCATGGCCGCCGCGCTCGCGCGGATCCAGTCTTTCGCCGTCGTCGCCGGTCAGGTGGGCGAGCAGCTCACGCAGTCCCCCGGCTACGTCGCGCGCGGGCCCCTCGAAGGTTTCTCGCTGGTGGACGACTCCGGCAACCTCGTCGGCCACGACGAGAGCAGCCGCGGCGGCATCTCGCAGGCGGCCGGCGGCCCCGTCGGGGGGATGCTCTCGTTCTACTACAACCGCAACGCGGCAAACCTCGGCACCTACGTGTGGAAGGCGCCGGTCCTCTACCCCGTCAACGGGGAGATCCTCAACATGATGGACCGCCGGCTCGCCAACGCGCTCGAGCGTACGGCGGTCGGAGTCTCGTGGCAGAGCATCCAGGGCGCCGACATCTACGACCCGGACACGCTCGCGCTCGATCTCGGCATCAAGCACAGCACCGAGCAGAAGATCTGGAGCGCGATCCGGAAGGGCTACCCGAAGGAGTTCCAGAACGCGAACGATCCCGACCTCGTGCAGCTCGCCTCCACCGTGACCGTGGTCGGCGACGCCGTGACGATGACGGGCACGCTCGCGGTGCGGCCGTACGGCTACACCGACGCGATCAACCTCACCTACTCGGTCAAGAGGTAGCCGATGGGCGCTCTCGAAGATGTCGCATGGGATGGCGCGACGAGCACGAAGGTGTACATCGGCTCGCGCCGCGTGGCCCCCATCAAGATCACGATCCCCGACGTGGAGACGAAGGTCTCGCTCGTGGAGCGCGTCGGCGAGCCGCAGGCGAAGAAGCGTACGCCGGGCCGCACGACCGTCGGTAACCTCGTCGTCGAGTACGACCTCGCCGACTACGCCGAGATCGTCATGCCCAGCATGCCGAAGCACGGCGGCACGCTCATCGAGACGACGATCTCCGCGGTCGTGCAGCATCCGAGCGTGGAGGGCAGCTACACCGTGTTTTGCGAGCGGTGCCGCGCCATCAAGACCAGCGGCCCGGACATCGACGGCAGCGAGAAGCCGCTGACGAAGAAGGTGGAGTACAGCGTGCTTCGACTGTGGGAGAAGGCCGGCAGTAGCGCGGCGCGCATCACCGCAGGGGCGCAACTCGGGGAGCTTCCGATCTCCGACCTGTTCAAGGTGCAGATCACGTTTTGAGGGACCATGGCGACGAGGGACGAGCTACTGGCACGGGTCGCGGCGGCGAAGGCGGCGGCGGCGAAGGCGGCGCTGAACGACGAGGAGCGCGAGATCGCGGAGCTGCACGCGCAGGAGCAGGCGGCGATCGAGGAGGAGGCGGCGGCCCACGCAGCGCGCCGGAGCATCCTCCTCCGCGAGCGCGCGCAGGCGGCGCAAGAGGAGTTCGGCGGCTTCGTCGAGGGCGTCGATCTCGTGGCCGGCTTCCCGCTCGGCAAGGCGCCCATGGACATCATGCCGGCGGACGGGATCATCGTCGTCCGCGCGACGCCTCCGGAGGCGGAGAACGCGCTCGCGCGCGAGGTGGAGGCAAAGCGGCGCGGGCTCCATCCCATGATGCTGGACGTTCTCCTGGCGTCGCTGGCCTACCCGAAGCCGAACACGCCCGATCACCTCAAGTTGCAGAAGTTCGCGGACAAGTACCCCTCGGCCGCGACGAACGCCGCGGGCGTGGCGAGGAGGCTCGCGGGCGCCAAGCTCGCGGAGGACAAAAGAGGCCGCGGGTAAGCTCGTGAAGCGCGCGCGGGTCGGCGACGTCGAGACCGCGGCCCGCTGCGAGCTCGCCCTGCTCGGCATCGCGAGCCCGACGCCCGAGCAGACCGCCGGGGCCCTCCTCCGCGCGCACGAGCGGGACGATCTCAGGGCGCTACGGATCGCGTACGTGAAGGAGGAATGAGCCGGTGGAGGACCTCGAGGAGCTGCTTGACTCGCTCGAGTCCGCCGCGGGCGCCGCCAAGGGGCCGCTCGACGATCTCCTCGCGACCGTGCAGAGCCTCAAGTCGGGCCTGGGCGGGCTGCCCGGCGCCGCCAACGACGCCACGGAGGGCGCGGGCAAGCTCGGAACGGCAGGCGGGCGCCTCGCCGACTCCCTGACCAGCGCCGGCGGCGCGGTGGGGAAGGTGCAGAGCGCGCTTGCCCAGCTCGGCCCCGAGGGGATGGCCGTCGCGGCGGCGCTCGGCGCGCTCACGATCGCCGTTACCGCGACCGTGGGCGCCCTCCTCGCGATGTCGGCGGCCGCGATCCAGGTCGTCCAGCAGCGCGCCGCCCTCCTCGCGACCTTCACGGCGCTCTCGTCGGGCGCGCCCGCAGGGCAGCGGACGCTCGAGATGGTGGAGCGCCTCGCCGACACGCTCCCGTTCGCCACCGAGCAGATCGGGGCATGGGCGCGCTCCCTCATGGGCGCCGGCATCACCGGGCGGGAGCTGGAGAGCGCCGTCAATGCGGTCGCCGCCGCCACGGCCATCATGGGCGAGCAGGGCGGCGCCGCGGCCGAGGATCTGCTCAAGAGGCTGGCCGCGGGCGGCAAGGGCGCGGCCGACCTGGCGAAGTCGATCGCCGAGGGAGGCGGGCGCGCGAATCGGATGCTCGCGACGATGGGC
>DATIVK010000078.1:0-15544 GCA_035465955.1 Anaeromyxobacteraceae bacterium | reverse complement strand
GCGCGCGCTGTCGCGCCTCGGGTGCCTGCGGGAGGAGATCCGCTCGGAGTGGATGCGGGACTGGGCGCTCGCGCGCCGCGACCTGCTGGAGCTCGGGCGACGCCTGGTCGCCCGCGGGCGGCTCGACGGGATCGAGGAGCTGTTCCACCTGACGCTCGACGAGCTCGAGCGCGCGCTCCGGGACCCGGCGTTCGACGCCCGGAGCGTGGTGGCCCGCCAGCGCGCCCGGGTCGCCGCCTGGCGGCGGATCGAGGTGCCCAACCGCTTCACGAGCGAGGAGGCCCAGGGCTTCCTGCGCCTCGGCGCGACCTCGCCCGGCGACGAGCCCGTCCTCCAGGGGACGGCCGTGAGCCCCGGCGTCGTCGAGGGGCGCGCCTGCGTCCTCCGCACCCCGTACGACGAGGCGAAGATGGCACGCGGTGCGATCCTCGTCGCGCCCGCGACCGATCCGGGCTGGACGCCGATCTTCGCGCGCGCCGCGGGGGTGGTCGTCGAGATCGGCGGGGTGATGAGCCACGCCGCGACGGTGGCTCGGGAGCTCGGCCTGCCCTGCGTGTCGAACGTCGATGGCGTCGTCGCGAAGGTGCGCGACGGGGACCTGGTGCGGGTCGACGGGACGCACGGGACGGTGGAGATCGTGGAGCGGGGTTGAGCCGGAGCGCAGCGCCGGAGCCCGCGCAGCCGTGGTCGCTCCCTCACCCTGGCCCTCTCCCTCGGTGAGGGAGAGGGGACGTCGCCATGGGAGGGGCCGCGCCCCCCATGTACTAGCCGATCTTCGCCGCGCCGGCCGCCGGTCGCAGCGTCAACAGGTCCCAGGCGATGATCGCGACGCCCGCGAGCACCAGCAGGCCGTGGGCGAAGACGAGGGCCATCCAGAAGCGGATGGGCTCCTGCGCGACGAGGTAGGGCTCACCGCGGTAGCGCTCCAGATAGGCCTGGAGCACGCCGGCCACCGCGAAGGAGAGGCTCAGGCCGACGACGGCCAGGCTCGCGGTCCAGAAGCCGACGGTGCCGCGCCGCTCCTCGAAGCGGCCGCCGTCCGGCAGCCCCTTCAGCCGCGGGAAGGCGAAGTAGAAGAAGGTGAGGTTCACGAGGGCGTAGGCGCCGAAGAAGGCGAGGTGGCCGTGCGCCACCGTCACCTGGCTGCCGTGCGTGTAGTAGTTGATCTGCGGCAGCGTGTGGGCGAGGCCGAAGGCGCCGGCGCCGACGAGGTGGAGCACCGCCATCCCGATCATGAAGGTCCAGGTGAGCCTCGGCTCGAGCCGGCGCCCGCCCTCGCGCTCGGCGCGGAAGGTGTCGACGAGCATCAGGAGGATCGGGAAGGGCTCGAGGGCGGAGAAGACCCCGCCGATCCAGAGCCAGTAGCGCGGCGCGCCGAGCCAGTAATAGTGGTGGCCGGTGCCGGCGATGCCGGTGAAGAGGAAGAGCCCCAGCTCCACGTAGAGCCACTTCTCGATGACCTTCCGCTCGACCCCGGTGAGCTGGATCAGCATGAAGGCGACGAGCGCCGCCGTGACGAGCTCCCACGCCCCCTCGACCCAGAGGTGGATCACCCACCACCAGTAGTACCAGTCGGTCGCGAGGTTCCGGTAGAAGGGGATGCCGAACAGGTAGAGGAGCGCCAGGAAGACGAGCCCCGCGAGGAGGCTCCCCTGCGTCGCCGTGAACCGGCGCGCCTGCCACATCGTCGCCGCCACGTTCGCGAGGAACATGAGCGCGCCGACGACCACGAGCAGGTCGAGCGGTCGCGGGATCTCCAGCAGCGGCCGCCCCTGCGTCCAGCCGAACAGGAAGCCGACGATGGCGGCGACGCCGGTGCCGGTCAGGATGACGAGCTGGGCGATGGCGAGCCGCGGCCACGCGAGCTCCCGGCCGGTCTCCTCGGGCACCATGAAGAAGGTGGCCCCCATGAAGCCGAGCAGGATCCAGAGCACGAGCAGGTTGGTGTGGATGGCGCGGGCCGTCGCGAAGGGGAAGGCGTCGACGACCGCCTGTGGCACCGTGAAGAAGTAGCTGAAGGCGAGGTAGAGGCCGACGACGAGCTGCAGCACGAAGAGCAGGAGCGCGACGACGAAGTACGGGTAGGCCACCCGCTGGCTCTCGAACCTCATGGCTCCCTCCCGTGCGCGGCGAGGCTCACCACCAGCTCCCCGATCATCAGCCGCTGCCCCTCGTCGAGGTGGGCGAAGGAGGGCATCGGCGTGCCGGGCTGGACGCGCTCCGGGTCGAGGAGCAGCTGCGCGATCCAGGCGGCGTCGCGCTTGCCGCCGATCCACTCGAGCCGCGGCCCGATCCGCTCCCCCGCGTCCCCGAGCGCGTGGCAGGCGAGGCAGTTCTCCTGCTTCAGGAGCGCCGCGGCGGGCGAGAGGAGCGCGCCCGCGAGCAGCCGCTCGGTGGAGCGCTTCCAGCGGCGCTGCGAGTCCTGGGGGGGCCAGTCGTTGTTCTCGATGCCGCCGGTCCAGCGCAGGAACGCGATGACGTCGTCGATCTCCTTCGCGGAGAGCGGCTGCTTCGGCATCTTCCGGTAGGAGGCCGCGAACTCCCGCGCCGGATCCTCCAGCCGCCGCCGAATCCCCTCGGCGCCGATCCGGTCGAACGCCCGGGTGAGGTCGGGGGCGTAGTAGCCGCCGAAGCCGAGGATGGTGTGGCAGTCGTTGCAGTTGCGCGCCTCGAAGGCGCGCTTGCCCGCCACCACCTGCTCGTCGAGCCGGTCGGCGTGCGTCAGCCGGTCGAACTCGCGCTGCGTGTCGAACGTCAGCCCCAGGAAGAGGGCCGCGGAGCTGAGCGTCCCCACCCAGAAGACGACCTTCGATTGACCTTCCGTCATGACGGGCCCCTCCCGCTCGCGGGGATCTGCCGCCAGCGTAGGGGAGTCGTCGCGGGGTGAAGAGGGCCACGGAGGGTGTACCCCCAACGGGCCCGGACCCCGGCGGGGACCTCAGCGCCAGCGGCGGCCGCCGAAGAGGAAGCGGAAGAGCAGGGAGAGGAGCCAGCCGCCGAGCCCGATGGCGCCGTGCCGGCCCCTGCCCCAGCCGGCGTCGCCCCACTCGCCCGAGCCCCACCCCGAGCCCCAGCCGCCGCGACCAGGGGGCGCGCCGAAGCCCCCGCCGAGCTCCGCGTCGAGCCGCCGCCGCTCCGCCTCCCCCACCTCGCGCGCGAGCGTCTCGGCCATCTCCCGCTTCGCCTGCGCCTCCCCCGCCGCAGCCTCCTCCCGGGCGCGCTCCAGCTCAGCCACCTGCGCCGCCTCGGCGGTCGCCTGCGCGCGCCGCTCCTCGGCGAGCAGCGCGTTGAAGGCGCGCTGCTCCCGGGTGCGCAGGTCGGCGCCGCAGTTGGAGCAGGTGGCCGCGCTGCGGTTGTGGTCGACCTGGCACGCGGCGCAGCGGACGAAGGGCAGCTCCCCCGCCTCCGCCGGCGCGAGCTCCAGCGGTCGCTCCGCGGCCGGCCGGAAGCGCCCGAGGTGGCCGTCGGCGACGCCGGCGGACCCCTCGGCACCCTGCCTGCGCTCCTCGAGGGCGCCGAAGCGCCCCTCGGTCCCGGGGCTCGGGTCGCGCGGCGCGGCGCCGCCGGGTTGCCGGGGGCGCTCGAGGTGGCGGAAGTGCTTGAAGCGGTCGTCCGACATGGCCTACCCGCCCGCGCGCCGCGCGGAGGCGGGTCGGGTCCGCGTCCGCGCCCAGTCGCGGACGCGATCGATCTCCTCGCCCATGGTGACCGAGAGCGGCTTCGTCTCGCCCACCGCCCGGACGAGGTGGCGCTGGGCGAGCTCGGTCCGCTCGGCGAACGCGTCGTAGAGGGCGGAGACGACGGCCTGCTCGATCTCGGCGCCGCTGAAGCCGTCCGCGGCGTGCGCGAGCGCGTCGAGGTCGAACGCCGCCGGATCCCGGCGCCGGCGCCGGACGTGGATCTCGAAGATCTCGCGCCGCTCGGGCTGCTCGGGCAGGTCGATGAAGAAGATCTCGTCGAAGCGCCCCTTGCGCAGCAGCTCCGGGGGCAGCGCGTCGATCCGGTTGGCGGTCGCCACGACGAACGCCGGCGCGGTCTTCTCCTGGAGCCACGTGAGCAGCGTCCCGAACACGCGCGCGGTCACGCCGGCGTCCGAGCCGTCGGACGAGCGGACGCCGGACAGCCCCTTCTCGATCTCGTCGATCCAGAGCACCACGGGGGCGACGCTCTCGGCGACGTGGATCGCCTTGCGGAGGTTCTCCTCCGACGAGCCGATGAGGCCGCTGAAGATCCGCCCCATGTCGAGCCGGAGGAGCGGGAGCCCCCACTGCGCGGCGACCGCCTTGGCGGTGAGGCTCTTGCCGCACCCCTGCACGCCGAGGAGGAGGAGCCCCTTGGGCTCGGGGAGGCCGAACCTCCGCGCGGCCTCGCCGAAGGCCGCCGCGCGCCGGTCGAGCCACCCCTTGAGCAGCTCCAGCCCGCCGACGTCCGCCAGCCTCTGGTCGGCGGCGAAGTACTCGAGGAGGCCGCTCTTGCGGATCACCTGGCGCTTCTCCTCGAGCACGAGCGCCACGTCCTCGCGCTTGAGCCGGCCGTCGTCGGCGATCGCCTTCGCGAAGGCGTTCTCGGCCTCGGCGAGCGTGAGCCCCTGCGCGGCCTTCACCATCGCCTCGGCGTCGGCCTGCGTCAGCTCGACCGTCGCGAGGTTCCCCTTCCGGACGACGGTCGCGATCTCCTTGAGCAGCCCGAAGAGCTCCTCGAAGGTCGGGAGCGGGACGTCGAGGACCGAGATCTCCTTCTCCAGCTCCGGCGGGATGACGAGCGAGGGGGAGAGGAGGATGACCGTCGTGTAGGTCGACTTGAGGGCGTGGGCGAGGTCGCGCAGCGCCCGGACGACCGTGGGGTCCTGGAGCCACGGGTGGAAGTCCTTCAGGACGACGAGCGACGGGTCCGAGAGCTTCGCGATCGCCTGGAGGGCGGCCCGCGGCTCCGCCGCCCCCTCGACCTCCGGGGTCTCGGTGCGCGCGCCGCCGCTGCGGCGCAGCCCCTCCGTGGCGGTCCAGCTCCAGAGCGCCTTGCCGTGCTGCCGCGCGAGCTGGTCGAGGTGCGCGTCGAGCCGCTGCTCCTCCCAGCTCACGAGGTAGACGAGGGGGTAGCGGGCGCGGACGAGGGTGTCGAGCTCCCGCGCGAAGCGGGGAGGCGGGGCGACCGCGGCGGCGGGCGAGTCGGGGGCGGCCATGGCCTGCGAGCATACCAGCGCCGGGCGTCCGCACGCCGCCCCGGGGGATCCGCCCTCCCCCGCTCCCGGGCTACAGTGCGGCCGCGTGACGGGACGGCGGCGCATCCTGGTGGCGATGAGCGGGGGGGTCGACTCCTCCGTGGCCGCCGCGCTCCTGCGCGACGCCGGCCACGAGGTCACCGGGATCTTCCTCTGCATGGGGCGCGCGGGCGATCCCGCCTCCGACTCGCGGGGGTGCTGCTCCCCCCAGGACGCCGCCGACGCGCGGCGCGTCGCCGGGAGGCTCGGGATCGATCTCTTCGTGCTCGACGCCGCCGCCGAGTTCGAGCGGATCATCGACGCCTTCGCGGCGGAGTACGCGGCCGGGCGGACGCCCAACCCGTGCGTCCGCTGCAACCGGGACGTGAAGCTCGGGCGACTCCTTCGCCACGCGGAGGCGCTCGGCTTCGACGGCGTCGCCACCGGCCACTACGCGCGCGTGGTCGAGCGCGACGGCGCGCCCGTGATCGCCCGGGCCGTGGCGCTCGCGAAGGACCAGTCCTACGTCCTCCACGCGCTGCCCCGGGAGGCGCTCGCGCGGCTCGTCCTCCCCCTCGGCGAGCTCGCCGGGAAGGGGGAGACGCGCAGGATCGCGCAGCGCCTCGGGCTGCCGGTGCACGACAAGCCCGACAGCATGGAGATCTGCTTCGTCGAGGACGGCGACCACGCGCGGATCCTCGCGGAGCGGGCGCCGCGCGCGCTGACGCCGGGCCCGGTCGTCGACGGCGCGGGGCACGTCCTCGGCCGGCACGAGGGGTACGGCCGCTACACGATCGGCCAGCGGCGAGGGCTCGGGATCGCCTCGGCGGGGCGGCTCTACGTCACGGGCATCGACCCGGCCTCCGCCACCGTGCGGGTCGGTCCGCGCGAGGCGACGCAGGTCCGCGGCCTCACCGTGGTCGGCGCGACCTGGCACCGTGACGTCCCGGACTCCTTCGAGGCGACCGTGCAGATCCGCTCCATGCACGGCGGGGCGCGCGCCGAGGTCCGGCGCACGGACGGCGGCCGGTTCGAGGTCGGGTTCCTCGAGCCGGTCCACGCCGCCGCGCCCGGCCAGGCGGCGGTCGTCTACGACGAGGAGCTCGTCCTCGGCGGGGGCACGATCGAATCTGCGCATTGACCGTCCGCCGGTGCGTCACCGCCGCGAAGGGGGTGGGTCACAAGGCAGCGGCGCGGTGACGCAGGGCCGACCCCAGATGGGGATCCCACCCGGGCCGTGGCGCAGTCTATCGTCGACCTGAACCAGGGGCGGCGGGGGGAGATGACGCAGGCGAGAGAGATCGGCGGGATCGGGCTGACCGCGCGGACCGCGGCCGCGGCGGCCGCGGTCTTCATCCCGTTCTTCGCCGCCCTCGTCTACTTCACCTCCACCTACTTCCAGCGGCGGTACGAGGAAGGGATCGCGGCGCAGCAGCTCCTGCTCACGACGAGGATCGCCGCGGACCTCGACCAGCGGCTCCGGTTCGCGCGGGACACCCTCGAGGAGATCGCGAGCGCCATCGGTCCCCGGCAGCTCGACGTGCCGGCGGAGGGGCAGCGCTTCCTCGACGAGCGGATCACGCTCCACCTCCTCTTCGACGAGGGGCTCCGGCTGGTGTCGAACGAGGGGCGGCTGCTCGTCCAGAGCCCGGAGGTGGCGGGGGCCCGGGGCCGGGACCTCACGCGCGACGAGGCGTGGGGCGCGGTCGCGCGGGCCGGGGGGGCCGTGATCTCGAAGCCCTGGGGCTCGGTGCTGCGCCCCGGCGCCGTCGCGATCACCGTCGCGGTCCCGGTGCTCGACGCGCGCCGCAGGCCCATCGGACAGCTCCACGGCGCGGTCCGCGTCGACGGCGGCAACATCGCCGGGGACCTCGCGAAGATCTCGATCGGCAAGGCCGGCTACTTCGTGATCGTGACGCGCGATCGGGTCCGCGTGAGCCACCCCGATCCGGCCCGCGTGCTGAAGCTCGTCCCCCCGGGCGTCAACGCGGCGGTCGACAGGGCCCTCGACGCGGGGTTCGAGGGGGTCCTCGAGACGACCAGCACGACCGGCCAGGAGATGTTGGCCGCGGTGAGGCGGCTCGGCGCCGTCGACTGGTTCGTCTTCGGCAACATGCCCCTCGAGGAGGTGCGCGCGCCGTTCCGCGCCTCGCTGCCGGCGTACGGGGGGGCCGCCGCCCTGGGGCTGGTGCTCCTCACGATCGCGGTCTGGGCGTCGCTGCGGCGCGCGACCCGGCCGCTGGTCCAGATGACGGAGGGGATCGAGCGGATCGCGGCGGCGCCGGCGGCCGGGCTGCGGATCGGCGCGGGGGCGGGGGCGGGCGAGGTCGCGAGGCTCGCGAGCTCCTTCGATCGCCTGCTGGAGGCCCTCGACGCGCGCGAGGCCGACCAGCGCAGGGCGGAGGAGGATCGGCGGCGGCTCGAGGAGCGGCTCCAGGCGCAGCAGCGGCTCGACAGCCTCGGCGTGCTCGCCGGCGGCATCGCCCACGACTTCAACAACCTGCTCACCCCCGTCATCGCGAACGCCACGCTCGCGATGCAGGATCTGCCGCCCGGCCATGCGCTCCGGGCGGACATGCAGGAGATCGTCACGGCGGCGCGGCGCGGCGCCGAGCTCGCCCGGCGGATCCTCGCCTTCAGCCGCCGGCAGGTCCTCGAGACGCAGGTCGTCGACCTGAACGCCGAGCTGCGCTCCCTGGAGAAGACCCTCCGCGCCGTGGTCGGCGAGGCGGTGGAGCTCCGCGTCGAGCCGGCGAGCGTCGCGGCGAGGGTCCGCGCCGATCCCACCCAGCTCCAGCAGGCGATCCTCAACCTCGCGACCAACGCCCGGGAGGCGATGCCGGGCGGGGGGAGGCTCACCCTCTCGGTGGCGGTGCCGGGGCTGGACGGCAGGACCCCCTGGGTGGCGCGGAGGCGGCCCGAGGGGCGCTACGCGCGGATCACCGTCGCGGACACCGGGATCGGCATCGACGCGGCGACGCTGCCGCGGATCTTCGAGCCCTTCTTCACGACGAAGGGGGCCGCGAAGCGGACGGGGCTGGGGCTGGCCACGGTCCACGGCACGCTCCTGCAGCACGGCGGCGACGTGGAGGTCTCCAGCACGCCCGGCGTGGGGACCACCTTCCGCCTCTACCTTCCGCTCGAGGCGGAGGTGTGCGCGGCCGCGGGCGCCGAGCCCCCCGCCGCGCCCCAGGTCCACCTCCGAATCGTCCTCGTGGAGGACGAGCCGACCGTCCGCGCCCTGGCCGGACGGATCCTCCGGCGCGCGGGGCACGACGTCACGGTGGCGGCGTCGCCGGCCGAGGCGCTCGCGCTGCCGGACGACACGCCGCCCGACCTGCTCGTGTCAGACGTCATGCTGCCGGAGATCGACGGCATCGAGCTGCACCGGCGGCTCGCGCAGCGCTGGCCCGGCCTGCGCGTGCTCTTCATGTCGGGCTTCCCGGGTGGGCACGCGCGGCTCGAGGAGGCGATCGCCCGCGGCGAGCACTTCCTCCAGAAGCCGTTCGGTCCCTCGGAGCTGCTCGAGAGGGTGCGCGCCGCAGCCGAGGGCGCGCCGATCACCTGAGCCAGGCGAGGCGGGGCCAGCCGGCCTCGTCCAGGACCTCCAGGCACGCCACGGTGCCCGGCGGCACGGGCAGCTCGTGGCCCGCCACGAACGCGACGGCGCCGGAGATCTCCGGGTTGTGGCCGACGAGGACGGTGCCGTCGCCGCGCAGCCGGGCGATCCGGAGCAGCTCCTGCGGCTCCGAGCGCCCGGACCCGAGCGCCTCCTCGATCTCCACCCCGGCGCCGGTGGCGGCGTGGAGCAGCTCGGCCGTCTCGCGGGCCCGGGCGTACGGCGAGCTGAGGATCCGCGCGAAGGCGACGTCGGGCGCGAGCGCCCGGGCGCGGGCGCGGAAGGCGTCGCGCCCCTCGGGCGTGAGGCGGCGCGCCGAGTCGCCGAGCGGGTGGCTCGGCTCCGCCTGCGCGTGGCGGACGAGGTAGAGCCGCATCGGGGGGCTCACGCGGACACCGCGCGACCGTGGGCGACCGCGAGGGCGCGGAGGCGGGCGGTCGCGGCCTCGTCGGCCGCCAGGTCGACGAGGCGCCCGGGCATCCGCCACGTCCAGTTCACGTCGTTCACGGTGCCCGGGACGTTGATGCGGTCGCGATGTCCGAAGAGGTCCTGGAACGGCAGCAGCAGCGTGTCGGAGCCGGCGCCGTAGACGAGGTCGAGGAGCGCGTCGCGCACCCCCTCGTCGAAGCGCTCGGCCCCCCGCGCCCTCACGGCCGCGAGCGCCGGCAGCGCGAGCAGCTGCGCCCGCTCCGCGGGCGCGAGCGCGTCGAACCAGTCCGCGGCCGTGTCGGTGTCGTGCGTGCCGGTCGTCGCGACCGAGAGCGCCGGCCAGTCGGCCGGATCGCGGAAGCGGTCGCCGCCCGTCTCCCACGCCTTCTCCCAGCGCAGCACGCGGTACCCCGGGACGGCGACGCGGGCGAGCGACTCGCGGACGAAGTCCGGGACCGTCCCGAGGTCCTCGGCGATCACGCGCGCCCGCTGCGAGAGGATGCCGAGGACCGCCTCGCCGTTCGCGATCTGCGCGGGCTCCTCGGCCGGCACGAAGGCGGGCGGGCCGCCGTCGTCCGGGAAGTAGTAGGTCCGGTAGAGGCCGACCACGTGGTCGACCCGGTAGGCTCCGTACAGCTCCGCCATGCGCCGCGCGCGCTCGCGCAGCCACGGGTGGCCCTCCGCGCGCATGAGGTCCCAGCGGTAGACCGGGAGCCCCCAGTCCTGGCCGGTCGCGCTGAAGGCGTCGGGGGGGACGCCGACCCGCGCGTCGAGCCGGAAGTCGCGGCGCCGCGCCCAGACGTCGGCCGAGTCGGTCGCGACCATGAACGGGAGGTCGCCGCAGAGATCGACGCCGGTGGCCTGGCAGAGCCGCCGGGCGTCCGACCACTGCCGGTCGAGCACCCACTGGGTCCAGGCGTGGAAGAGGACGCGGAGCGAGAGGCGCCCGCGGTGGTCGGCCAGGACGCCCGCCTCCCGGTCGCGGAGCTCCTTCGGCCAGGCGAGCCAGGGCTGGCCGCCGAACAGGTCGTCGTGGAGCGACACGAAGAGCGCGTAGTCCTCGAGCCAGCGGGCGTTGGCCTCCGCGAAGCGGGCGAGGTTGCGGGCGCGGTCCGTCCGCCGGGACCACTCGCGCGCGTGGAAGGAGGAGAACGCCAGCTCCAGCGCGCGCTGCTTCAGGCGGCGCGCGTCGTCCCAGCGGACCGTGGGAGAGTCGCGGAGCTCCGCGACGAGCCGCTGCTCGTCGGGGGTGAGGGCGTCGAGGCCGCCGGCGGCGTCGAAGTCCTCCAGCGCCTCCACCGCGGCGTAGACCGGGTCGATGCCGAACGCCGTGAGCGCGGCGTAGGGGCTGTTCTGGCCCCGCGACGCCTCGTTCACGGGGAGGACCTGGATCAGCGAGAAGCCGGCCGAGGCGGCCCAGCGGGCGAACGGGGCCAGGTCGGGGATCTCCCCCACCCCCCAGCCGGCGCCGGTGCGGATCGAGAAGAGGGGGATGAGGACGCCTGCCTGCCTGACCATCGCCTGCACGCTACCGGGTTACCGGTGTCGTGACGAGTCTTTGGCGCGCGGCGCCGCCCCCTCGCCCTGCCCTCTCCCCCGGTGGGGGAGAGGGCAGGATTCTCACTCTCTCAGGCCTCGTCCACCTTCGCGGCGCGGGCGGCCGCCGCGCGGGTCGTCGCGATCGTCAGGAACTCCTCCACGTCGGCGAGATCCCGGGCACCCATCGCGCGCAGCTTCTCGAGGAGGTTCTCGCCCGACCTGAGCAACGTGGAGTAGGTGACCCAGTTCGGATCGGCGGCGAAGCGCAGCTCGAGCCCGAGCCGGTGCGCCGCCTGGCTGGTGACCTTCGGGCGCAGCAGCAGGTGGCGCTCGGGCTGCGCGAGGAACGGGAGCAGCGTCACGAGCGGCCAGGCCGGCGCGCGCTCCTCGGGAGGGAAGGCCGCCACCGCGGCGGCCAGCGCCTCGAAGCCGGGGCGGTCGGCGGCGGGCGCCGCAAGCAGGTCGAAGAGCGCCGCGAAGAAGCCCTTCGCCGCGGCCGGGTCCTTCAGGCCGCCGGCCAGGGTCGCCTTGTCCGCGCCCGTCTGGTTCGCGCCGGCCAGCTTCTCGACGGCCAGCGCGCGCGAGGCCAGCGTCGCGACGTCGCCCGCGGCGAGGAGCCGCTCCCCCTCGCCGCCGCCGAACGCCTCGACGAAGGCGGCGTGGGCGCGCCGGATCCGGGCCGGCCGCGACGGCCGCCCCTTCTCCTCGCCCGTGTAGAGCGGATCGGCGAAGCCCTGCGGGTAGGCCTCCAGGAAGCGCGCGACCGCCTCCTCGTGGGGGATCCAGGTCTCCGCGAAGCCGTAGCGGCCGGTCGCCGCGTCGAGCGTGAAGGCGGAGACGCTGCCCATCCAGACCCGCTCGCCCGTCCCGGCCGGGGTGAGCAGCGAGGCCGCGTCCGGCAGCCGGAGCTTGGCGGCGAACCGGCTGTCCCGCCCGACGAAGAAGACGTGGACCGCCTTGGGCTCGAGCGCGACGACCTTGCCGAGCCCCAGGGTGGAGTGCCGCACCAGCATGCCCTTCTCGAAATCGATCATCGGTGACCCCTTCGGGTTCCTGCGAGTGGACGCGGTCGGGCCGGTAGCCCGCCGCTTCGTGCGCGGGACCGCCTGAGGACACGGACGGGATCTGGTTGGAGAAGCGCCGAGGGACGAGCGGCAGGAAGAAGCCCAAGGCCGTCGCTCGAGCTGGGACACATATACCTCCAGACGCCTCCTCGCGCCTGCCCCGCTCGCCCGCCCCCTCCGTCTCGTGCGCTCGCAGGGACCCGGCGGTAAGGGAGCATTGGTGGACCGCGCGCAGGGCCCACCGGAGGGATCCGATGTCGATCCCAGGTGAGATCGGGCGGTCGGCCCCGTGGACCCCTCCGCGTCCGAGGGTGACGGCAGGGGTCGGTCCCCGATTCGAGCACGTGCGCGCCACGCTCGTCCGCCTCGGCCTTCCGACCGTCTGCCGGTCGGCCCGCTGCCCGAACGTCGGGGAGTGCTGGAGCGCGGGAACGGCCACCGTGATGCTCCTGGGCGAGGCCTGCACGCGCGGGTGCCGCTTCTGCGCCGTCCGGACCCTCGCGCGCCCGCCGCCGCCCGATCCCGGCGAGCCGCGGCGCGTGGCCGAGGCCGTGCGCGCGCTGGGGCTCGGCTACGTCGTCGTGACGAGCGTCGACCGCGATGACCTGCCGGACGGGGGCGCCGGCCACTTCGCCGAGACGATCCGACGCCTCGCCGAGGTCCCGGGGCTCCGCGTCGAGGTGCTGACCCCGGACTTCCGCGGGGACCCGGAGGCGGTGCGCGCGGTCGCGCGCGCGGGCCCCGACGTCTTCGCGACCAACGTCGAGACGACCCGCCGCCTGACCCCCCGCGTGAGGGATCGCCGGGCCGGCTACGAGCAGACGCTCGCCGTGCTCGCGCAGGTGAGGCGGGAGTTCCCGGGGATCGTCACCAAGTCCTCCCTCATGGTCGGCCTCGGCGAGCGCCAGGAGGAGGTGGAGGAGACGCTGCGGGATCTGCGGCGCGCCGGCGTGGAGATCGTCACCATCGGCCAGTACCTGCGGCCGTCGGGCCGGCACCTCCCGGTGACGGAGTGGGTGTCGCCGGCGGCCTTCGGGGCCTTCGCCGCGGCCGCGCGGCGGCTCGGCTTCCGCGGGGTGGCGAGCGGTCCGCTCGTGCGGTCGAGCTACCGGGCCGGGGAGCTCTTCGCGCGGGCGCGGGGGGAGAAGGAGGGGGCGCGTGTCGCGGGTGCTTGAGCTCGGCGAGCGCCCGCGAGGGCGCGATCGGGGCGCGTCGGCGCCGCCGCCCGCCGCGGAGGCCAGGGGCGCGGGCGAGCGGCCGCTCGGCTCGATCCTCCGCGAGGACGGCACCGCCGACCCGGGCGCGGTCGCGCTGACGGACGTCGAGCTCGTGCGGCTCCATCGGCTCATGCTCCGGGAGCGGCTCCTCGACGAGCGGATGATCAGCCTGCAGCGCCAGGGGCGCATCGGCTTCTACATCGGCTCCATCGGGGAGGAGGCGGCGGTCTTCGGCTCGGCGGCGGCGATGGAGGAGCGCGACTGGATCTTCCCCTGCTACCGCGAGCACGGCGCGGCGCTGCTGCGGGGCATGCCGCTCACCACCTTCGTCTGCCAGCTCCTCGGGAACGCCGGCGACCCGACCCTGGGCCACCAGATGCCCTGCCACGAGGCGTGGCCGGCCGGCCGCTTCGCGTCGATCAGCTCGCCGATCGCCACGCAGATCCCGCACGCGGTGGGGCTCGCCCTGGCGGCGCGGCTCCGGGGCGACGACGTGGTGCCCCTCGTCTACTTCGGCGACGGCGCCACGAGCGCCGAGGGGTTCCACACCGGCCTCAACTTCGCCGGCGTCCTCGGGGCGCCGGTCGTCCTGCTCTGCCGCAACAACGGCTGGGCCATCAGCGTGCCGGTGGAGCGCCAGACGGCGGCCGAGACGCTCGCGCAGAAGGGATTGGCCTACGGCGTCGCCACGGAGCGCGTGGACGGCAACGACCTGCTCGCGGTCCACGCCGCGACGCGCCGGGCCCGGGCCCGGGCGGCTGCCGGCGGGGGGCCGACGCTCATCGAGGCGGTCACCTACCGGCTCGAGGGGCACTCCACGTCCGACGATCCGCGCGCGTACCGGCCGGACGCGCTGGTGGAGCCGTGGCGGCGGCGGGATCCGCTGCTGCGGCTCGGCGCCTATCTGGAGCGGCGGGGTGCCCTCACGGCGGCCGGCCGGGGCGCGCTGGAGGCGGAGGTGAAGGCCGAGATCCAGCGGGCGATCGTCGAGGCGGAGGCCTTCGCCGCGCGGCCGCCCGTCGAGACGCTCTTCTCGGGTGTCTACGCGGAGCCGCTGCGGCAGCAGCGCGAGCAGCTCGCGGAGCTGCGCGCGGCGCTGGCGGCCGACCCGCGCGCCGGCTCCGGACCGGAGGGGACCTGAAGCGGAGGGCGCGGGCCGGCGGGCCCGGGAGAGCCGAGCGAGCGCATGCCGATCCTGAACGTCATCCAGGCCGTGAACGACGCGCTGCGCACCGAGATGCGGCGCGACCCCGACGTCGTCGTCCTCGGCGAGGACGTTGGCCGGTTCGGGGGCGTCTTCCGGGCGACGCAGGGGCTGCAGCAGGAGTTCGGCGCCGCCCGCGTGGTCGACACCCCGCTCGCGGAGGGGGGGATCGTCGGGACGGCCGTGGGCATGGCGCTCTACGGGCTGAGGCCGGTGCCCGAGGTCCAGTTCGCGGACTTCATCTTCCCGGCCCTCGACCAGATCGTGAACGAGGTCGCGAAGTACCGCTACCGCTCCGGCGGCGGGCTCGCCTGCCCGCTCGTGATCCGGGCGCCGTACGGCGGCGGGATCCGCGGCGGCCACTACCACTCCCAGTCGCCCGAGGCGCTCTTCATCCACACCGCGGGGCTCAAGGTCGTCGTCCCATCCAACCCTTACGACGCCAAGGGGCTCCTCATCAGCGCCATCCGGGACCCGGATCCGGTCCTCTTCCTCGAGCCGAAGCGGGTCTACCGCGCTGCGCGCGGCGAGGTGCCGGGGGGCGACTACACCGTGCCGCTCGGCGAGGCGCGCGTGACGCGGCGCGGTGGCCAGGTGACCGTCGTCGCGTGGGGGGCCATGTGGCACGAGGCGGACGCCGCGGCGCGCGAGGCGGAGGGGGAGGGGATCGACTGCGAGGTCATCGACCTGCGCTCCCTCCAGCCGCTCGACCTCGACGCCGTCGTCGGGTCGGTGTCGCGGACGGGCCGTGCGGTGATCGTCCACGAGGCGGCGAAGACGTGTGGGTTCGGCGCGGAGCTGGCGGCCCTCGTCCAGGAGCGCTGCTTCGATCACCTCCTGGCGCCGGTCGCGCGGGTCACCGGCTTCGACACGCCGTTCCCCTACACCCTGGAGCCGGAGTACCTGCCCCGCGCGCCGCGCATCCTGAAGGCGGTGCGCGAGACCGTGGGCTACTGAAGGGGCCGCCATGATCCTTCCCATCGTGCTGCCGGATCTCGGCGAGGGGATCGTGGAGGCGGAGCTGGAGCGCTGGCTCGTCCGGCCGGGTGACGAGGTCGCCGAGGAGCAGCCGCTGGTGGAGGTTATGACCGACAAGGCCACCGTGGCCATCCCCGCCCCGCGGGCTGGGCGCGTGGCGAGGCTCCTGTGGAAGGAGGGCGACGTCGAGCGAGTCCACGAGCCGCTCCTGGAGCTCGAGGTCGGGGGAGCGGAGGCGGCGAAGGCGCCCGCGCCCCGCGCGGCGGCACCGACGACGGACGCGCCGCCCGCCACCCA